>JALZHG010000247.1 GCA_030914045.1 Chloroflexota bacterium | reverse complement strand
CCTTGTAGGTGCCCTACCTTGTAGGTGCCCTACCTTGTAGGTGCCCTACCTTGTAGGTGCCCTACCTTGTAGGTGCCCTACCTTGTAGGTGCCCTACGGATTGAGGCGGCCGCTCTGGTCGTCTACGTCTACCTCTTCCTTGCGCACGTCCTCCTCGACAACCTCAGTGTCCTCTACAACGTCCTTGCGGATCCTCACCTCTTCCTTGGCAACAGGCCGCTTCTCCACAACTACCTCTTCCTCTGTGACCGGTACCCTCACCTCGTCGTCACCTATATCCGCTTCTGCGGCTTCTCCCTCTACAGGCACCCGGTCTACAGTTACCTCCTCGCGACGGGTAGGCACCTCTATCTGTTGGCGGTCTGTGACCACGCGCTTGCGGACGTTTAGGGCTCCTGCTTCTCTCTCGCGGGTACCTGCCCTGAGCTCTTCCTCGCTCCTCTGCACCCTAAGCTCGTCCTCGTCCTCCAGGTCGGAACCGCTACTCTGTGCGACCCCCTCATCGTCCTCTGAGTGGCCGCGGAACTCTCCGGTTTCGGTGTCGCCCTCGACCATGCCGGGGCCTACGTTGCCTGACTCCTCGTAGGCGCCGTAGGAGCCTCGCTCCTCGGTGGCAGTGAGGCTGCCCAGACCGTAGTAGGAGCGCACCTGCTCCTCGTACTCAGGGGTGATCTCCCGGTCGTCGTCGAAGGTGGGTCCGTCCTTCACTGTCTGCTTCTCAGTAGAGACGGTGATGCGAGAGCTCGCATCGTCTATTTGGGCTATATCCATAGGGATGAGGGTAGAGCTGGTACCAAGGAAGCCCATCTTGACGCCTAAGTATTCGGGGTTGTCTTGCTCATCTACGAAGAGGTCGTCTACCTTACCTATTTTCTGGCCAGAGTTGTCGTAGACCTCGTAGCCTGCGAAGCGGTCTTCGAGGGCTGTGAACCTGTCGCTACGTTCCTCCACTGCGTTCCTCCTTTTCGAAGGGTTCAACTACGGCATCTTTGTATCCAGCCTTTATTAAGGGATCGTGAAGACGCCGTAGTTATTGCTAAACATGACTACTCCGGCTCTTGCCTCGGTGGATCTCGTTCAGGGTTTCCTTCTGGTGGAGAAGCGGTTGGGACATGAAACGACCTCGTTACTTGTATGATAATCTTCATCGAGTGAGTAATCGCGCAAAGAAGATGCTTTACGTGTCCCCTGGTTCCGGTGTAAACAAGGAACAGCTCGACGCTACAGCATCCGATAAGGATGGTCGCGAGGCACAGCGCTTGACGACGCTCCATCACCTCGATGCAATACGGCCCGAAGCCGATCACGTCCTTCAGCAACTGGTCGATGAGGTGCGTAGCATATTCGGCACCGACATATGCATGGTGAACCTGAACCTTTCCGACGTGCAATACTTCCGGGCCTGGTCTGGAGAGTTGCCCGGGAACTTGGCCGAAGCCAGGCAAGACGCCCTCGAGAACAGCATGTGTCAGTACGTGGTGAGCGGCGAGATGCCGCTCGTCGTAGAAGACTTCCTGGCCACCGAAGAGTTTAGAGAGCAACACTGGTGCGTGAACTACGGCATCCACTTTTACGCCGGGACGCCGCTGATCACCTCCGGTAATCAAGCTATCGGCACCCTGTGTCTGCTCAACTCCGAGCCTATCGAGTTTGGCCAGGATCAGATGAGGGTGCTCGGGGGGTTCGCCCAAGCGGTTGTCGGGAGGCTCGAGTTAGTTGCCGCGCTAGGACGCGAGCAAGCCAGCAGGGAAGAGGAGACCCAACGCAGCGAGGAACGGCAACGGACGTTGGACAGCCTCTCCGCGCACATAGCGATCATCGACGAGTCGGGGACTATCGTCGCCGTCAACAAGGCCTGGCGAGACTTTGCCCGGGAAAACGGGGTTGCCGGGCAGAACTACGCAGAAGGCGCTAACTACCTCCGGGCATGCAATTCGGCGACAGGCGAGTATTCTGAAGAGGCTGCCCCCTTTGCGGAGGGGATCCGTTCGGTTCTCAGCGGGCGGCGCGAAAGATTCGAGCTCGAGTATCCCTGCCATTCACCCAGCGAGCGGCGCTGGTTCATTGCAAGGGTGACACCCTTTGCTGCAGGTGGTCCCCCACGAGCTGTGATCGCCCACGAGAACATCACCGAGCGGAAGCTGGCCGAGGAGATGCTGCACGAGAGCGAGCGGCAGTTCCGTGCTGTGTTCGAGAACACCCTGGACGCCATCCTGATAGCCGACGACGCCGGCGAGTACGTCGGGGCTAACGACGCGGCCTGCGAACTATTCGGCGTCACCTTAGACGAGTTACTCGGAGCCAAGGTTGAAGATTTCGTAAGACCTGGAGAAGAGCACCAGACCCGGTTGGCCTGGCAGTCGTTCCTGGAGCAGGGGGAGCAAGAGGGGGAGTTTCCGCTATATCGCCCCGATGGGGAGACGCGTGAGCTAGAGTTCAAGGCCAAGGCCGGATTCTTGCCTGGACGCCATCTCTCCGTTCTACGCGACGTTACAGAACGCAAGCGTGCCGAGGAAGCGCTGCGAGAATCGAACCGGCGAATCGTAAGGATTCTCGAGAGCATAACCGACGCATTCTTTGCCCTCGACCGTGAGTGGCGGTTCACCTATCTTAATGGGCAAGCAGAGCATGTTTTGCAGCGCACGCGCGAAGAGCTTCTGGGAAGCAATATGTGGAATGAGTTTCCGGAAGCCGTCAACTCGACGCTGTACGAGAAGTACCACGAAGCTGTGGCAACAGGAAACTCGGTACATTTCGAAGAGTTTTACGCGCCGCTCAACACCTGGGTTGAGGTTCATGCCTATCCATCGGAGGGTGGTCTCTCGGTCTACTTCCAGGACATCACCGAGCGCAAGCGAGCACAAGAAGAGCTGCGCGAGAGCCAGGAGGCGCTACGCAAGAGCGAAGAGTTCCATCGCTTCGCTGTCGAGGCTGGCCGGATCGGAACCTGGGACTTGGACCTCCAGACGGAAGAGTGCCTGATCTCACCTAAGATGGCGGACCTGATGGGTTTCTCTCCTGACCAGACGACTGTGCCGGACGCTCAATGGCGGGAGTCAATCGTTCCCGATGATCGGACCTTGATGGCGTCCGCCCTCGCCGCCTCGATTGAGAGCGACGCGCCATTCGACTTGGAGTTCAGGATCGCGCTGAAGGACGGGACGGAACGCTGGCTGTATTCGCGCGGGGGCGTGACCAGGGACGCATCGGGCAAGGCTCTGCGTGTGCACGGCGCCTCCATTGACGTCACCGAGCGCAGGGCGGCCGAGGAGGCGCTGCGCGAGAGCGAAGCAACGCTCAACTCCATACTGAACAGCCTCGCCGAAGGCGTGCTGGTAGCTGATGCGCAGGGGCGTGTCGTGTTCGTGAATTCCGCCGCTCGCACAATATTAGGCGTGACCGACGAGGAACCGCTCGATGAGTTGCCGGATCCCTGGGAAGGTTTTAATCTGCCGGAGGCGGTCGCCCATTGCACAAATAATGGGGAGGGTATTGAGGCTGGAGTCCGCTATGGGGAAACTTTTCTTCGGGTCAAGCTGGAGTGCCTGGCCGGGAGTGAACAAAGTCGTGGTGAAGTGCTGGTGGTGATCCAGGACCTTTCGGCGGGGCACCAGCTGGAGGCCAATCAGCAGCGGTTCCTGGCCAACGCCGCCCATCAGCTCAGGACACCCATCATGGCCATCGTTGGCGCCGCGGAGCTGCTGGCGACCGGGGAGGACGCGGATCCCGCCATAAAGCGTCGCCTCCTTAACCACATCTTCTCCGAGGGTCGCCGCATGCAGCGGCTGTCGGATACCTTGCTGCGTCTCTCCCGGATAGGCTGGGACCGGCGGGAGCCCGAGCTGGAGATCGTAGGTCTAAGGGAAGCTGGGCAGCGGGTGGCCGAACTGATGGAGCCGCTCGCGGAGAGCGCAGGGCTCAGGATCCTCGTTGAAGGCGAGGATACTCGCGTGCACGCCGATTCCGAGTGGCTCCAGGAGGTGCTCCTGGTGCTGCTCAGCAACGCCATAAAGCATTCTAGCCGGGGCGGAGATATCAAGGTTCGCATAAGGTCCGGCGTCATCACCGTAAAAGATGAAGGGACCGGGATAAGCCCTGCCGATCTCCCTCACATTTTCGAGCGTTTCTACAGGGGCAGAGGCAGCTCCGAGGGATTTGGTCTGGGGCTGTCCATCTGCAAGGAGCTCACCGAGCGGATGGGGGGTGCCATCTCCATCCGTTCTCGAGAAGGGGTGGGGACAACTGTCGAGATCAAGCTGCCGGAGGCAAGCGTGGAGGCAGGCGTAGATGCCCAACATACTGATCGTTGAGGACGATCCTGCGGTAAGAGACATAGTGCAAATCGCCCTCGAGCGCGAGGGGATGAGCGTCGAGGCGGTCGGGGACGGTGAGGCTGCGCTAAAGCGCTTTCGATCGGCAGGGGCGTTCGACCTGGTAGTCCTGGACATAATGCTCCCGGGAATCGACGGGATAAGCCTCTGCCAGGAACTCAGAAAGAGCAGCGACGTGCCGGTGGTCATGCTGACAGCCCGCGACGGCGAAAGGAGCGTCGTCCTTGGCCTGGAGGTAGGCGCCGACGACTACGTCACCAAGCCCGTCAGCCCGCTGGAGATGGTGAGCCGCGTGCGGGCCCATCTCAGGCGCAGGCGCATGAATGCTCCGGATGAACGGCTCGCGTTCCCTGGCCTCACGATCGATCTCCTTCGCCG
>JALZHG010000064.1 GCA_030914045.1 Chloroflexota bacterium | reverse complement strand
CCCAAATACCCCCTTCCTTATTGTCACAATGTCCCATAAGAAAGAAGAAACATCCAGGTGCGGGACGAGATTCTTCGCTGCGCTCAGAATGACAAAGGGCAGCTTTGGGTGCTAATTTCGTGGCACTTACACAGCAGTACTTGTGTCGGCGCTTGAAAACACCCCCGTTCAGAGCTATTTATCGCACAATCTTAATATCGAGATTAATATTCTCAAACTTCTCCTTAACTTTGTGCGAATTACCCCTTGACAAGCTCCCGAAGCTGTGCTATTATTGCGTCAGATAAAGAAAATCACTACAAACATTGAAGAAATTGATTTGGAGGTAATAAATATGAACCCACTTCCCGGAAGATGCCCGGTCTGCACCAATGCTCTCACCGTTACCCGGCTCCAGTGCGGGCATTGCGGCACCGGCATTGACGGGGCTTTCGGGCTGGGCCGCTTGCAGGCTCTCACCTCCGAGCAGGTCCAGTTCGTAGAGACCTTTATGAAGTGCAAGGGCAAGATCAAGGATGTAGAGGGCGAGCTTGGCATCTCCTATCCCACCGTTGTCGCCCGCTTGAACGAAGTGGTGCGCGCCATGGGCTTCGAGGTCGAAGAGGGCGACCTGAGCGACGTAGACCAGTACGAGTACTACCAGGCCCGCGCGCTCAACCCGCAGATGCCCGCCAGGCCCACCATCCCGGCTCCGATGGTCCCCGCACCGCCCGCGCCCTTGACACCTCCCGCTCCGCCCACCATGCCCTCGATGCCCACCGCCGGCAGCAGCAAGGCCAACAGCGAGCGCAGGCAGCAGATACTTGACGAGCTGGCGGAAGGCAAGATCAGCACGCTCGAAGCCCTCGAAAGAATCAAGCAGCTATAGAAGGGTAATCTCGCCATCGTAAGCGGCAAGCGCGGCGAGGAAGCAGCAACCAGGAAGGGAGAACAAGGCTATGTCGTCAACACTAGGAATGGCAAACACGTTGAACGCGAAAGAAGAGGCACTGTTCAAGGGGGTACGTCGCTCCCGCTTCTCGCTCCACCTCAACACCCGCCGGGTGCGCCGCTGGCTGTTGATCCAGATGGTCAGCGTCCCGGTGAGCGCCACCGCCGAGGAAAGTGAGGCCCCGGTCGCCCGCCATGCCCGCGCAAACGCCACACCCGCCAGGACACCCGCGCAACTCATGGACGCTTTCGATATGAACAGGTTCTACAGCCGTTGCGGGTAATGGTTCTACATCTTGGATTTTGGATTTTAGGTTTTTGATTGAGGGATTCGCATAGAAGACTCAGTCTTATACAAGCTGATGGAGGAACGACCGATGTTAAAGAGAGACGCAAACACAACGACGATCAACACGGCAGAGTTTAGCGAGACGCCGCGGCTGGTGCTTGAGCAACCCGTCGGAGATATCACCATCCAGGGCTGGGACAACACCAGCCTCGAGATAACCACCGACGACGAGGACGACGATTACGACGTTGAAGTGACTGGCTCGCAGGTCACCTTGCGCAACCGGCCCCGCAAGGTCCGCCTGGGAGAGGGCTTTGAAAGCGCCATGCGGGAGCTTGGCGATATCGGCGGCCTCGACGTAGAGCGCGTGGCCCGCCATGTCGAGAAGCGCGTGCAGCGTGGTATGCGCCGCTTCAAAGAGCTCAACATCAACATCGACATGGGCCGCTGGTCGCACAGCCATGACTTCAACATCAAGGTGCCTCACAACTGCGATCTGATGCTCCGCACCAGCACCGGCGACCTCTACGTGAAGGACGTGAACGGCACGCTCTTCATCCAGACCACCTCCGGCGACGTGCACCTGGAGCGCCTCTCAGGCAACCTGCTCGCCAGCAGCGCCAGCGGCGACATCCACTTGCGAGGCATGGAGGGCAAGGTAGGCGTGCGTAGCGCCTCCGGCGACGTCAATATCTCGAGCGCTGATTTGCAGGAACTTGGCGTGCAGACCGCCAGCGGTGACATTACCGCCTATCTCAAGCGAGTCCCCGATCGTGAGTTCGATGTGAGGACGATGAGCGGCGACCTGCGCATCACGGTGCCCGCCGACGCCCGTCTGACGGCGGAGGCGACCACAGTGAGCGGCGACCTCCGGTGCAAGCTGCCGCACGAGATCGTGAGCCGCTCCGGACGTCGCAATCGCACCTTGATCGTGAATGGCGGCGGCCCTGCTGCGCGCTTCCACTCTGTCAGCGGCGACGTGAGCGTGATACCCGACCGCGTGTCGGTGGGCGCTCGCACGGAAGACCTGTCGCGCCGCGACGATGATGAGGGTTCCGAGGAGGATATCATGGTGCCGGAGGGCGAGGTTTCCCGCGAGCAGGCCCAATTAGACATCCTCCAGGCCGTACAGAACGGCGACATCACTTCCCAGGAAGCGTTGCGCCGCCTGAGCGCCCTCGGCCGCTAGTCAACCGCGTGGGGAGGTGGGATACCACCTCCCCCTATTACAAACTTCTAGAGAACGTGAGCCTGCTGGAGCTTAATTCCGGCGCAACCGTAGGTGGCCGTACATGGTCGCTTAGAGAGCCGGTGGGTTTGATGCGTCCAAAAAACGTACGGCAGGCAGGACAACCTAACACCAGGCATACGCAGGGGTCCAACAGGACCACTTCGATCCAAGCAGTCTTAGCGGCCTTCGTACAAGCTAGGAGGTCGCACACGGAGGAGATACAGACGATGAATAGCTATTACCACCCCCGCGACTACGAACATAAAGACGAGACGCACCGGCATAAGGCTCCCACGTACCGCAGGAGGCAGGTGGTCTATAGGGGACGCGGCGGCCAGGCTCCCGGACAGGAGGCACTCGCCGTCTACGTGGAGCACGCAGGTCAAGATGGCGGTCCAACCCAAGGGGCGGGTGAGGAGCAGGTCGGAGAAGGCGCTCCCTTCTCCGAAAAAGACCTGGACGTATACCGCGTGCTTGTGGCCGTGGAGCGTGGGGAGCTATCGGCCCAGGACGCCGCCCGCAAGCTGGAGGAGCTGGAAGACGCGTCCGCAGGCGAAGGCAACGGGGGCTAAGCTAAGGCACCACACCCCGCGCGATACTACCACAGACGGATAGACGTTTATCTACATTCGAGTATTATTCAGGAGTGGAGCGCGAGTAGCGGTTGCGTGTCTCCCTTGCCGTCCTTTGCGAGCGCACTCCTGCTTTCACAATCCACACTAGGAATCCTACACTCTATGTCCGCACGAATCAGCAACCAGAAATACGAACGCCCGCCGAACGGCTTCCGCACCTTCTTTGTCATGTGCCTCACCCGGGCGTTCTCCGCCTTCGGCAGCCAGCTTACTTTCTTCGCCGTCACCATCTGGCTCTCAACTTCGCCATACGCCCGCGGAGACCAGAAGCCGGACCTTGCATGACTGGCGGAAGCCGGTACGCGTGGGATCGGCTCGGTAGCCAGCGGTACAACTGCTACCGATCTCAACCCCGCTGCATGACCTCCATTACACACTCCGAGGAGATACACCCATGTCTACCGTAAGTACCGATAAATACGAGCCGCCCGCGAATGGCTTCCGCACCTTCGTCGCAATCTGGATAACGCAGGCGTTCTCCGCTTTCGGCAGCCAGCTTACCTTCTTCGCCCTGACGATATGGCTCGCCACGAGCCTCTACCCCAGCGAAGAGCAGAAGCCTCAACTGGCCTTCGCCCTCACCGCCGTCAGCTTGAGCTTTACCCTCTCGGTGCTTATTGCACCGGTAGCCGGAGCCTGGGCCGACCGTCACGACCGTAAGCAGACCATGATAGTAGTGGACTTTCTGAATGGCGTCTTGAGCCTGGTGCTCATGGGGTTGATACTGGCAGGCATGTTGGAGCTATGGATCCTGCTCATCCTCTTTCCAATCCTGGCCGTGCTATTCCAGTTCCACAACGCAGCCTTCGATGCCTCCTATGCCATGATCGTGCCCGAAAAGCAGCTACCGCGAGCCAACGGCATGATGCAGACGATGTGGTCGCTCTCGGCTATCCTCTCTCCGGCCATCGCAGCCACTATCATCGCACTTCCCGGAATGGCCCGCCAGGGCAGTCTTCCCGACTTCATTGCTCCTGTCCTGGCAGGTATAAGGGAGGGGGCCGCGCTGGCTATCGGCATAGACGCCGTGACTTTCTTCATAGGCGCGGCGGTGCTGCCGTTCCTGTACGTACCCTCGCCCAAGCGTACGGACCTCGGGGAGAAAGGCACCAAGCCCAAGAAGAGCATGTGGGCCGACATCAAGGAAGGGGCTCGCTACATAAGGCTTCGCAAGCCGTTGCTCTGGCTGCTGGCGACCTTTACCGTCGTCAACTTTGCCAGCTCCCCCCTGGAAGTCTTCATCCCGCTCCTGCTCAAGTTCAACCTGGCGGCCGACTGGCAGGCACAAGGCTTCACCTTCGAGCAGTCCCTGGCGCTGTTGAGCACGCTGGGCGGCGTGGGCGGACTGGCGGGCGGCATCCTCATGAGCACCTGGGGCGGACTCAAGCGTCGCAGGGTGTACGGTGTAGTGGTGCCCATTCTGATAGCTGGCGTCGTACAGACGATGTACGGCCTGTCGCCCTGGCTGTACGCTACCGGCATATTCAACTTCATGCTGGTAGCCCTTATCCCTATCATGAACGCTCACTCGCAGACGATCTGGCAAACTCAGGTCCCAAGGGAGTTGCAGGGGCGCGTCTTCTCGGTGCGGCGCGTGATAGCCCAGTTCTCCGCACCCCTTGGAGTCATGCTGGCAGGCTTTACCGGGGCCATATTCAACCCTGGGTATGTGCTCGCCGCGCTCGGCATCTTCATAGTGGTGTTCGCCACTTTCCAGCTATTCAACCCTTACCTGCTCCGCGTTGAGGACAAGGAGTTCCTGGACAAAGGGGCAGCGGAAGCGGGAGGCGCGGGAGGCGCGGGAGGCGCGGGCCTCGACTCGGCCACGGCACAGCCCACAGACGGTGATGTGTCGCTTGGCTCGCCCACAAGCGTGCCGGCCATGCCCACGCCCAGCGACGAAATTGACTCTGTTGGTGAGCAGGGTGAAGACGGCGAGCGGTACGGCGGCTTCAGGAAAAGGGAAGCGGAGCCTGAGGTAAGCAAGTAAGACCGCATGCACGCCTTCATAGAGCGCACCCCGCTGGTAAAGTGTAGCCGCGCAGGACTGATTCGATTGAGTCCGTCCTGCGGGCTTGTGCGCTCGACTATACACCTGATGGAGGACTGACAGTACGTGAGTGCAACGGACGAAGTGAAGGCAAATGAAGCCGCCCGGAACGTGCCTGCTCCCGAGGTGCCGCTTACCCTGGATGAAGCCGATATTGCAGCGGCGGCCGAGACCCCGACTCCACTGGCGTCGCTCTGGCGCAACCGCGACTACATGCTCCTGTTGGCGGGGCACTCGGTTTCCTCCCTGGGCAGCCGCATGTCGGGGGCGGCCTTCCCGCTGCTGGTGCTTGCCCTGACCAACAACGACTTCGCGGCGGCGGGCATAGTTGGCGCGCTCTTCAGCCTCCCCTATCTGCTATTCAGCCTGCCCGCGGGCGCGCTCATCGACAGGTGGGACCGCAAGCTGGTGATGATACTCTGCGACGTGGGCCGGGCCGCCGCTATGGGCAGCATCCCACTATCGCTGCTGTTCGGCGGGCCCTGGTTGTGGCAGCTCTATCTTGTGGCGTTCGTCGAGGGGACGCTGTTCGTTTTCTTCAACATCGCTGAGGTGGCCGCCCTGCCGCGTGTAGTCGCGAAAGCGCAGCTACCGACCGCCACCGGCTTCAACCACGCCGCTGAGGCAAGCACGGGGCTGATCGGCCCTCCCATCGGCACGGTGTTGTTCGTGAACGTCGGGCGCATCTTCCCCTTCCTGCTGGACGCGGTATCCTACACCGCCTCGGTGGTCTCGTTGCTGTTCGTACGGACCAACTTCAAGAGGGAGCGCGCGGTCAAGGAGCGTCACCTGGGTAGAGAAATCAAGGAGGGCGTGGCGTGGCTGTGGAGCCAGCCGCTGGTGCGCTTCATGTCGTTGCTGACGGGCGGCAACAACTTCGCGTTTTCAGGGTTGTTCCTGGTAATAATCGCAAGGGTGAAGGAGCTGGGCATCCCCGAAGATCAGTTGGGGATCATCCTTAGCATTGGGGCGGTAGGCGGCATCGTCGGCTCGGTGGTGGGCGGCAAGGTCGGCAAGCAACTCAAGTTCGGACCGGCGATTATCACGATCATGTGGTTGCAAACGCTGCTCTTGCCCTTCTACGCCATCGCGCCCAACTTGCTGGTGCTGGGCATTATTTCGGCCCTCATTTACATGCTAAGCCCTGTATACAACGTAGTGCAGTTCAGCTACCGCCTCGCTCTCATCCCCGACGAGCTACAGGGCCGCGTCAACAGTTCGTTCCGCATGATCGCGTTCGGCTTCATGCCCCTCGGCCAGACGCTGGTGGGCTTCCTGCTCGTCTGGTTCAGCACGACCATCTCGGTGCTGGTTTTAACCGCCTGGATGGTGGTCTTCTCGCTGCTCGCCACGGTGAACTCGCACGTGCGCAACGCCAAACCGATTGACCAGGTGGCCGGGGGTTAGCGGCATGGGGAGCGTGGGAAGCACGAAGGAGTGGTCGGCTAGGGGGCGTCCTCGAATTCCCGGATGTCGTGCAGGGGTTGGGTCATCAGCCGAGTTTCTTCCTGCTCAAGCAACCTCTCGATCTGTTGTACCTCTTCCTCCAACTTCAGGATAAGCTCGGTTCGAGTTGTAGTGCCCGCCGTTACGGCTTTGAACCGGGCCACCAAAGCCCGCATGCGCGCCTCGCTAGCCATCAGGCGCAAGCGGCCAGACTCGTCAGTGGTGGGTTCCGCCTGTAGCCTGTGGAGTTCGTCGAAGGCCTGGCTCAAAGCGTTGCGTATCTTCCAGAGCTTGTCGAAGTCGAACATGCGCCCCTATTCCAGTCTTAGGCCGTGATGCAAGCCTCACGAGCTAACAGCGGCAGTATCTTTCTTGTTATGATAGCCGGCGCGGTGCTCGGCCAGGGCATCCAACACCTCGTCTCTCAAGTCGCCAAACTCCCGCACTACGCCCGCGAGCAGGCTGATGCCGACGGGCACGTCTCCCTGCCGCGTCATGATCCACAAAGCTTTGCTGATGCCGAGCTTGTTGGCAAAGGCCCGGTCGCTCAGTTGGAGCGTGCGCTGTTGATTGACGAGGGCGTCCAATAGCACAGTAGTAGCGGTACCCATGTCAATATTCTAACCACTACGGCAACCTCTTGTCAACATTATGACCGGAATCTGGTGGGAATTGTTGGAAAACTTGGAATAATCGGTTAGAATATTGACCATGCAAGGTGATACGATAGGTGGACGGGTCCACCGGATACGCACGCAAAAGCGTTGGTCGATGCACCAGTTGGCGGAGAGGATAGGGACCACCCATTCTTACATCAGCCAGCTTGAGCACGACCGCATCCGGCCTGGCATAGACCTGGTGACACGGTTGGCCGAGGTGTTCGAGGTCTCCATCGACCACCTCGTAGGGCGAGAGGAGAGCGGCACCGTCGCGCCTGCCGGGAACCTAATCTCGGAGGGGCGGGCCAATTACGTGGCAGGGGAGGGTGATGCAACGACCGACCCCGGCTCAAGCCCCGCCAGCCCCATACTCGCGGCCATCCAGAGTGACCTCCACGAGATTGCCGCGCACGACCCCGCCGCATTAGAGTACATCGCCTCAATGGTCCGGGCGATCAAGGACAAAGCGGTGGGAGACAACCAGGAAGAACCACGCACCGGAAGCGTCTAAAGAAGCAAGCCTTAGGTACAGGACTACTGTAAAGCTGCACAGCCGTAGAGAAGCGGAGGAGCGGAACCAAGTAACCCACTCCTCCGCCTTTTCGTTGCTCCACGCCAGAAAGCCTGTAGGAGGTGAAGCGCAACCCATTTCCGTGCCATTTCCAACCCTTACCGCATCACGTTTCACGTTTCACGTTTCAGAACTTCTGTGCTACAAACAAGTGCAAAACCGCGCATTATGTGGTATAATTACTGGTAGCGGAATTTAGCCTTGAGATTGTGGATAACGCGCGTTTTGGAGGTAATTTAGAGTTGGTTACACAGAATTATGATGCCCGAAGTATCGAGGTGTTGGAGGGTCTGGAACCCGTTCGTAAGCGCCCCGGTATGTACATCGGTGGTACCGACATACACGGTCTGCACCACCTCGTATATGAGATTGTTGACAACTCGGTTGACGAGCACATGCAAGGGCACGGCAACCGCATCAATATAACGATTGGCAAAGACAACAGCGTGGCCGTGCGCGACTACGCTCGTGGCATTCCCGTGGAAATGCACGCTAAGGTCAAGGTATCGGCGCTGGAAGTGGTAATGACCACGCTGCACGCCGGTGGCAAGTTCGACAGCGGCGCATACGTGCAGTCGGGTGGTTTGCATGGCGTGGGCGCTTCCGTGGTGAACGCCCTGTCCGAGTGGTGCCGAGTGGAAGTGCGGCGCGGCGGCAAGGTGCACATGCAGGAGTACGAGCGCGGCAAGGCCAAGGCCCCGGTCAAGGTTATCGGCAAGAGCGACGAGACCGGCACCCTCACCGTCTTCAAGGCCGACCCTACCATCTTCGACACCATTGAGTACGATTACGACATCCTGGCGCAGCGCTTCCGCGAAATGTGCTACCTGAACAAGGGCATGATGGTCACCTTCCGCGACGAGCGAGAGGACCGCGACCGGGAGATGACCTTCTACTTCGAGGGCGGCGTGATGAGCTTCGTGCGCCACCTCAACAAGAACCGCAAGACGGTGCACGCCCAGCCGATCTACATCGAGCGCAAGGTGGGCACCTCCTACGCCGAGATCGCGTTGCAGTACAACGACAGCTTCTCCGAGTCGGTCTTCTCGTTCGCCAACAACATCCACACGGTGGACGGCGGCGCTCACCTTACCGGCTTCCGTGGCGCTTTGACGAGGACGCTGAACGAGTACGCTCGCAAGGCCGCCGTGCTCAAGGAGTCGGATGCGAACCTGACGGGTGAGGACGTGCGCGAGGGCCTGGTGGCTATCGTGTCGGTGCGCCTGTCGAACCCGCAGTTCGAGGGGCAGACCAAGGGCAAGCTGAACAACGCCGACATCAAGAACGTGGTGGAGCAGTCGGTGGCCGAGGGGCTGATGCAGTACCTGGAGGAGAACCCTTCGGACGCCCGCCGCATCATCGAGAAGTCGCTGACCGCCGCCCGCGCCCGCGACGCCGCCCGCAAGGCCCGCGACGTGGTGCGCAAGAACGCAGGCGAGTCGAGCACGCTGCCCGGCAAGCTGGCCGACTGCTCGGAGCGCGACCCGGCCAAGAGCGAGCTATACATCGTGGAGGGAGACTCGGCGGGTGGCTCGGCCAAGCAGGGGCGCGACCGTCGCGGACAGGCCGTGTTGCCGTTGAGGGGTAAGATCCTGAACGTGGAGAAGGCTCGCCTGGACAAGATGCTGGGCAACGAGGAGATCAAGGCCCTCATCACGGCGCTGGGTGCCGGTATCGCGGACGTGTGGGACACCTCCAAGCTGCGCTACCACCGCATCATCATCATGACCGACGCCGACGTGGACGGCAGCCACATACGCACGCTGCTGCTGACCTTCTTCTTCCGCCACATGCCGCACCTTATCAGCGGCGGGTACCTGTACATCGCGCAGCCGCCCCTGTACAGGGTAGCCAACGGCAAGAACGCCATCTGGGCCTACGACGACGAGCAGTTGAAGGTGGCGTTGAAGCAGATCGGCAAGGAGAAGCCGGCGATCCAGCGGTACAAGGGTCTCGGCGAGATGAACCCCGACCAGCTATGGGAGACCACGATGAACCCCGACACGCGCACGCTGTTGCAGGTGACGGTCGAGGACGCGATGGTAGCCGACGAGACGTTCGACATGCTGATGGGCAACCAGGTCGCCCCCAGGAAGAAGTTCATCCAGACGCATGCTAAGAACGTGAGGAACTTGGATATTTAAACTTCTCTAGTTTAGTCTGCAAAAGCTAAAGCGAAGCGGAAGGAGAAGCTCCGATGCTTCTCCTTTTGCGTGCTAGAAACGAGATAAAGAGAGATCGGTTGCTTCAATGAGGGCAGCCACGAGATCGGGCGTAATCCTAACGTCGTCATAAAGACCAGCACGTTATAGTGTAAACGCAATCCTATCAAAGTTATTGCACCGAAGTCACGAACTTACGATAGAGCCTTTGGATATATCGCACAGGGGCTTCATTTTCTTGCTTCAGCTTAATCATTGATAATAGATCCTCATCATTCATGATGAGAATTAATTTCTTGGGTATGGTTGGGCTGTCATTATAGATGGTGTATACCTTGCGCTCAATGTTGGCACCAGCTGCATTCCTAGTAACTATAAAACCCAGCATGCCAAGTCTAGCCCCAAGATAAGCAGCGGTCTGATTGACATGGTCTAGTTGCAACTCCTGTACATTCTTGACTTCGAACATGATCACTGGTGTTGCATAGGTGTTACGTACAAAGGCCCAAAAGGATGTTTCCGCCTCATTTGTATAGATAATGTCTCGGCGCTCTGTTCCGAGAAAGGTTTCTACCTCAAGACTGCCATCCGTGAGTTCGGGTTCAAAAAGATAATTAAGTACTTCATATACCCACTGTTGATACAAGGTGGCTCCTGTTGATCCACTAGGGATGGTCACAAGCCGAGCACTCAATTCGTCTCCTAAGCGTCTCTCCACTTCTCCCCAGTGGGAATCGTCTACTAGCTCAGGGGCAGCATTACCGCCTTCCCGTTCTTTTCGTCCGATATATTGATCCAATAGTTGTACTTGCTGTTGGGTCACTCTGACTACGTCGCTCTTAGATGCTTCCAAACGAGCCGACTTCGGCATCCCAGGGTACCTGGGATGCCGAGTTCTGGAAGATGGCCTTAGGAAAAGTCGGTAATCAGTACGAAGATAGTCATCATAATTAATCCATGGGAGCAGACGGACAATACGTCGTGGCACTAAAAGAATAGGCCTACCATTGTGCGGATTGAGAGGTAAGTCGAAATACCCATCTGTCCATTGCCAGTCAACAAAGTCAAAGTAGTGATTAATTGGCAAATTCTTGGTTAATGGAATTTTCCATATATCACACTGCCGCTGAGTATACTCAATCAGGTAGCTTTTGAGAATATTACCAACAATATCACTGATGCGGTCAGCGCCCACACCTATTGTGACTAACTGCAATTCCTCAACATGCTTAAGACCACGTTCTTGCAATGGCTCACTAACTCTAAGTGTGCCAATCAAGAGTTGGTTCATCTGGATCCCCAGTCCTGACCCCCTTATTCCTCCTTCTGAATAGCCCAATCCGATCTCATTGACCTCTGGGAAGTCAATTAACCGCTGCAATTCGCGGATGTGCCCTTGGCGGAACCAATTGATCGCTTGGTTGAATATCGAAACGATATGTCCATGTAATTCTCGTAGGCCCAGATCTTTACTCTTGAACAAAAGAAATGGGTCAATACACAACGGCAAGTCGTTGACTAGATTCGGAATGACGAAATCCACTTGTAGCTGCGCGAGCGATACGCCAAGCGAATCAGAGAGTAGGTGCACTCTACTTGTGCGACTTTCCTTTGACATCAGGCTATGCTTTCCTTCATGAGCCTCGTGTTCTATGTAACCTGTTGAATGCTCTATTAACTCTCTCCAGCCCGATGTACAGAGGGTCAGCCTCCTCATCTTCGTCAGAATTCTCTCTGGCTATCCTATCCCACTCCCTCCTGTACTTATCAGCAAATCTATTTGTGGCGGCTATGGTCTCAGCCAGGGTTAACACGACATCCCGGATTTCGGGCATGTCACCTGCCGGGACTAACTCCGTCACATCAGTTGTAAACACATCTCCTTCCTCCCGAATAAGTTCTTTGACATCTCTAATGACCTTATTGGCACGTTCAAGCATTCGGTGGGTAACGGGTAATGTTGGATGCTTCTTGCCTAGCTTGTCTACCTCTGTGTACAATGCTTGAGCTACTGAGGCCAACTGCCTATAGCTTTGCTGAGCCTTTGCAAGTCTTAGGTCTCTTGCAGCGTGTTCCGCCGCAAGACGTGCTTCCTCATCGGCAAGTCTTTCTTCCTCGCGAACCCGTTCTTCCGCTTTCTTACGTTTTGCCTCTAGCATATCCGCAGATGTAGGTCTAGGCATAATGCTTATCCCCTTTTGGAGTAATCGCTTACTGACTTTCTTTCTGAACATATTTCCACATGGGGCCAGTAGATATAATGGTGCTAGCCCAGCGGGACAAGCACCATTATATCATTAAGGCTACAATATCTTGTACTTTCCACCGGAAATGCACATTATCATGTAGGATTCACTCCAAAGCCTCCACCTCTCCCACCTTCTCCCGTTCTTTCGTCGCCACGCTTTCCTCCCCGGCCAGGAACTCGTCCGGTCCACGGTACACAGGCGGTGCCGCCGGGTCAGGCTCCCTCTCTTCGCCTGCGGGGTAGACGTTCACCATGCGGCCCTCTTTGTCGTACTCGTAAATGTAACCTCCCACGGATGTGCTTCCTCCGTTGTTGGGACATGACTCATCGCTATGAGGGCGTTACTTGAGAAGGACTGTCTCGCCTTCTTCGAGGCCGGAGATGATCTCTGTGTCGGTGTTGTTGCTCAGGCCGGTCTCGACCTCGAGGCGGGTGGTGGTGTCACCCTGCTTGACCGTGACGTACTGGCGACGCCCCACCGCCTCGAAGGCGCGGTTGGGCAGGAGCAGCACGTCGTCCTTGCGTTGCGCGGTGATATCGACGTTGGCGGCCATGCCCTCTCGGGGCACCACCTCCCCGGTGGGCACGAACGAGACGGTGGCCTGGTACACGGTGCTGCCCTGCTTGAGCGTGGCCCCGGGTGCCAGCGACTCGATTCTGCCCGGCAGCCTCACGCCAGGGTAGGCGTCGAGCGTGACGGTCACCGCCTGCCCGGCCTGCACCCTCCCCACGTCAATCTCGTCCACGTCGGCCTTGATGCGCAACGACGTGGTATCGGCCAGCGTGGCTACGGGCTGCGAGGCGTTGACGATCTCCCCCACCTCCAGGTCGATGTTGAGCACGGTGCCGTCCATAGGGGCTACAATCTGCGCGTCGGCTAGCTGGGCCTCGGCTCGCTCCACCGCGATTTGGGAGAGGGTCACCTGCTGCCTGAGTATGGAGATGTCGGTGTCGGTCGGGCCTGCGTTCAGTTTGTCGAGGTTGGCCTGGGCTGCGTCCACGCCGGCCTGCGCGGCCGCTATATCTTGCTGGGTGGCACCGTTGCGCACCTTGTCAAGATGGGCCTGCGCCTGCACCACGCCCTGCTCGGCGGCACGCAACTCTTCGGGGGTCGGCCCCGCCTTGAGCGCGTCAAGGGCGGCCTGTGCCTCGGTCACCCTGGCGTCCGCCGAGGCCATCTGGGCCGTCTCGCTCTTCTGTGCGGCTTCGTAGTTGAGCCGCGCCTGCTCTAGCTGCCCCGCAGGGTCGAGGAAATCTTCGGTGGCGGTTTGTGCCTGCACGTAGAGGATGCGGGCCTGCTCGGTGGCGTTGGAGGACGTGGCAGCGGTAAGGTCGCGGTTGGCCTTCGCCTGGTCGAGACGAGCTTGGGCTGCCGTAAGCTCCTGTGGTGAGGCACCCCTCTTGAGACCGTCTAGCCGCGCTTGAGCCTGGTTCAAGGCCGCCTGGGCCGCCGCTATGTCCTCCGGCCGCCCGCCGCCTTTGAGTTGCTCCAACTGGGCCGTGGCGGCGCTCAGGTCGGCGGTGGCGGCGGTGATGTCCTCCTGCCGGGGGCCGAGTTCCGCCTGTTGCAGCCTCAAATGGCTGATCTGCGACTGCGCCTGGGCCTCCCGTAGCTGCCGTTGGAGGTTGTCCGACTCGAGTTGGGCCAGCACCTGCCCCGCCTTCACCTGGTCGCCCTGCTTCGCGATTACCCTCTCCACGCGTCCAGACGTGCGGAAGGAGAGCCGCGCGCTCGTCTGAGCCTCCAGCTTGCCCGTGGTCTCCACGCTGGAGATGATGGTGCCCCTTCTTACCTGCGCGGTAGCCGGACCCTTGGGCGGTGAAGCCAGCACCAAAATAGTCGCGACAAGCACGACAGCCGCTATTAGAGCCGGGACCAGGATGCGCCACCGTCGCCGCTTGGGGGCGAGCAGCGCAGCCTCACGCTGCCCGAACGGCTGGGAAAAGCCGGTGGTCAGGTCTCCAGGGTCGGAGTTGTATTTGCCGGCACCATTGCCCCGCTCTATATCGTCAGTGCCGGTAGGTGTCTCTCTCGTAATAGTATCTTTCATACCGTGTGCTTCCCGTCTGCGTTATATGCTGCCGCAACTAATAATACTCTATTACCGGCGCTATGGTTGCCCGCCCCCGTGCCGGGCGTCGTAGCGAAACGTGCCGAGGGGTGAGAGCAGCACCTGGTAAGGCGGCCGGTTTTCGGGGTGGTACTCGAACACCGCCCGCTCGAAATATTGCACGGTGTAACTCTTGCCGTCTACAGGTGAGACTTCCTTGAATTCCTCCGATATGGGATATCCCTGCCGGGCCACGCCGCCGTTCGCCTTCCAGTATTCCAGGAACATGCCGCCAATTCGCTTGCCGGTCTCCGTGAAAAGCATAGAGCCGGGCGCGGCGTTTGGCACCTGGCCCGGTGCTCCGTTAGGGTACTTCTGCGCGTACCGCATCGAGCCTAGCAGCGTGAGGAGCACGTCGTAGGGCCGGGCGTTCTCGGGGTGCGACTCGAACACCGCTCGCTCGAAGTACTGCACCGTGTAGGTCTTGCCATCGGTGTCGCTGGCTTCTTGCATCTCGCCGGAAATCGGGTAGCCGAACTGCGCCAGCCCGCCGTTCGAGGACCAGTAGCGCAGGAACGCGCCCTGCACGGTCTGGCCGGTCTGTGGGAAGGTCTGTGAGGCGGTGCTGGTGTTGCCAAGCGTGCGGTCGAGGAAGTTATCTATCCTGTTCCGTATCTGCGCGGTGGTCGGGTCTATAGGGCCGCCGGTCGGGCGAAAGCCGTGCTCTCCATTCTTCACCACCACAAGCTCCGCCTGCGAGCCTCCCGCGATGAGGCGGTCGTAGAAGGCCTGCGACTGGCTGAGCGGCACCAGGCTGTCCTTGTCACCGTGCAGGATAAGGAAGGGCACCCCCGCGGCGTTAGTGGCATAGGTGACAGGGCTGGCCCGCCTGAGCAGCTCGCGCGCTCCCGGTTCGTCGCGGGTGACGCCGAACACTGCCTGCCCGATCCCCTTGGAGAACCTGTCAGGGTCGTAGGCGTTGAGGTCGGTGGGGCCGAACATATCCACCACCGCCTGCACTCGGCTCGGTTGGTCCAGGTACTGCCCGGAGTTGTCGAAGCCCGCCGAGGCGTCGGTGAGGCCCAGCATGGCCGCCAAGTGACCCCCGGCGCTGCTGCCCCAGGCGGCGATGCGGTGCGGGTCGAGGTTGTACTGCCTCGCGGACGCACGCAGGTACCGTACGGCGCACTTGGCGTCCTGTATCTGGGCGGGCCACTTGTGCTTCGGCCCCAGCCGGTAGTTGATCGAGGCGACCACGTACCCTTTTTTAGCCAGCTCGTTTCCGGCAAGTCCAACCTCGAACTTATCGCCGCCCACCCAGCTACCACCGTGGATGTAGACCACCACGGGTGCGGGTCCGTTGCCCGGCCTCGGCAGGAAAAGGTCCATCTTGAGGGCTTCCCCGCCCGCCGTGCAATAGGTCACGTTGCGCTGCGTAGTGATGCCGTCCGTCTGGAGTAGCGCGGAAGCATTGGCTTGCCCCATTTGCCCGAAAAGCAGGGAGGTCAGCAAGATCAATGCTATTGCTATAGTACGCTTTTGTTGTTTTCGCCAAAAGACCAAATTTATGCTCCAACTCTAGGCCTAAATAGTCCGATGTCTAATCAATTTGTCTCATTCATATCTCAGCGCATAGCTTACCTTCAGCCTGGCAGCGCCCAACGCCGGGCCAAGGCTGGCGATTGTGGTAAGCACCAATGTGAACAGCATTGCCAGCCCCACCATGCTCACCGGGAAGAGAAAGTCAAGGGGGAACAGCACAGTTGACAGGAGCCACACCAGCATACGCGCCAGGGGATAGCCCAGCGCCAGCCCCAGCAAGAAGCCCCCGCCTCCCATGATGAGGGCTTCGGTGAGAAACACCTGTATGAGGTGGCCGTCACGCGCCCCCAGCGAGCGCATCACGCCAATTTCGCGCCTGCGCTCCAGCACGTTCAGCGTGAGCGTGTTGGCGATGCCGATACCGCCGATGGTGCCCACGATTATCGTCATCGCGTACAGCAGGATGGTGAGTATCTTGCTGGCTTCGAGGCTGCTTGCCTTGTCGGCGTAGGCGGCCAGCATGCCGGGTTGCAGGGTGTGGAACCTGCGCTCCAATCGCGCCAGGGTCTCCTCCACGTACGGGCCGTCCGAGCGGTCGAAGCGGACTGCGAAGAAGTCAGCGGCACCACTCCGGTGCATCAGGCGCGATACCGTCTCCAGCGGCGCGAACATCTTGCCTCTCGATGAAGAGCTAAGGCCCTGCGCGTTGTCGTTCACGATCCCCACGATGGTGAGCCACACGTCCCTGCCGCCCACGGTCACCTCCACTCGGTCGCCCGGCTCGTAGCCCCGCAGCTCGGCAAAGCGCGACGAGACCACCACGGCGAACGGCTCTTCATCCGTGAACCAGCGCCCCTGCGTGAACGGAGCTTGATAGAGGGTGGTCGAGGCGGGCATGCCCCACATGCTGACGCGCAGGTCCCCGGCGAAGGCGGAGGTGGAGGCCCACGCCTCGGCTACTTTCACCTCCGGCATCGAGCGCAGGTCGGAGGCGAACGTCTGCCCCACCGGCTGCTGGAACCACACCCAGGCATCGGAGCCGTACACGTCGTAGGCGTTCTCTATCGAACGCCCCACCGAGTCGGAGGTGCTTTGCGCCCCCAGGAAAGCGGCGGTGGCGAGGCCGATAGCGCCTATGGTGATCAGGTTGCGGCCTTTGCGCCGGGCCAGGTTGCGCACCGACATGGCGGGCACTCGTGGCAGCCGGTTGAAGCCGTGTAGCAGACGGTCGAGCCAGCCCTGGCCGTAGGTAGCGCTGATGCCGTAGCTCTCCAACGCCTTACGCACGGTGATTGAGGTGCCGCGCCAGGCCGGGAGGAAGGCCGCCAACGTGGTCACCCCCACGCCCACCACGATGCCCTGCGCGATGTCCACCGGGTCCACATTGATGCCGCTGATAGTGAGGTTGAACTGGCTGCCCAGGTACAGCAAGAGCGCATGCCCCCCAAACACCCCGATGAGCAGCCCCAGTATGGTGCCCACCGCCCCGTACATCGCCCCGGCCACCACGTAGATGCCTATCACCTTGCCGGAGGTGGCCCCGATGGCTTTCATCGCGCCTATCTCGGCCATTTGCTCCGATATTACCGCTGCCAGGGTGTTCGCCACCAGGAAGGACGAGATTACCAGGCCCACCATCGAGAAGACGGTCATGAGCATGACCAGCGCGTCTAGCTGCCGTTTGCCCGTGTAGTCCTCAGGGTTGCGCTCCAGGTACGAGCCATAACCGAGGTTGCGCTTGTCGAACACGCGCTGTATGTCGTCTTTGGTGTTGGCGCGCACGCCGGGCGAGAAATCGACCAGGCGGACGAGTAGCTGGTTGTCGCCCTCCGCGCCGTACATCTTCTGCACTTCGGTGTTCAGCGTGTACCCTATGGACGTGCCGATGATGTTGGCGGAGGGGAAGGAGGGCGACCTTGCGAAGCCCACCACCAGCAGGTCGTGTTGCGCGTTGCCTGGCCCCGCCCGGTAGACCACTTCATCGCCAATGCTCACCGGGGCCACGTCCCGCACCGAGGCTTCGAGCACGACCTCCCCACGCCTGGGCCAGCGCCCCTCTACAAGGTCCACCTTGTTGACGCGCATGCCGTCGAAGTCGCGGATGCCGACGAACTGGATGTCGCGCCAGGCCCCGGTCGCGTACCACTTGGTGAAGTAGGTGGCGCGCAGTTCCGCCTCCGCGACGTTGGGCACCTGCTTGACGCCGTTTTCCAGGCCGGGCGGGGCGTTGCCGACGTACCAGCGCATGTCTTGCTGGGAGTTGTTATTGTAGGCAGCAGCCTGCGCGGCGGCCATGTTCTTGGAGGTGGAGGTAATAGCCACCAGCCCGGCCACGCCTATGATGATGCCTATGATTGTGAGAAAGGAGCGCAGGCGGCGTCTCGTCAGGTCGCGAAAGGCCTTGCGCAGGGAGATGATCATGGTTTTTATACGCGTTCCATATTAAGTAAGGAGCGTTCTGGGTGCTTTCGAGTAGGGAAAGTTGATAATGAGGGTCCTAAGCTACTACATAATTATACCGTCGAGCACCGGTAATTGCTAAAGCGTGCCGCCAGACTGAGAAAACAAATACCATTGACTAGGTATAGGTACGCTGCTATAATCTGCCTACTTCATTGCAGTTAGATGGCAGTATTCTTGTCACGCCATATGTGCGTCGTTGCTTTGTGACATGGGCCAAGTATGACTTTCCTTCTAGCAATGAGAATGAGCAATATGAAGGAGCGGACCATATATGCCCGAAACGCCGAGTAATCTAGGCGCGCGGAGAACGTTACGCCGGGTCAGCCTTAGCCGAACAGTATCAGCGCTATTGCTGCTCGTGCTACTGCTGCTACTGCGCGATACCTTGCTCAATTCTACCGTGACGCGCGCAGCCAGCCCGAGCAGCGTTCCCGCGCAGGCCGATAAGTACGGGCAAAAGGACACGAGGCAGGAGGCACCGCAGAGCACCGAGCAACAAGCAGGCAGCAACCCCCAGGTGCCGCAGGGAGCTTGCGAGCAGACGCTGATTGACGAAGGATTCGAGGTTGCGCCACCTTCAAGCTGGACTGTCATTAACCGCAGTAGCCCTCAGGGTTCGACATCCTGGTTCCAGGGTAACCCTGCGATTTTCCCTGCACACTCCGGTGACCCTAACTCTTATGTAGGGGCTAACTTCAATAGCACCACCGGAACTAATACCATCAGCAACTGGTTAATCAGCCCGGAGGTCCCGCTGCAAAGCGGTCGTCAGTTTGTCTTCTGGACGCGTACGTCAACCGATAGTCCGTTCGGTGACCGGCTCCAGGTAAGACTTAGCACAGCCGGAGCAAGCACCAACGTGGGCACTACAGATGAGAGCGTGGGTGACTTTACGACACTGCTCCTGGAGATCAACCCTGACCAGGCATCGGGAGGATATCCGGACGCCTGGACGCAGTATGTCATTACTCTGAACAACATTTCGGGCACACAGAGCGGCAGGTTCGCCTTCCGCTATTACGTGACGGAGGGTGGTCCTACAGGCGACAATTCAAACTATATCGGCATTGACACCGTGGTTTACGGTGTTGGTTGTAGTTGTTCCATCCAGTTCAACGACGTGCCCGCTTCCGGTCCCGGCTCCACCTTCTATAGCTTTATCCGGTGCCTTGCCTGCCGCAATATCATCACCGGCTACGAATGCGGAGGGGCTAATGAGCCATGCCCCGGCAAATACTTCAGACCGGGCGTGAACGTCACAAGAGGGCAGATCTCCAAGATGGTGGCTATTGCCGCCGGGCTGAGCGACCCCGCGGGTGCCAGGAAGTTCCAGGACGTGCCGGAGGATAGCCCCTTCTACCTGTGGATACAGCAACTGGCGAACGCCGGTGCCATAAGCGGCTACACGTGCGGAGGTACCAACCCGGCTACAGGTGCCGCCGAGCCGTGTGTGGCTCCCGGTAACCTGGCGTACTTCCGACCCAACAACAACGTCACACGCGGGCAGCTATCCAAGATAGTCAGTGAAGCCGCAGGGTTATCGGATGCTCCCGGTGCCCAGCAGTTTGCCGACGTCCCTCCTGGCTCGACGTTCTTCGACTGGATACAGCGTCTCGCCAACAATGGAGTGGTCAGTGGTTACGCGTGTGGAGGCACCAATCCGGCTACAGGCGCCCCGGAACCATGTGATGCTTCCTCTCGACCATACTTCAGGTTGAACAACAACGTCACCAGGGGCCAGGTTGCTAAGATCGTGGCTGAGACGTTCTATCCCAACTGCGTCACTCCCGCACGGTCAACAAAGTAGCCCCCACACTCTAATCGCGCCCCCGGAGAAAGAGCCTCGCAGCTTACAGCGAGGCTCTTTCTTTATGGAAATACCCTGGTTGGCAGCATTCCAGGACGGTTGTGGGAAGGAAGATAGGACCTTGGTCCGATGCCATTGCCGCTAGACCGCGATATAATAGTTTTATTGCGATAGCACCTTGTTTGATGCATTTTGGTTCTGGGATTCGTATCTGAAACCAGCTATTTTGCGAGCTTTATAGAACCTGGGCAAAGATAGCGATGTCATTAAAATACAGGGATTCTGGCACGGGTTCTGCTTTAAGGATGCATCCCGCGCGGGATGACCAGAGGAGCCGGCCAGATGGCCGAAACATAGGAGAAGTGGCATTATGAAGCCTGTGATAGTCTACGATGAGCCTCGCCCTGTTACCCTGGGTGATCTTTGTGAAGCCCTCGCCGATGGGGCTGTTCCCACCAGGAACGACGGCAAGTTCTACCTGGTCAGCCGCGTCGAAGTATCTCGCCTGGCGGAAGCGTTGAGCGCCTACCAGCGACGGCGCGAAACCGCAGCCACCGAAGTCGTCACCGCATAACCGGGCATTCACGCCGCGCTTATGGATTGCAGTAGTAGGCGCGCGCTCAACTTCAACGGCAACACGAAGGGGATGGGCACTTGCGGCCCATCCCCTTCCTTCTTGACGCGACGCAGATTACTTATCGTCTTTCTTCTCGCCGTCGTCCTTCTTCTTGTCGTCATCTGAGTATTTCACATTTACCTCAGATTCCCAATATTCTTGAAGTTCCTTTTCGCGGTCGCGCTGGGCCTTCTTCGCCGCGTCCATAGCGTCCTTGAGGCGGCCCTGTATCTCCTCGCGGCTCACCCGGCCCGACTGGGGGGCCACCACCAACGCGGCCGCCGCTCCAATCGCCGCGCCCACTCCGAGGCCCAGCACAAAGCGGAATGTCTTGCCTATTACTCCCATGGTTGTCTCCTGTGTGTGAAACATGGGTCTGAAACGTGAAACGTGAAACGTGATGCGGTTTACTATGGTTGGTACGTGAGTGCCACCTTGGGTGTCTTGTGGGACCAAACCTCCCCTTGTCATCCTGAGCACAGCGAAGGATCAGCCGCCCGTGTTTGACCATCCCAACGCCGGGGCCACTGTTTCCCTTACCGCCATCATCCCCAACGTTGAGGACTCTCGCTTACCCACCTGATCCTTCGCTGCGCTCAGGATGACAGGGCGAGGCTTGGTTCTGTCACACCCGCAGGGCCGCATTCACGTACCCTGCCAAGCTAACCCCATCACGTTTCACGTTTCACGTTTCAGACATTAACTGCCTTCTGTGCTTTGCCGCCCATTATAAGCATGAACTACGCCATCTGCAATATGCATCCGGGTCGTTCGACTACACATCTTTGGAGCGGCTCTTCACTCGGTCCTGCACCAGGGCGTAGAACTCAGCTACCGGCATGTTGTTCTGCTGTTCGCCGTTGCGCTTGCGCAGTGACACCGTGCCCTCGGCCATCTCCTTCTCGCCCACCACCAGCATGTACGGCACCTTGAATAGCTGCGCCTGGCGGATCTTGGCGTTCATACGGTCGTTGCCCAGATCGGCCTCGGCCCGCACCTCCATAGCCTTCAATTCACTGGCTATGCGGTCGGCGTACTCGTTGTGAGCGTCCGACACGGGGATTACCCGCACCTGGTCGGGCGAGAGCCACACGGGGAAGTTGCCCGCGTAGTGCTCCAGCAGGAACCCGATCATGCGCTCGTGCGTGCTGAGCGGGGCGCGGTGGATTACCAGCGGCATCTCGGCCTGTCCCTCGTGGTTCGTGAACTGCAAGTCGAAGTTCAACGGCTGCGCGAAGTCCACCTGGTTCGTAGCCAGCGTGAACTCGCGGCCAATGGCGCTCCAGATTTGCACGTCGATCTTGGGGCCGTAGAAGGCAGCCTCGTCCGGCACCTCGACGTAGGGTACGCCGCCTTTGTCCATCGCCCGGCGCACCATGTCCTCCGTCTTCTGCCACAGGCGCGGGTTGTCCACGTACTTCTTGCCGAGGCCCTTTGCATGGTGGGTGCTGAAGCGCATCACGTAGCGGTCGATGCTGAACAGCTCGAAGTACTTCAGGTACAGGCCGATTACCCCCATGAACTCCTGCTCGAACTGCTCCTCGGAGCAATAGATATGAGCGTCGTTCATCTGCATCGAGCGCACGCGCATCAGGCCGAATAGCTCGCCGCTCTTCTCGTAGCGGTAGCACGTACCGTACTCGGCCAGCCGCAGGGGCAGGTCGCGGTAGCTGCGGGGCCTGCTGGCGAATATCTTGTGATGGAAGGGGCAGTTCATCGGCTTGATGTAGTAGCGCACCCCTTCCAGTTCCATCGGCGGGTACATGCTTTCGGCATAGTAAGGCAAATGCCCGCTGCGGAGGAAAAGCGACTCCTTCGTGATGTGGGGCGTGCGCACGCGCTCGTAACCGGCATGGCGTTCTACTTCCTTGGCAAGCCGCTCAAGCTCCTCGATAACGATGCCGCCGCGCGGCGTCCACAGGGCGAGGCCGGGGCCAATCTCGTCATCGAAGAAGAAGATGTCGAGGTCCCTGCCCAGCTTGCGGTGGTCGCGCTTCTTGGCCTCCTCCAGCATTTGCAGGTGCGCCTCAAGCTCCTTGCGGTTGCTCCACGCCGTGCCATAGATGCGCTGGAGCATAGGGTTGTGCTCGTCGCCGCGCCAGTAGGCACCCGCCACGCTCATCAGCTTGAAGGCGTCCGAGGGCACCTTGCCCGTGTGCTCCACGTGCGGCCCGCGACACAGGTCCTCAAACGTGTCATGCTTGTACGTGCTGATAACGGGGGCCTCTTTGACCTCGTTGCCGTACTCGTCCACCTCGCCCTTAGCAAGGCCCTCGATTAGCTCCAGCTTGTAGGGCTGCTCTTTGAAAAGCTGCCTAGCTTCGTCGGCGCTCACCTCACGATAGTTGAACGGGTGCTTGCCCGCGACGATCTGCCGCATGCGCTTCTCGATCTTCTCCAGGTCGTCAGGCTCGAACGTGCGGGGCTTACCGCTGTCGTCCCCGCCCAGGTCGAAGTCGTAATAGAAGCCGTTCTCGATAGGAGGCCCAATCGCTATCTTGGCCTCCGGGTAAAGCTCCAGCACCGCCTGCGCCATGATGTGGGCCGCGCTATGCCTCAGCTTGTACAGTTGCTCCTTCTTAGCCTCGTCACCGTCGGGGCTAACCGCCCCCGGCGCAGGCCCACTTACCACCTGTCCTACCATCCTCGTTCTCCTTCGTCCGCACCGCAGACACTAACTCAAAACTCACAACTCAACACTCAGAACTTAAAACAAAAATCCCCTCGCCCAACCGGGACGAGAGGTTTAATCTCACGTGGTTCCACCCGCATTCGACGTTTGACTCTGTGTAGTCTCGCGTCCTCGTGCTGCCTGTAACGGGGCAAAACGGCCTCGCATACTTGCTTTCACGTTGGGCGGGGCGGCTCGCAGGTGGTTTTCGCTGTGCCTTGCTACGGGGGCTTTCAGCCGGTGGTCCCCGCTCTCTGGCTGCTCGGCGTTGCAGCTACTCGTCCTGGTCGAAGCCTTT
Source organism: Chloroflexota bacterium (assembly GCA_030914045.1). Classification (GTDB taxonomy): domain Bacteria; phylum Chloroflexota; class Chloroflexia; order QHBQ01; family JADMIH01; genus JADMIH01. The sequence goes on along the minus strand of JALZHG010000064.1, from coordinate 1,566 downwards.
ACGATCTCGATTATGAGGCATTATAGCAGCGTTCCTGAAAAGCAGTCAAGGGGCCGGAAGTCCCGGCGAAGTAGGTCCCGCGATGTATAACGCGCCTCTGCTAAGTGTCACCTGCCCGAATGTAGGGTTCTAATGCGGGAGAGTGGGTGGTATAATTATCTAAAGTATAGGTTTAGTGCAGATTCTCGGCATTGATACATCGCGGATAACAACAACCGGGCGGTACATATACAGGAGTAGCGAAAATAATATGAGCATACATACGAACGGTACCACATCGAGCAACGGCCTGCCGCAACGGTCCGTCTACCTGGACCACGCAGCTACCACAAGCGTCCACCCCGACGTGCTGGACGCGATGCTTCCGTACTTCACGGAGCGATACGGCAACCCCTCCAGCGTGCACGCCTGGGGTAGGGGGGCGCACCAGGGGCTGGAAGGCGCGCGCAGGCAGGTGGCCTCCGTGCTGGGCTGCAGGCCGCGCGAGGTGGTCTTTACTTCGGGCGGCACCGAGTCGGACAACTTCGCGATGAAGGGTGTGGCCTGGGCTTACAGGCGCGGCCTCTTCCCCAACAAGCAGCCATCTGAGGGGCCGGGGCATATCATCACCTCGGCTATCGAGCACCACGCTATCCTTCACTCAGCCGAAGACCTGGAGAAACACGGCTTTGAGGTGACGGTGCTGCCAGTGGACCAGTTCGGGCGGGTGTCGCCCGAGGCCGTAGGCGATGCCATGCGCCTCGATACGGTGCTGGTCAGCGTCATGTACGCCAACAACGAAATCGGCACTATACAGCCCATCGCTGAGATAGCCGCGATAGCCCACGAACATGGCGCGCTGTTCCACACCGACGCGGTACAGGCGGGGGCTTACCTCGACGTCAACGTGGGCAAGCTGGGCGCGGACCTGCTATCGCTGTCTGCCCACAAGTTCTATGGGCCGAAGGGCGTAGGCGTGCTCTACATCAAGGCGAATACTCCCATCCTGTCGATACAGCACGGTGGCTCGCAAGAGGCCAGGCGACGCGCCTCCACCGAAAACGTGCCCGGCATCGTGGGCCTTGGGGCGGCGCTCACCAGGACGCACCAGAACCTTTCGAGTGAAGTTGCGTACGTGAAGGGCTTGCGCGACAGGTTAGTGGCAGGAATCTTGCAGACGGTGCCGGACGTGCACCAGATGGGGCACCCCACCGAGCGCCTACCGAACAACGCCAACTTCTGCATAGAGGGTCTCGAGGGCGAGACGATGCTGCTGAAGCTGGACATGCGCGGCATAGGGGCCTCGAGTGGGGCGGCCTGCGCCTCCGGTTCCACCGAACCGAGCCACGTGCTCCGCGCCCTGGGCATACCGAGGGAACTGGCGCAGGGCAGCCTCCGCCTGACGGTGGGCATCGACAACTCTCCCGAGGAGATAGAATACGCTCTCGACGTAGTGACAGCCTGCGTAGCAGAGCTTAGAAGCGGCAACAGGACGATGGTTGTATCAGAAGCGTGAAACGAGAAACGTGATGCGGCTCTTGAAGCACAGTTGCCGCGATTCGACAGACGCTATTTAGCAAACCGCAT
>JALZHG010000063.1 GCA_030914045.1 Chloroflexota bacterium | reverse complement strand
TGCAATCGCCGGGTACCCGTGCGGAGGACCTGGTGTGACGGAGCCTTGTGACAGTGAGAACAGACCCTTCTTCCGCCCCAACAATCCCGCCACGCGTGGGCAGATCTCCAAGATAGTGTCCATAGCAGCAGGGATAGAGGACGAGATAGATGAGGGGCAGCAGACCTTTACCGATGTGCCGACGGACAGCCCCTTCTGGGTGTACATAGAGCGTCTGGCAGGTAGAGGCATCATCTCAGGGTACGGAGAGGCGAGTAGATGTCCTGAGACAGGAGCACCGTGCTTCAGGTACAACGATAACACCACACGTGGACAGATGGCCAAGATTGCTGCTAACGCTTTCTTCCCCAACTGCCAGACCCCTGTAAGACCCTAGATACCAGAGTACCCTGGCTCCTCTAGGGATGCTGAGGTACCAAATCAAAAGAGGCTGGATGAAAGCATCCAGCCTCTTTTTGATTTAATTTACTTCCCCGTAGGCGGTCAGGCCGGGCGCCTGCGGGTGGGGTTCGGCTTTAGGCAGAAACAAGGGTACGGAAGTTGCAGCTACTCAGAATTCTTATTCGTTCGCTCGCACCGGGCCATGCCCCGCTGCCCGCGAGAAGCGCCAATCCTGCTTCCGCGCAACCCCCACCTCACACCGCTGTCTAAGGCTAGACAGCCACGCCCACAACGTTCAGCGCGACCGAATGGAGGGCACCTGCAACAGAGGAGGTACTGGGAAAATACGGCCCAGCTACGTTAGCCGGGGACGCATTACTCAATCGCAAGGAAGGAGAAAGGCTCATGCTCTCTACAAAGAGCAAGTTTACCCGTCGACAGGTGGTGTTGGCGGTGTTGCTCCTGGTTTTGGTGGTGTCGGTTTCAGCCACCGGCCTGTTGAGAGGCCCGCAGTCCGGCACGCAAGGCCAGCAGCAAGGTCCGCAGTTGAGCGGCCCTATCCTGGGGCAGACGGCTCAAACGCCCTCGGCGGCCCAGGCTGCCGAGAACGCCCGGCAGGCTCAAAGCACGCTAATTGGAACCTTACCCAACGGCGGCGAAGTCCACCGGACCGTCAAGAAGGCCCTTTCAGCGCCAGCCCGGTCGCTCCCGGAGCGGCGAACCGTGGAGCCTCCAACCAAGCCGCTCCAGAGGGAGCACTACCTACCTGGTGGCACCTCGCCTAGCCTGGACCGGGACCCGGCTCTGCAAAGGGTATACGGGCCGCTCGCAATGCCGAATCCCATTGCCAACTTCGATGGCATCTACAACTACTGGGGCGGCATCCCCCCGGACACCGTCGGTGATGTTGGACCTAATCACTACGTGCAAATGGTCAACGTCGGCTTCCAGGTATATGACAAGGCCACTGGCAACCCGGTCACCGGTGTTATCGACTTCAACGAGCTTTACAAGTCGGTCAGCTTCGGCGGCCAGTGCGAAGCCCAGAACGCAGGCGACCCCATCGTGGTTTACGACCAGCTTGCCGACCGGTGGCTGCTCTCGCAATTCACAGCCCCACTGGGTCTGCCCTCCGACGAGGTGCCCGCGGGCACCGGCCCCTACTTCGAGTGCATCGCTATCTCGATGACGGGCGACCCGACAGGTGCGTACCACCTGTACGCCTTCCAGACGAGCGAAGCGAACTTCGAGGACTACCCGCACTTCGGTGTGTGGCCCGACGCTTACTACATGGCTACCAACGAAGCGCAGGGTGGCGTAATCATTTTGAGCGCGGGCTTCTTTGCCTTCGAGCGCGACAAGATGCTCGCGGGCGACCCCGACGCCAGGATGATTTACTTTACCCGCCCGTTCCCGGATGGCGGCTACCTTCCGAGCGACCTCGACGGCTACAGGCTGCCCCCGGAGGGCAGTCCCAACTACTTCATGTCTCCCAATCGCATCCAGGGCGACAGCGTGCGCATGTACAAGTTCGACATCACAACGTGGGACCCGGCACCCGTGGCAGCCCTCGTCGGCCCCATCGACATACCGGTGGAGCCGTTCGATAGCGACGCTCCCGCCATCCCACAGCCCGGAGGCGCACCGGCCCTCGACAGCATCAGCGACCGCTTCATGAACAGGCTCGCCTACCGCAATATGGGGACGCACGAGTCGCTGGTAGTCAATCACACGGTGAACGTCGTCGAAGGGGACAATGAGCGGTCCAGCATACGCTGGTACGAGTTCCGCAACCCCGACGCTCTTATGCCCACTGTCCACCAGGAGAGCACCTTCGCGCCTCCCGATGGCCTGAATCGCTGGATGGCGAGCGCCGCAATGGACGGCGCTGGCAACATAGCGATTGGCTACAGCGTTGGCGGGAGCAGCCTCTTCCCGTCCATCAGGTACGCTGGACGCCTGGTAACCGACCCTCTGGACCAACTGACGCAGAGCGAGCAGACCCTCATTACAGGTGGTGGCGCTCAAACGGAGACCATAGCGGGGCGCTGGGGAGACTACAGCAGCCTCAACGTGGACGTGGACGACTGTACCTTCTGGTACACCACTGAGTATTACGCCCAGACCGGGCTGCGCAACTGGCGCACGCGCATCGGCTCCTTCAAGATGCCCAACTGCGTTGCCGCGGGCCCTCAGACCCCGGTACCGACGAACACACCGGCTACCCCCACGCGCACGCCAAGCGCCTCTCCTACCTCATGCCCGGCGGTGCAGACCGTTCAAGGTTCGATCACCATGACCGACAGCCTGGTCGTGGGCCGACTGGGGAGGGACGGCGTGCCCAGCACCTGCGGCACCACAAAGGAGTGTCCGGCCCTTGCCGACCAGGTCCAACGTCATTACAGGACGCACCGCTTCTTCAATAACAGTTTGAACCCCCAGTGTATCACCGTCAGCGTCGTCAGCAACTGCGGAGACAATGCCCTGTTGAGCGCCGCGTACGTGGACGACTTCAACCCTGACAACCAGTGCGAGAACTACCTGGGCGACATGGGTTCGGCTGGCCCCGACTTCAGCTATTCGTTCACCGTTCCGGCGCAGCGGTCATTCGTGGTCGCGGTCCTGGAGAACTCGGCCAACGTGGGCTGCTCCAACTACACGGTCAGCGTGAACCAGTGCCAGGTCGGCACGGCCGTGCCAAGTGTCACGGGCACGCCGCCCACAGCTACACCCACACGCACAAAGACAGCCACGGCAACGGCTACGGCCACACCTTGCGCTGTCGATATACTCTTCTCTGAGGGCTTCGAGCTGGGCACGCTTGGCGCTTTCACCTCAACGCATCCGGCGGCACCGGCAGGCGACTCCCCGTGGGGGGTCTCAAGCGCGGCGGTACACACGGGCAACTGGTCGGCTCACGTAAGGAACAACGACGTGGAGAGCGACCAGCGCCTGGAGATGATCAACGCTGTATCCGTGCCCACGACGACCAACAACGTGCTGATGCAGTTCTACCATCGCTTCGTGTTCGAGACGATTGGCGGGCCTGCGTCGTTCGACGGCGGCGTGCTGGAGTATTCGACAAACAACGGCACCAGTTGGACCGACGCCGGCAGCCTGATTACCGAAGGCGGGTATAACTCCGTGCTCGGCGGCCCCGGTAACCCACTGACGGGGCGTCAGGGCTGGGGCAGTACAATGACCGGCCACCCGGCCTTCAGCCGGGTTACTGTGAACCTCAACAGCCTGAAGGGGCAGAGCGTGAAGTTCCGCTTCCGACATGGCAGTGACGAGAGTGGAGATGCGGAAGGCTGGTTCGTAGACAACGTGCGGATGCAGGTACAGCTTGCCTGCGGTACGGCGCAGCCCACGGGCACCAGCTCTCCCACAGTCACGGCAACGGCGTGCCCCATCCAGTTCCAGGATGTGCCACCGAGTACCGACGTGTCCTCGTTCTACCCATACGTCCGCTGTCTGGCATGCAGAGGCATCGTGGGTGGCTACCCCTGCGGTGGCACCAACCCTGAGACTAACCAGCCTGAGCCTTGTGGTGACACAGGTAACCCGTACTACAGGCCAGCCAACCAGATCACCAGGGGCCAGATCAGCAAAATAGTGGCTGGTGCTTCAGGCTCCTCTGGAGATCCCGGACCTCAGAAGTACGAGGACGTGCCACCCAATAGCCCCTTCTACCAGTGGATCAACAGGCTCTCCAACGAAGGAGTTATGGGAGGGTACCCGTGCGGCGGTCCCAATGAGCCGTGCGAAAACGGCAACAGGCCGTACTTCAGGCCGGGTGCCAACGCAACCAGGGGGCAGATGTCCAAGATAGTCTCTAACGCGGCGGGCTTTGATGAAGAGGTGACTGGACAGAGCTTCGAAGACCTGCCGCCTAGCGACGAACCCTCTTCGTACTACCAGTACGTAGAGCGTCTCCACGCCCGTGGGATAGTTGGAGGCTATCCTTGTGGCGGCGCAGGCGAAGAGTGCGGCGACGAAGGCAGGCCCTACTTCCGGCCCAACAACCCCGTTACCAGGGGGCAGGCTGCGAAGATAGTCGCCAATACCTTCTATCCCAATTGCCAGACACCTGCTAGAAGGTAGCAAAGTCCGGCACTAGCGCAAGGCCCCTTCCAAGCACGGGAGGGGCCTTGTTTTTTCCCGATGTTCTGCCCAACGTCACTAAAGTGAGAAGGGAGAGTGAACCTACATCAGGCGGCTGTAGTGATTACAAGGTAACCTGTGGATGAGAAGGAGCTAAAAACACGCATGGCCGATGCCTCAGCGCCCATAGCTGCTGGTAGTGTAGACCTCTCGGTCCTGGAGGTGGGGGGCTTGCGAGTGACCGACGCCGTCTTCCCGCCGGGCCTGGTACTAGCCTCGCACTACCACGAGCGCACCTGTTTCGCGGTTGTGCTGGAAGGTTCCCTGGACAAAGCCTTTCCCCGCGCTGAGTACCATTCTCCAGCCTCAACCGCGATCACCATGCCTGCCGAGGAGCGACACCGGGACCACTTTGAAAGGGCAGGGGCGCACATGCTCGTGATTGAGCCTGACCCCGGCAGCGAAGAGCTGGTGCGACCATGCGCCCGCCTGCTGGGCCAGGTCAGCCACTTTCGCGATGGCGGTGTGGTGTCGCTTGCGTGGCGCATGTCGAGGGAACTTCGGAACCCCGACTCGGTCTCACATCTCATGCTGGAAGGATTGGCGCTGGAGATGCTGGGTGCCGCCGCTCGTCTGCATATCCGCACACCTTCGGAGAAGCGCCCACCTCCCTGGCTGACCATCGTCGAGGAGTCCTTGCGTGCGCGTTTCATGGACCGCTTGCAGGTGGCTCAACTGGCCTCCGAAGTGGGAGTGCACCCGGTCCATCTGGCTCGTGCCTTCAAATCGCACTTCGGTGAGTCGCTGGGTCAGTACGTGCGCAGGCTCAGGCTCGACTGGGCGGCGCACATGCTGGCGACCTCCGATGTGACTCTCTCGGACCTCGCCAGCATGGCGGGGTTCGCCGACCAGAGTCACTTCACACGTGCTTTCAAGAGCCACACTCGACTTACCCCCGCACAGTACCGGCAAGGCAGCGTTGGCGCGCGACGGGGCGGCGGACGGCCCCGGTAAGAGAGTCGTCCGCCGCCGGATTGGCTAATTACTGGTCGTCCCTGACCTGGATGTTGCCTTTCTCTACCAAGAGTGGGAAGCGCGGCTGGGGCATCGCGTCGCAGTATGCCTGAGCCTGTCCGGCCGGGCCGCCCACGGGGGTCACTCCGATGCTGGTTGTGATGTCGGGCGGGTCGTTAGCCCCCTCTCCGTTGTCTATCACCTGGAACCACATCTCCTGCCCTTCGAGCGCGGCCAGGTTTGGATTGTCGCTCGTCACCTCCTCAGCGACGCCTCCCGCCCACGCGTGGTTGCCTACCACGGCCAGGCAGGTAATTGGGCCCTTGAAAGTGGCGTCCAGCGACCTGAGGTGGATAACGTAGTTCCCGGTGACGGTGCCGTCGGCGTGCTTCACCGCGTTATGGGCGAAGCTCACGAATTCCCCGTTACTGCCTGTGAAGTGTCCGCTCCCGGTCATTGATTCGAGGACGCCGCCTCCGTTCGCTGCCTGGACCACAGGTCCGCCACTGTACCCCGCGAGCGCGAAGAATGCCAGCAGGGACAGGGCGCACACCTTTTGTGCTACACGTCGAGACCTGAACATGTATATGCTCCTTTCGATACCGGTAAAGTTGTGCGAGATGCTCAGCGCATGGTGTATGACGCATGACGCCGGGTGTTCCGTGGTTGGTGCCCGCTGACGTGCCGCACACATCAAGTCGCAGGCCCAGGGAACACACTGGCTGAGTGCATGATAGCCACGCTTCAGTGGGTAAGTCTTGCACGCAAGCAACCTGCGCGTTGTACGTCAGTAGCGTTTTCGGCTGCGCGTATGGAGTAGCCGCTGGCCTGCGAACTTTGCTATAGTGGGTGACACTAACTTTGCACCGGGAGACGCTTACCTTTATGACTGATACAACCTTGAGCCTGAACGGCAAGACCAGGGACGACGCCTGGGAACTCGTTCAACAACACGTACAGAACGACGGCCTGCGCAAGCACATGCTGGCGGTGGAGGCGGCTATGCGGGCCTACGCGCGGGAGTATGGCGCGGACGAGGAATACTGGGGCACGCTGGGCCTGATCCACGACTGGGACTGGGAAATACACCCCACTGCGGAGGAACACCCCTCGAAGGGCGTTGAGATGCTGCTGGAGATGGGCTGGCCGCGGGAGCTAACCAGGTCCATATTGTCCCACGCCACGTATTCCGGCGTGCCGCGCACCGAGCCGCAGGACAAAGCCCTCTTTGCCTGCGATGAATTGTGCGGGCTGGTCATGGCTACCGCGATGGTCAAGCCGAACAAGAGCCTGGCCGAGGTGGACGCACGCTCCGTGCTCAAGAAGATGAAGGACAAGGGGTTCGCCCGCGCCGTGAATCGAGACGACATCCGCCAGGGCGCGGAGGAGCTTGGCAGGCCTCTGGAGGAGCACGTGGATTTCGTGGTACGCGCCTTGCAGAATGTCTCTACTAGTCTCGGTTTATAGGGTGATTTTTTAGCCACTTGCCACCTGGTGGTCAACACAATGTGCCACTACCGAGCACTGTTTGCCAACTACAGGTCATGCACAGGAGGCCCTATATGCCTACAGGTAAAGTTTACTACAAGGCGGCCCGCAGGCCCCGTACCGAGGCCGGCGGCGGACCCGGTTACGAGGAACGCATCTCCTGGATCCAGGGGGAGCTAACTTTCGAGGACCGCTACGTCCGCGCCGTCGCTCACGCCGAAGAAACGGGCACCCGTAACAAGACTTACGACTTTGTGATCCCCTGGAACAGCATACTTTATATTGAACTCGACACCGACGTCTAGCGTTCGCTCTTCCCTTCTCCGCTAGCGACATTGGGTAGAGTCCTCCCATCCCCGTACCGGTCGCTTCCACCTGACGCTTGACACGCTACGCGCGCGGGCCGTATAATATCACGCATAAACGCACTTGCCGACGTAGCTCAGTGGTAGAGCAATCGCTTCGTAAGCGATGGGTCGTGGGTTCGAATCCCACCATCGGCTCCGGCAGGCAGGTAACCGTACCTGCCTTTTTTGCTGCCCCGAAGAGCCTTGTACTGCCCGGCTCTGCTATAATAACCTCGGTACTTATCCCCGCCCACATCTTAAGTGGTGCGGTTTTATCTTTTGCGCAAAGGAGCAGATATGGCACGCTCGAAGAAGGGTTCCCGCAGTTCTACCGCCCAACGCAAGGCAAGCCCCACCACGCCCAACGGGAAGGGCCCGGTTGTGGTGGAGGACTTTGAAGCCGAAGTACCTCAGTCCACCACGAAGGTGGTGCGCAGGCGGCGCTTTAACGTCAGGCGTGCCCTGCTTATTACGGCGGTCGTCGCTGTGTTGCTGTTCGGCAGCGTGGTGGGCTTTTTCTACTGGCAGGTGCAGCGGGCGCTGCCTACTATCAACGGTACCGTTAACTTCCCAGGCTTGTCGGCCCCGGTCACCGTCACCCGAGATGCTTTCGGCGTTCCGCACATCGTGGCCGCGAACGAGAAGGATCTCTACGCCGCCCAGGGCTACGTTCACGCACAGGACCGGCTATTCCAGATGTTCCTGTTCCGGGCGGTGGGGCAGGGCAGGCTGGCTGAGCTGCTCAGTGCCAGCCCCGCTACTATCCGCACCGATAAGTTTTCCCGCACTGTCGGCTTCCACCGCGCAGCCGTGGCTGAGCTAGCGATGCTGCCCAGCGACGTGCGTGGGGCGCTTGAAGCTTATGCTCTGGGTGTAAATCAGTTCATACACACGCACCGCGACAATCTGCCGGTAGAATTCATGCTCGTAGGCGGCGGGCTTGAAGATTGGCAACCGGTGGATACGCTGGCTTTCGGCAAGCTCCAGGCGTGGGAGCTTTCGCAGGACTGGTCGCACGAGCTTGTAGGTGCCGATTTGCAGAAGCAGATAGGTGCCGAGCAGGCGGCCCAGCTCATGGACGAGTATCCCGCGGATGCCCCTGTCATAGTGCCTGGGGAGAATTCCGGCAGTGGCACGAGGATGGTTGAAGCTTATAACGACACTGTCCGCCCCTGGCTCATCCACATGCACACCGAGGGGCTTGGCTCAAATAACTGGGTAATTGATGGCACTAAAAGCGCAACCGGCAAGCCCCTTCTCGCGAATGACCCACACCTGGGCGTCCGCAATCCCTCGATCTGGTATCAGATGCACCTGACCACAACGGATGGTAAGCACGATATAGTCGGGTTCTCGTTTGCTTCGGCTCCGGGGCTGGTAACAGGACATAATCAGCATATCGCCTGGGGCGTCACCAACGTTGGCGGCGACGTACAGGACCTCTACATGGAGAAACTTGATCCCGAAGGTCACCCTGGGCAGTACCAGAATGGTGGCGAGTGGCTGCCCTTGCAACTTATCACCGAGACCATCAAGGTCAAGGACGCCGCGCCCATTACCTACACGGTCCGGCTTACCGAGCGGGGACCCTTGCTGAGCGATGCCTTCGACCCCGAAGACCCAACTGGTGCCTCGGTTGAAAAGCCCCTCTCCTTGCAGTGGACAGCGCTCGCGCCCGGCCGCCTCTTTGAAGCTCTCTATTCCCTGCAAACCGCTTCCAACTGGGAGGAGTTCCGCTCGGCGTTGTCGAAGTGGAGCGTTCCGGGCCAGAACTTCGTGTATGCCGACACTGAAGGCAATATCGGCTACCAGATGACGGGTGATTACCCGGTGCGCATGAAAGGCGACGGCAGCCTGCCCGTACCAGGGTACACCGGTGAGTACGGCTGGGAGGGCATGGTGCCGTTCGAGGACCTGGCCCGCACCTACAACCCACCGGAGCACTTTATCGCCACTGCCAACAACAAACCGTTCAGCGAGGAGAGCGGACTGCCCATAAGGGGTGACTTTGCGGGACCGTGGCGCATTGGCCGCATCCGCGAGATGCTTCAGGCCAAAGACACGCTTTCTGTTGACGACTTCAAGGCGATGCAGCTTGACGTGCAGTCGCACCTTGCCAGGGAGATCGCCCCTTACATCGTGGCCCTCAAGCCGGAGGACGACCGGGGCAAGCAGGTCGTGGAGTCGTTCAAGGAGTGGGACGGAAAACTGAGCACCGATAGTGTCAACGCCGCCATCTATGAGGTCTTCTTGCAGCGTACGCTGACCGAGACCTTGAGCGACGACCTGAGTAGGGACGTGTTCTACGGTTACCTGGGGGCGGTAGGTACGAATAGCTGGCTCGCAATGGGCAACCTCCTGGAGCAGCCTGATGACCCGCTGTGGGACAGGAAGGACACCGAGCAGAAAGAGACGCGCGACGACATACTCCTGCGCAGCCTGAACGGTGCACTCGATGACCTTCAAGGGGCGCTTGGCGATAACAGGCAGGAGTGGACATGGGGCAAGCTGCACTCGATTCAGGCCTTGCACCCCTTCGGAGACCTACCCCTGGTAGGCGGCGTGTTCAACCTGGAGAGGCAGCCCATCGGTGGCGATAATACCACCGTGGCCGTTAGCTCCTATAGCTGGCTGGCCCCCTTCGGAGGGGTGGTGAACCACCAGTCGTACCGTATGATCCTTGACCTGTCGAACTGGAGCAACTCAGTCGCGGTGTTCGCCACGGGGCAATCTGGACAGCCCGGCAGCAACCACTTTAGCGACATGCTCCCACTCTGGATCAGGGGCGAATACAACCCACTCCTGTACTCGCAGAGCGACATTGAGGCTCGCAAAGAGGGCGTTTTGACGCTGCAACCCTGACGTGTAACACCTGTTCCCACCCGTACTGCCGCTAGCTGGCACATGATTTGCCTATATGGTTTGTGCAACTTGGCCGGAGGTCACTGACTAAGTTCAAGCTGAGAGCCGGACAGGAGGAGTGGGATGGAGCGGAACGATGAAGAATTGCAACGTAGGGTTCGCGACGTAATAGCGGTGGTCACCGAAGACCTGGATGCGGTGACGTTCGAGGTCGAGGATGGCGTGGCCTATATCGAAGGTGTTGTGCCTTCGGAGCGGGAGCGGCGGCAGATTAGCCGGGCCGTGGGCCGGATAAACGGTTTGCGCCAGGTATTTACGTGTCTTTCTACTGAGCGCATTTTGCCGGCACCAAGCCAGCATTCCAGCACACAACTCATGCCGACGCCGGTCTTGATGCACTACCACAGCTTGAGCTAGCAACCTTGTAAGTTCCAACTGTGGTTCCATACCAGGATATGGCGGCAGCCAACATACAATCACCGAGGGGTGGCCTTCAAGTCTTACTTGGGCTACCCCTCAGCCTTAAGTAGCACATGATGGACGGGTGCAACACAAACCTATCATCCTTCTGCCATCCTTCCATGTGCCCGTAGGATGTGCAAAAGCCAGCGGTACTTCTATTGACCAGTGCGGCACATACCCCTATAATGTGGCTACTTCGAGGTTACAGGTTCGCTTGTAACAACGGAGGAACAGAAGCCCGGATGGTCCGCAAGGATTGTCTGGGTTTTCTGTTTAAGCAGTATTAAGAGCCCCAATTATTCGTCCCGCCCTGAGACATACGCGCCTGGGAAAACTCCTTTTCAGCGCACCTAACCTGCGCTATAATGTACGGTCTCAATAGAAAAGTCTATCTCCTGGAGCCGCTCTATTATGCTACGGTCACTTCGCCGCCTGCGCCTTCTTCCGGTCTTCCTCATCCTCGTACTTGTGGTTACGTCTCTGCCGGCACCGGGCAGGACCCTAGCGCAAACGGAGGACGAGCCACAGACACAGATGCTGTTTGGTAGCGCACCTTCGGTCCACGACGCCCGTTTGCAGGCGATAGTAGATGAGGTGGTAGGCGAACAGCCCGGCAAGTGGGGCGTTGCGGTGAAGAAGCTCGACACAGGTCAGTACGCCTCCTTCAACGGCGACGTGCAACAGGTATCGGCCTCCCTTTACAAGCTCTGGGTGCTCGGTGAGCTTTTCAGGCAAGTATCCGAAGGGACTTTGAGCCTCGATACCAGCGAGACCGTCACCGCCGAGGACGCCGCATATGACGTACTCACGGGCGAGTTGCGCCTGCCTGCCGGAAGCGAAGTATCAATCGGACGCGCCGCGTACCTCATGGTGACACTTAGCGACAACACAGCCTCCAGCCTGCTCGTGCGGCTGGTTGGTGCCGACAATGTAAGCCGCTTCATGAGCCGCACCGGCCTCACCGACTCCTTCTTCCAATGGGAAGGTGAAAGCAGCCCGCTAACTACCCCGAACGACATGCTCAAGCTGCTGGAACTGCTGGCGACCTCGCGCCTGGTGGACGCTGAGTCGAGCCGCGAGATGGTTGACTTGATGCTGGGCCAGCAGATCAACAACCTCCTGCCGGCCGGGCTGCCCGAGAGCGCGCAGGTGGGGCATAAGACCGGTGCGCTCGAAGACCTGTTGCACGACGCGGGCATCGTCTACAGCGAATCGGGACCCTACATCATCGTCGCAATGTCCAGCGAGCTACCCGACTACGGCTTCGCCTGGGATGCCATGCCCGCCCTGTCGGAGAAGGTCCACACCTACTTCGGCGCGCGCAACGTGGCCCCCGCCCGATACTTCCCTGAAACGCGTCAGAGTGTGGGCCACGACTTCCTGAAGTTCTGGAACGAGTACGGGGCAGCCGAGACGTTCGGGCTTCCCATCAGCGCGGAAACTATGTCGGGCGGCCGTGTCACTCAACAGTTTGAGCACGCCCGCTTCGAGTGGGATGCCGAAGGCTCCGAAGATGGCGCTCACCCCAAAGTGTCGCTCGGCAGACTGGGTGAGGAGCGTGCCAGGCAGCTTGGGCTATCATGGCCGCGCTCGGAGGACGCAGGGGAGGGGCGATTCTTCGAGGAGACCGGCCAGGCTGTCAGCGGGGATTTCTACGCCTACTGGCTGAACAACGGCGGAGAGCGCGTCTTCGGCTTGCCGATTTCCCCAGCAGCCGAGATGAAAAGCCCGGCCGACAACAAGGTCTACCTCACACAGTGGTTCCAGCGCGCGCGTATGGAGCTACATACAGATGGCCCTGGGGTAGTGCTCGCACCTCTGGGGAACGAGCTTGTGGTTGATGACCTCTAATTAAGAACCGGAATGCAGCGGAGGCCTCACGCAGCAACTCCTCACCTTTTACTCTGTGGCGTGCGGTAACTCTACTTCATCTCATTCTGCCTGGTGCTGGAAAACAACAATAGCCCAAACTAGGAGCCGGGGTACATGAACCCGAACCTCGTGAGCTTCCTGTGTCCAGCTAGCGGACACAGGCTTGCCAGTGCCTGCATCAGGTGTGAGAAGTAACACTTGGGTAACGGGGGGTAACCCTTCAATGGTTAGCTCCATATTTTCCAGCGACCCTGGCGATGTACGTAAGGAATTCCAGGTTACATCGCTCTGGTCTCTAAGATTGATCAGGTGCACAATATAGTGTCCGGGTTTACGGCGCGCGACCGTCCATACAGCCCCCGCTTCAGCCTCCGCGGTATAAGATGCACCCCGAAGCGACAAAGCCGCTTCATCGCCCGGCTCTTGATCCGTCAGCTCAGGTAATATTAGTAGCTCTTCATAACGCACCAGGAAGTCGTAGTAAGCTCGCATCCTGGCCGCGAAAGCCGGGCGCAAAGTCGCGTACTTAGGATAGTAGGGATCGCAGAGGATGCCGTCGCGCTCGCCTAGCAGAAGGTGGGAGCCTCCGCTGGCGGCAATGGTAGCCGTGGCGAGCAAGGCCGCGGCTTCAGCCTGGGGTAGCATGGTTTCGTCAGCCTCGGCGAAGGGCGACAGATAAGCGGCAAGGATGACCTGTTTGCCGCCACTGAGCCGCTTGCCCTCCCTGATTAGCCTTCGCAGATCGTTGTAGCTAACATCGGGAGGCCACACCTCGATGTACACGGCATCCTGGCTGGTAGGGGCGACCGTCTCTATGGGCCAGTTCTCCACCGCGTTGAAGATCACACCCGCATCCGGCCGGACCGCGACCACAGCTTCACGCGCCTTGTCGATTAGCGGCGGGAAGTGTTCCGCGAGGGCCACCTTTTCTCCCGAGGCCGTCACTGCCGCCTTTGGGAAGCCATACTGGTCCAGGTGGATACCGTCGAAGCCCATCTCTCGCACTGCTTCCGCGAATTCGGCTACGATAAGCGGCACCCACGGCGAATCGGGCGCTATGTTCATGATGTAGAAGAGTCCCGCCAGGCTGACCGGCTTGCCCTCTTCGTCGTAAAGCACAAGCTCAGGGTGTGCTTCGACGTATTCAGGCTCGGCACCGTACACGGCCCCGTAAGCCATCGCCGCCCCTCCGCGCGCCTGTACTCCCCGGATCGCGGCACGCACCGCATCGAGGGAGAGCCGCCGCCCCATACCGTCGGTAAACTCCTCCGTGGGAGGTAGCAGCTTGTAGTGCCTCCACATCCAGTCGTAGAACTGCACTACGTTGAGGTGGTAACGAAGCAGGGAGTTGCATCGCCCCTCAATGTCTGTCTGGCCGGGCGCGAAGTCCGAGAGGAAGCCGTATCTAGGTGCCTGCGACCAGCGTTCCAGCACGTCGAGCGCCCCGCTTCCCTCAGCCAGAACCTCACCTGATGGCCCGGTGAGCGTGGCATCAAGCCCATAGCCGTGCAGTGGCATAGGTGGGGGTGCCAGGGTGAACTCTACTATGACAGAGGCGTTCTGCCCCAGTTCTACGTCCTGGGTTGCTTGCTCGACTGTGGTAGCCAGGCTGGTCAGCGCGAGCGTGAGGCTGCCCCGTCCCACATCGTGCCCGTCATTTGTGAGGGTGACACGTACGCGCGCGGTCTCGCCGGGGCGATACGTGGCCTTGTCTGGAACTATATCGTCAATGGTAAGCATAGGGTCACCTCAGGGCTTGTGGGCCATTGTGCGGGTGAGGCGCGCATCTCAGCCTATGGCGACAGCCCGGCGCAGGTGCTCGGCTAGAGTCAGGTACGACGCATGGGACCAGAGTAGAGGACACGCGCTTGGCCCCCAACGCTCCTGCCATACCGGCAGCATATCAGGGTGATTGAGGTGCTCGGCTACCTGCTCGGGCAGCATGTAGTCCTCGGTCGCCCGACTTTCCACCCAATCAAGTAAATCCCGCGCCCGCCCGACTTGGCCTTGCTCGGTATAATACCAGCCGAGGTAAGAGGTCAGCAGCACCCACTCGCCGCCGCCATAGTAGCTGTCGTCTGCGTAGCGGTGCGCGCCCCCGCCACCCCGGCGCAACTCCCGCTCTATACGCTCGATTGTGGCGCGCATGACAGGGTCATCAGGGGCAAGCAGGCGGTAAGGTGTCGCGGCGTGTACCAGGCTGCTATCTACAGCCTCGCTACCCACGAACTTGCACAAACTGCCGTTACTAACGCAGTGGTGCAGCACGAATTGCTTAATCGAGGTGGCGGTCCTAGCGTGCGCATCGTCGCCAAGTAGCACCGACGCCGCATTTAGCCCACCGTAAAGGGCTGCCAACGTCGATGTGTGCACCTTATCGCCAAACTCCTCCCAGCAGTCGTAGCAGGGGGACTGCCAGAGCGCGCCCAGGTAGCGTGCAAGCAGGTCTATCGCCCCACGCCAACCTTCGGGGAGCGGAGCGCCGGAGGTGGATACGTGCTCGGCTATGCCCCACAGGAGTGTGCCGAAGCCATCCAGTTGAAAGTTAGGCCAGTCGTCGTCGATGGTTTCGCCGTCCAGAGCGTAACGCGTATGTAGTAGGTCTTCGCGGGCAGGCACATTGCCCTGGCGCGCGGCCTCAACGGTACGCTCGATCTGCGCACGGCGGCTCTCTACCATGTGGGTCGCCCACCCGTAGAAGCGATTCGCGCTGTTATGCTCTCCCACCAGGTCCATCGCATAGGCAATATAGGCCCCATCCCGGAACCAACAGTAGGCGTACTCGCCAAAAGTGGGACTTGCCACGTAAGCGCCACTAGGGGCTTGATGGGCGCGTATCAATTCAATGCTGCGTGCGTATAGTGAATGCATAGTAATGCCATGACTCCTGGTTGCCTTATATCCCGGTCTATTATATCCGCGTGATTGGCTGGTCCTAACCTTTGACCGCGCCGGAGGTGATACCCTTGATAAAGTGGCGCTGGAAAATGACGAACACGATGATGGTTGGCAGCACCGCGATGGCCGACGCGGCGAATACCACCCCCCACTCCGTGCCGTGCTGTTGCTGGAACAGGCGGAGCGCAATGGGCAACGTGTAGAGGTCCTGGTTGTTGATGGCGGTCAGCGCCCAGGTGAACTCGTCCCACGAGCCGAGGAAGGAGAATATTGCGACTGCGGCCAGGGCGGGGCGCGCCAGCGGCAACGCTATGGACCAGAAGGTCCTGAAGGCACTCGCACCGTCTATGGTCGCTGCGTCGAACAGGTCCTGCGGGATCTCCTCGAAGAAGCCGCGTAGCAGGAACATGTTAAATGCCGTGCCCGCCGAGTATACAACTACCAGGCCCCACAGACTGTCCAGGATGTGTAGGTTCTTCGCCAGCACGAACTGCGGGATGATCAGCACGAGAGTCGGGATCATCATCGTGCCGAGCATGGTGTAGAAAAGGAACTGGCGTCCTGGGAAGTCCCACCGCGCGAACGCGTAGGCCAGCAGCGCTGACAGTATCACTACTATTGTAGTGGAACTGATAGCCACTATCAGGCTGTTGAAGAAGTACCGGCCAAAATTGTTGCTTGTGAGCGCGCGGGTATAGTTGTCCCAGGTAGGCTCGGTGGGGATGAAGCGCGGCGGTAGCTCCAGCACGAAGGCGTGCGGCTTGAACGACGTGCCCAGCATGTAGATGAAGGGCGCGAGCATGAGAAAAGCCCCGCCGAATAACACGACGTACCTTAGTGCGCTTACTATTGGCGAAGAACGTGCGTACACAGCTAAATACCACCTGTTCGTTACTCGTGCTCCGTGCTCGGCTGCCGTGCCGGGCTACCGTGCCGGGCTGCCGTGCTCAGTACTCTACCCGCCGCCTCAGCAACCTGATTTGCACCATACTCAGGGTAAACACCATGATTGCGAATATGTAAGATAAGGCCGAGCCATATCCCAGGTCCAGCGACTCGAACGAGTTTTCGTACATGTACGTCAGCAGCACTTCGGTGCGATGCAGCGGATTGCCGCCCGTCATGATGTACACCGATATGAAGACCTGGAACGCGCCAATCGTCAGCATCACCATGATGAAGAGGATGGTCTGCCGGATGAGCGGCACCGTCACGAAGCGGAATCGCTGCCAGGCGGTGGCACCGTCTATCGCGGCCGCTTCATAAAGGTGGATAGGGACCGACTGCAACCCCGCCAGGAAGATCACCATCGTCCAGCCTAGCCCCTTCCAGATGCCGAGGATAGCTATTGCGATGTTGGCGGTAAGTGGCTCGCTAAGCCAGTTGATGTTCTTGTCGATGACGTGCAGTCCGTCGCGCAACACCCAGTTGATAAGCCCTGCCTGGCCGTTGAACAGGTACGTAAATATCAGCGACACCACCACCCACGAGGTGACGACGGGGATGTAGTAGATGGTGCGGAAAAAGCCCCGCGCCCGCAACGGTGCGTCCAGTAGCAACGCGATACCCAGGCCGAGTATCATCTGCCCCGGTACCGTTACTACTACGTAGAACAGGGTATTGCGCAGCGCCAGCCAGAAGACCGGGTCGTTGAAGGCGCGAGTGTAGTTCTCCATGCCCACGTAGCGACTCGGCTTGATGAGGTTCCACTCCGCGAAGCTCATGGTGAGAGAGTGGAGCAGCGGGTACAGCGTCCAGACGACGAACAGCAACATACCCGGCAGGATGAAGAGGTAGGCGGGTATCGATTTGCGGAGCCGCTGCCGCAGGGTGTCGCGTCGTTCCTGTGGCTTGGCTACGGGCGAAGCGGTGATGCCCGCCTGACCTCCGACAGAGGCCATATGGTGATTCTCCTAACTAGGGCAGGCAAGGCCCTCTCTCATGCCCAGGGGCAGTTGCAGGCGGTACCCCTGGGCATGGGAAGCGAGTCATGCAAGGTACCTGGCTTTTATACACCAGGTACCTTGTTGAAAGCCAGAGTTACGGTGTGCCGGCCAGCAGGGCGTCTATGGCGGTGGCTGCTTCGTCTAGCGCGGCCTGCGGCTCCTTCTCACCACGGAACACCTCCTGGAAGGCGGTGTTGAGGGCCTCATCTATCTTAGGCCACGCGGGGCTGGGCGTGCGCGCCTGGGCCGTCTCAAGCTGCTCCTGGAAGTCGGCGAAGTAAGCTGGTAGCTCGGCATGGCCGCTCAGGCTCTTGAGCACCGGCATCTGGCCTACCTTGCCCAGCGCAAGCTGCGCTTCCTCGCTCAGCATGAAGCGTATAAACGCAAGGGAGGCTTCCTTGTTCTGGCTCTTCTCGAACAGCACTATGTCCTCGCCGCCCACGACGGAACTGGTGCCGCCCTCACCCGCGGGCACCGTAGCCAGAGTGTAATCGAGGTCCGGGAACTGCTTGTCGAAGATAGGGGGCATCCACGGCCCCTCGATGATCATGCCTGCCTGGCCCTTGCCGAGGGCATCGCTGGTGGCGATACCGCCGCCCAGGATCGAGGGCGAGATTAGCTCGTTCTTCATCATGTCGCGCAGGGTGGTCAGGGCAGCGACGGTCTCCGGGCTGTTCACGTAGCCTGTTGCCTTGGTGTACTCCTCGTCGGTGATGCTGCCACCGCCGCTCCAAATCCAGGGGAGGATGCTCCAGGGGCCGGTGCCGCTCTCGGCGTAGCAGTAGGTGTCGGGCTGGTTCAAGGCCTTGACCTTCTCGCAGAACGTGGTGAACTCCGCCCAGTCCTTGGGAGGGGCGCTCATCCCGGCAGCCGAGAGGACATCGTTATTGTAGAAGGCAACCTTGGTGTTGGTGTCGAGGGGCAGACCGTAGTAGTTGCCTTTGTAGAAGTTGGTGGAGAGGGGGCCGGGGTACACTAGCTCCTTGTACTCGTCAAAGTCCTCCATCTCCTCGTCCAGCTTGGCGAGCGCGCCCATCTCGGCGAACTCCGGCACCCAGATTATGTCGGCGCGCACCACGTCAGGCGTTTCGCCGCCCGCTATGGAGGTGAGCAGCTTCTGGCGCAACTCATCGCCAGGCAGCGCCTGGGCCTTGACCGTGACGTTAGGGTGCAACTTCTGGAACGCCGGGATGATTTCGCCGGTGAGCGTCTCCATCTCTAGGGAGACCGTGTTATAGGAACTCCAGAAAGTCACGGTGCCGCTGAGGTCGCTTGTGCCCGTCGTACCCGACCCCTCGGTAGCGGTGGCTGCTACGGTAGCCTCGGTGGCCGCAGCCGTAGGTGCCGTGGTGGCTTCGGTGGTGGCGGCAACGACGGGAGTATCGGCCGAAGTTGCGATGGTGGCGGTGGGCGAAGGCGTGGTGCCTCCGCACGCTTGCAGTAGCAGGACAAGGACCAGCAACAACGCTGGCTTAAATCTACGGATCATCTTTGTATCCCCTTTCACTCCTCTGGGTTAGTTGTGTCCAAGTAGATAACGGCTCGATAGCGCCGGTCGTGTGTGGCTGACCAGGCCATACTCTGTCCGTGCCTTCACCTCCTACAAGTTAATTAAGTGAACTAAGTAAGTTGCGCACAGTTCGACGTAGAGGCCGTTCAAAGCCTCTACGTCAAGCTCAAGTATGCTAATTCGCGCCGAGTGGGAGTACTAACGAGGCCCGCGCCCTGTCGTCGTGGTACAGGGTCGGGCGGAACAGTTCTTCAAGCATCAGGCTTGCCGCGCCCCTAGCCCAGGCATCGTCGCCCCAGGGTTCGACCACCAGGCGCATATCGTCGAAGAAGCCGTTGAAGCAGTTGGCCTGTAAGGCTTCCTGTAGCGGATCCAGCAGCAGGTCGAAGGCCCGTGCGCCCTCGCCGCCCACGATAAGCAGGGGAGGGTTGAAGATGTTCACGAGGTCGGCAATAGCCATGCCGAGCGTGCGAGCGGCAGCGTTGAAGATACCCTGTGCCGTAGAATCGCCCTGGCGCGCCAGTACTGCTGCTTCTTCCATTGTCAGGTCGCGCCCGGTGGCCGAGCGCATACGGCGCAGGATGGCCGGATCGGACACCAGGGCCTCCAGGCACCCGCGCTTGCCGCACTCGCACTGCGGCCCGTCAGGCACCACAGTGATGTGGCCGAACTCGCCTCCGCCTCCGCAGCCGCCCCGGTATATCTGCCCGTTCAGCACCATGCCCATACCAATGCCGCGCCCCAACGTAATGACCAGGAAATCGTTCACTCCGACACCCGCGCCAAACCATTTCTCCGACATCGTCAGGGTGTTTACGTCGTTCTCCAGGACCACGGGCAGCTCCAGGCGCTGCTCGAGCATGCGTCGCAATGGAACGTCGTGCCAGTTGAGGAAGGGCGAAAAGTGACAGATGCCGAGACGCCGGTCCACGGCGCCCGCCATGCCCAGCCCCACGCCAAAGATGTGGCGTTCCGGGTGGAGGGCGCGCAACTGGTTAACAGTGTCAGCCAGCACCGCGACGACCGCCTCCGGCTGCCGGTCCTCGCCCAGTGCTGCGGCCTTCTGGTCGATGACGTTCGCGCCCAGGTCAGTGAGCGCGGCCACGATGTGCGTTTCGGCCAGCTTGATGCCGATGACAAAGCCACCCTGGCGGTTGAGGGCTAGCAGTATGGGCCGCCTGCCGCCCGTGGAGGTACCGGCCTCATGTTCGTAGATGAGGCCCTGCTCGATAAGCTCGCCCGTGATGCCCGATACGGTAGCGGGACTCAAGTTGACGGTCTGCGAGATCTCGGTACGCGAAATCGGTTCGTGATCGCGCACGATACTCAGCACGAGAGACTTGTTGATCTCTCTTATCAATTCGCGGTTACCGGAGCGCAGTCTTAGCACCATACGAATACCACTCCCGAAAAGCATAGCTAAATTCAGCAACCGAAATAAGTTGCGGCCAGCCTGACGTAGGATAGCGCAATTTACCTCATCTGTCAATGGCTACGAGGAAAACTGTTCCTCCTAAAACTGGAATTACCCCTTGACAAAGCAGTCTACATCTATTAAACTTCGCTCACTGAAAAAAGGTCAAGAAATTGACGCGCGTACTCTGGTTGTACAACTCGCCTGTGCGATGCTGCATGGCAAGCACAGGCATTCAATGCTTTGACTTGCATTCCAACTCACATGAAGAGCGTGGCGTTGCGGAGGATAGATATATCTTCGGCAGCGTCGTTGTGCGTCCCGCAGAGTCATTTTCTCCCTTGCTCCCCAGGTTCTTCGGCCTATTTGCGGGTGGTTGTCGTTTAGTTTCACTCATACAGGAGGTTACATTCATGAAGCGGCAGTATCGTATTTTGGTTGCACTGGTCCTTCTACTGACCACATTGGTGCCGGCTTCGGCGCTCCCACGCCCTGCGGAGCTAACGTTCTCACCCACGGTAGCCAGCGCGGCCACTACCGGCACGCTCATCACCCGCGTCTACACCGACAAGGCCCGTTACAACGTCGGGAACACGGTGGTCATCACCGCCGAACTTAAGAATACCACAGGGGCTTCCTGGACAGGCACCCTCAGCCTCAGCATCAAGAAGCTGGAGACCCAGGTCCACTCGGCCACCAGCGCCAGCTTCACCCTGGCCAACGGCGCTTCAACCACCAGGACGTTCAACTGGACCGCGCCCGCCGGGGACTTCACCGGCTACTACGCCGGCATCACCGCCGGCACTACTGACTTCCACGGCACCGGCATTGACGTAAGCTCCACTCCCAACCGCTTCCCCCGCTATGGCTACATCTCCGACTTCCCCTCCTCGCGTACCTCCACGCAGAGCACCAACATGATCAAGCAAATGTCGGAGGACTACCATATCAATATGTTCCAGTTCTACGACTGGATGTGGCGGCACGAGAAGATGTTCAAGCGGACAGGCGGCACGGTCGATTCTAGCTGGGTCGACCTGTTCAACCGTACCATCTCGTGGCAGACGATACAGAACGACATCACCGCCGTCCATGCCTACAACGCCAACGCTATGGCCTATGCCATGAGCTATGCCGCCCGCGAAGGGTACCAGCAGATGTGGGGCATCGACCCTGCCTGGGGCATGTTCAACGACACCAATCACGCCAGTCAGCTAAACGTGGACTTCAACAATGGCGCGTTCCTGTGGCTCTTCAACCCCGCCAACGTGAACTGGCAGAACTACATTATCAACGAGTACAAGGACGCCATCAATACGGCCGGCTTCGATGGGGTCCAGATCGACCAGATGGGCCAGCGCAACAACGTCTACGACTACAACGGCTTCTCCCACTACATACCCCCTACCTTCCCGCAGTTCCAGCAGTCGGTCAAGGCAGCCCTCGTGGCTAACAACGCCGCCAGGGCCTCGATGACCTTCAACATCGTGGACGGCACGGTAGATGGCTGGGCCGCCAACCATGTCTCCACGTACGGGGCCAGCGACTTCGACTTTAGCGAGATCTGGTACCTTTCCAACAGCTACAACCAGCTTCGCAACTATGTCGAGCAACTTAAGCGCAACAACGGCGGCAAGGCGGTGGTGCTGGCCGGATACATGAACTACGGCGAGAACCTCGGCCCCAAGAGCGAGGCTGAGACCGCCACCCGCGTTGGCGTGACCACCAACACCAACCACCCCGGCTACACCGGCACCGGCTTCGTGGACGGCTTCGACGCGGTGGGTGAATCGATCACCTGGAGCGTCAACTTCACGGAGACCGGCGACTACTCGCTCGACTTCCGTTATGCCAATGACATAGGCTCCACCGCCACGCGCAACGTCTACGTGGATGGCGTGCTGCTGGGCCAGGTCTCGTTTTCCGACCAGGCCAACTGGGACACCTGGGCGCACGATGCCTGGATACAGAAGACCAGCCTGACCGCCGGCACCCACACCGTGAAGCTGGCCTACGACTCGGGCAACTCCGGCGCGATCAACGTGGACCATCTGACCCTGGGGACGTTCGACGATCACTCCGTCCGCCTGGCCGACGCCATGATGTTCGCCAGCGGCGCTACGCACATCGAGCTTGGCGACCAGAACCACATGCTCGCCCACGAGTACTATCCCAATAAGTCGAAGAGCATGCGCAACTCCCTCAAGAGCGCGATGAGAGACTACTACAGCTTCGCCACGGCATATGAGAATCTCCTGTTCGATGCCGACGTGGTGCCCGCCGACCAGGGCGCGCAGTGGCTCTCGCTGACCACCGGCCAGACGCTGAGCGGCAACGCCTCCTCAGGCACCGTCTGGGAGATGGTGAAGCGCAAGCCGGGCTACGATATCATCCACCTGATCAACCTGATTGGTAACGACGACCAGTGGCGCAATTCCGGCGTCCAACCCACCTTCCAGACCAACGTGGGCGTCAAGTATTACCCCGGCCCTAACGCTACGATAAGCGGCGTCTACCTGGCAAGCCCCGACAACGACCACGGCGTAACGTCTTCCCTCACCTACACGACGGGCAGCGACACGCAGGGCAACTACGTCCAGTTCACCGTGCCCAGCCTCAAGTACTGGGACATGATATACGTGAAGCGCACCGTTACTACACCGGCTGGCGGACAGTACGAGGCCGAGTCGGCCATCAAGACGGCTGTCACCACCAACACGAACCACGCGGGCTATACCGGCACCGGCTTCGTGGACGGCAATAGTGTCAGTGGCGACGGTGTATCGTTCCTGGTTAACGTCCCGGCCAACGACAGCTACACCCTACGCTTCCGATATGCAAACGGCGGCACGGGCAACACTACCCGAGGGCTGTTCGTGGACGGCCAGGGCGCGGGCACGATCAGCTTCCGTAACCTCAATCACTGGGCCGTCTGGGGCACGGCGGAAAAGGTGGTGCGCCTCTCGGCGGGCGTGCACCAGGTAGTGCTATGGTACGGCACCGGCAACACCGGGGCTATCAACCTGGACAACCTGGTGGTGCTGCGTGAGACCACACCTGCTGCCGCCTCGGCAACGAGCCTCTGGATGAACAACTGGAGCAACATGATCGGCATCCACATGGCTAGCAAGCTAAGCCCTGCGGATACCGGCACCTTCGGGCCTCGCTTAGCGGAGATTCGCTTCAGCAGCGACTGGCCCACCAACCAGATCGTCGACTCCACCGCTTTCTTCCGCGATCAGACCGGCACGCTCGTCAAGTACACCGACGCGCACCAGTTCGACTCCGAAGCCTGGATAGAGACGGATGGCACGCTGACTGTGCAGTACCTCAACTACGGCACCAGTGCGCTGCCCGTGAAGATTACCAAGCAGTACGCAATGGTGCCCAACCAGCCGTTCGTGGTGGTCAAGTACACGCTCCAGAACCTGACGACTGGCTCGCGCACCATCAACTTCCTGGAACAGCTACACCTGAACAACAAGACCAAGAACAACCCTACTCCCGGCTGGCAACATGGCTGGTGGGACGTAAGCCGCAACGCGCTGGGCACCGACATGAGCCAAACGGGCCAGTACTACATGGAGTTCGGCGCGTTCCAGACGATGGATACCCGCCAGGTGGGTAACGACTCCGACTCCAACACCGCCAACACCACTTCAGGCGCGTGGTACCAGTTCGACGCCAACGGCACGCTGAAGAACAACGGCGACCTGTGGTCCCAGAACCTGGACCTCGGTTTCCAGAAGACGATCACCCTAACTGCGGGCAGCAGCGCCTCGCTCTCCTTCTACTACACGATTGGCACCAATCAGGCCGCCGCCGAGTCGGCAGCCGATACCGCCCGCGCGCAGACCGCCGACTACTGGCTGGGGCAGACCGCCACCCAGTACACCAACTGGCTCAACGCGGGCAGGCGCACCAGCATGACGGACGCGGGACTCAACACGGCCTTCGACCGCAGTATGGTGATCAACAAGCAGTCGCAGCAGCCCCAGTACGGCTCGTGGCCCGCCGCCACCAACCCAGCTTACGAGTACAAGGTGTGGGTGCGAGACGCGGCGGTTACCGCTATGGGCATGGACGCCACCAACCACCTGGCCGAGGCCGAGAAATACTGGAACTGGATGGCGTCGGTGCAGAGCACCGACGGCACCTGGCACACCAACTACAGCGCCTGGCACGCCAACCAATGGATCTCCTTCGTGGAACCCGAGCACGATGCCATCGGCCTCTTCCTGATGGGCGTCTACCGGCACTACAACATCCTGAAGGCCACAAACCCCACAACGGCCATGAACTTCCTGAACGGCGTATGGACGCAGGTCACGCGCTCCGGCGACTGGATCAGGAACAACATCGGCGCGAACGGCTTAGGGGCCGCCGACGCCTCGATCTGGGAGGAGGCAATCGAGTTCAACACCTTCACCCAGGTGACCTACGCGGAAGGCTTGAACGCCGCCCGCTACCTGGCGACGGAGAAGGGTGACACCACGAGGGCCACCAACTACCTGTCGAGCGCGCAGACGATAAAGAACGCCACGCTGCGTTCCTTCACCGCTTCGCCCCACCGCGGCCTGTGGAACGACTCGACCCGCTCTTTCAACCGCGCTGTTAACACCGACGGCACGGCTCGCACCCTGGTGGACGCCTCGTCGGACCTGCTGTGGGTGTTCGGCATGCTGCCCGCCACCGACTCGCGGGTGCGCGACCACAGAATCAAGGTGCTTAGCACGCTGACTCATGACGGCTACGGCGTGGCCCGTTACGAGCAGGACCCCTTCTACTACTCCAGCCCGTACAGCCCCGGCGGGCAGTACGAAGCTGCGGCTGCCGAGCCGGTATGGCCCCAGATGAGTATGTACGCGGCCATGCTGGAGCACTGGCAGGGTAACGACGCTACGTCGCTGGCGCGCTTGCAATGGTACGCCAGCCGCACCGGGCGCGGGTTCGTGACTCCAGGCGAGTCCATCGACTGGACGACGGGCCAGCCCCTCGTCAGCACGATGGCGGAACCTGTCACGGGGCGTGGTAC
>JALZHG010000246.1 GCA_030914045.1 Chloroflexota bacterium | reverse complement strand
GGCTGACCTCTCGTAAGAGGTCAGCCTCACTTGCACTCCTTGGCTATGCTGGTGAGTACACCGACAGCTTTCGTTCCCCTTAAAGCTGTCATATACACTTGGTGAACTGGCTCCTACTTTCCTGGCCTGGTACGAGCATCCGCGATATATACATTCTTTGCCCGGGAAGCCCCGACAGAAGGACGCTGCCCCTCGACGCAAGCTCCAGGACATAGCTGACAGATCCTACTATCCTCGCGAGAGGTTTTCAGCTGTAATCCCAATCGTGGTGGAGTTTCGGTTACAGACTTGCCTGATACCGTCGGCGTAGGCTGTGCGTGCCTGCGATATCGCAGATGCCGCAAAAGCTAGTCTAGGACAGGCAGTTGTCAAAATTACCCCCAGGCTCCTGTTGGTCATGTTACAGGACGCCTTCTCTATCCTGACTAGTAGACACTCAGCGTCAGTAGATCCGCTGTTGATTCGTTGTATCTGAACCTGCTGCACTTCAACAGTTCATTGCCATGACCTACTCTCGTGATATAATAGTCGGGACTTTCCACGCCAGTTTGACAAGACAATTAGCTAGCTCCTTATGTGTTAGCCTGCCCTTATGGTACGAACTTGCTCAGAAAAAGCAATACGAAGACCCTGCAAAAAGAGTGTACGGTCTCTGTATGGTTGTGCAAGCAGTGTTTTCGTAAGTTCTATTTGCCCCGGATGTGTATTGTTTCAGCCTTGACAAGAACTCATAGTCAATTGAGGAGCAGTACATGAAGTTGCCCCAGAGACCTGATGGGATGGAAGCTGATGTAGAACGAATACTAAAGGCCATTGCGAATCCACCAAAGCTGGAGAAGGATCTAGAGCAATGGAAAGGTTGGAGTCCCGAATGCCTATTGTCCAAACAGATCTCTGAAAGCCCTGGGATGCCTGTCTATCAGGCACTAAGACAGGTGTATGCCGAAATCCTTCAACTACTGCGCGACGAGAATGAAAGCTACGCTGACCTTTTATATGGGCGCTTCTGGGAGAAACTTACTGTTGATGCAATGCTTTCTGCAGGACGACCATACTCTATGTCAGAGCGAGCCTTCTTCAACATACGACAAGCTGCCATTAAGAGGTTTTCGCAGATCTTGTTCGAGCAAGAGAATGTATGTTCTGGAACAACAAGTGTAGGTGTTCCAACTGATCAGTCAGGTGATGTGGTAGGTGACGGTCATGAACAAGACAATATCAGTTCCGAAGAGGTGTTGCGTACACTTCCCGTGAAGCCCCAGGCACCCGTGAAGCGCAATCCACTATGGATAAGACTTCTAATTGTTGGTAGCCTATTCCTTATTTCTTTGAGCACTCTTTTCTTACTTGTACGTCCTAGTGTGACAATCCCCCTGGCTGTGTGTGGCGAGACTCGGAGATTCAAGGTCCAAAATGCAGGGCAATTCTTACGTCATCAAGGAGTCAGTTCCTTCACAACCGAAAGCTCGACAGGTGCTGTCCTGAATGATAAGATCCGATCCCTTGCCATAGACCAAAGGGGCCTTTGGATCGGGTATTTTGTAACTGACCAGAACCCTGCTAATGGAATTGGCCACTACAATCGCGAGAGTTGGACAGTTTGTGGGGTACCTGGAGAGGGCGCGGCCAAGAACATTAATGGACTAGCACTGGACAGCAAAGGCCGGGTTTGGGCGGCTGCAGAAAAGGGCGGCGTGCTCATGTTCGATGGCAGGCGATGGCGCAACTATACAGTTAGCGATGGACTGCCAACGCTCGAAACGTTTGGGATTACCGTGGACAAAGATGACCAAGTTTGGGCAGCGACTTGGGAAGGTGTTGCTAAGTTAGACGGAGACAGGTGGATACTACCTTATCATACTGGTTCAGGCGGGAAGGGCACGTTATTTAACAATCATACACATGCCATTGCCTTTGACGATAGCGGCAACATCTGGGTGGCACACATGGGACGAGGCGTAAGCCAATACAGCAAAGCCGATGGGAAATGGATACACCGCACCTCTGAGAAAGGTGAATTGGGTGGCGACCTAGTATTTGGAATTGCAGTGCGTAACGCTGATGTTGCATCTCCTGAATCGGTGTGGTTCGCCACTTCAAACGGTGTAAGCAAATACGAAGCGGGAGGTTGGAGAACCTATCACATTAGTGATGGTTTGCCAGATGACAGAGTACAAGCTGTTGCCATTGATCCTCATAACCGAGTATGGGCAGCAACTGCAGGGGGGGTGGCGTACCTGGATGGGCAAACTTGGGTTACGTATAACACGATCCCCACACTTAGCATAGCCTTTGGCCCTGCTTGTTCGAGGTGCCCTTATGACAGTGATCATGTATGGACCGGCACGGAGAGCATGGGCCTGACACATTCGCGCCTGCCTCTGCCATTGAGTATTCAGGCTATAGATGTAATCAGCGTGAGGTATCGCAAGGTGGATACGCCAGATGAGCCTTTCCGTGATGAGATAGTAGTCGCTCCTGGGGAGGAAGTGCTCGCAGAGATTACTGTGTCTCCACGCCCACCATACACCCTTACTAATCAGAGAGGCGACTTGCTCGCGAATCTAGAGGAGGACGAAGAGAAACGCTTTGGCGCTTACGTACAAATTGCCGTAGACAAGACCGTTGAGAGCGGTCAACGCTACACCTTTACTGATTACGACAAGCCATTCAAAGCACCCCAGTTACCAGAAGGCGTACACGAGCAGAAGTTTACGACACGCTACCGCGTGTGGATGTACACGCGGTATGTTGGTCCCGTCATAGAGGTCACATTAACCGTGCGCCGACCTGCTGCTAACACAGCCTCAACGACCCCTCCGTAGCATGGGTAAACTGAACCGACCCTGCCATTGTGAATAGTAATTCCGGACCATAAGAGTCGCCTGCTGAGAGGCAATTACAACTATGTCAGGACCTCTCGATGGTGGTTTGTGTCACAAGAATTGTGATGCCTTCCTCTTTATAGATATGCATCTTAAGTTACTTGCACAAACCTCCACGACTCCCGTAAGTCTCCTTCCTAGATTGGACGCGGACCGGCAATTCCCAGGGAAGACCCACAAGCGGCAGTACCGTACTTTCCCGTTTTCGCTCAGGAAAAGTTCTGGACTCACCCCTTTTACGGGATAAGTTCCGGATACTGTCGAATCTTCTCTGGACGTTGCAGCCGCCTGTCCGTCCATACCTCCTCAATATAGGCAAGACATTCTTTCTTAGTCCCTTGCTTGCCTGCATCATTCCAGCCTAACGGGTTCTCCCGGTCGGCCGGCCAGATGGAATACTGCTCTTCATGGTTCACAACCACTTTGTAGATCGTAGTGTCTTCCCTCTCGTCCCTGCCCATATTGCCTCCTGTCTGAATAGCTTGCCCGGTGGGTGCATGGATAAAGAATATGCCGGTGCGGTGCGTGCCGCAGCCTGCTGCTGGTGTAGTATAACAGGTAGTTTCCAGGCCACTCACAAGGCTTGGCCCGCCTTTTGCATTACAGTCGCTTGCAATACTTTGCATTTACTCGCGCATGGGAGAAGGAAGCAAGCATGGTTCAATTGGTGAAGCAGCAAGAGGACGAAACGCAGCAGGTAACCCCCAATGACGGTGTCACGCCGCTTCTAGAAGGACAGGAAGCCTACGCGCCCGAAGAGGTCAACGACAACATCCCACCCGGCACCAAAGTGGCGGTCATAATCAACCCTGCCGCAGGCAAGAAGGGCGGCATCACTACCAACACGGCGGGGGTGGACGACGTGCGGCGCGTGCTCGAAGCCAATGGCATCCAGGCTGACTTCCTGGAAACTCAGTACCCCAACCACGCCACGCAATTGGCTCAACAGGCGCTCAAGGAGAAGTACGACATCGTAATCGCCTGCGGGGGCGACGGCACGGTAGGCGAGGTGGCTACCGCCCTTATAGGTCGCAAAATCACGCTCGGTATTTTGCCACTGGGTAGCGCCAACAATGTGGCCCGCATGATGCACGTGCCTTTCGACCTGGAAGAAGCAGCCAAAGTGCTGCGCCTGGGCGAGATCAAGAAGGTGGACGCGGGGCGCTGTAACGGCACCTACTTCCTCGAAACGGCCGGCGTCGGCCTAGATGCCGCCATCTTCCCCATCCTCAACAAGGTGGACAAGGGCGAGTACGTACGCCTGTTTGACGCCCTGACTACATTCTTCAAGTTCAGACCTCGTTCCGTCACGGTGGTGCTGGACGGCAGGGCCATCCGCATAAAGGCCCTGGTGGTGCTGGTCGCCAACGGCCCTTACTGGGGTTACTCGGTGCCCCTGGCCCCCGACGCGAAGGTGGACGACCGCAGGTTCGACGTGGTTATTTTTCGCAACTTCAGCAAGTGGTCGTTCGTCCGCCACGTCCTGCGCGCCCTGCTGCACCGGGCCGACCCGCGCCGCCTGAGGGGACATGGCAGGCACAGCCTCAACGGCAAGCAGATCACCCTGGGGAGTAACGCAGGCCATCCCGATGTGCGCGTCTACCAGGCCAAGAAGGTGCAGGTGCTTACCTCACGGCGCCGTCCCTGGCCCGTGCACGCCGACGCCCTCCCGCGGGGCTTCACCCCCGCCAGCATCAACCTGATCCCCGGTGCCCTGCGCGTAATCACCGGCCCCGGCGAGCACGCCACCGACCCTCCATCCAAAGGCACACCCAAAGGCACGCCCCCTGAGCACAGGCTGAAGGATTCCTGAAACGTGAAACGTGAAACGTGATGCGGCTTATGCTATTTGGTGCGTGAAGAGG
>JALZHG010000062.1 GCA_030914045.1 Chloroflexota bacterium | reverse complement strand
GCTCGCACCAGTCAGTGCGAGCCTCCCCTGTCGATTAAGTATGTTGCTTTGGAGGCGTCGACGGTGCGCGAATCAGAATCGAGGGCACAATCCATGCAGAAAGTACCAGTCTCTACTACAGAGTAGCGGACCTAACCAACCCACGCAGGCAGCAAACCTTCACCTCTAGATGGCTGTCTGACGACCCACACCACAAAAGACACCCCGGCCCATTTGATGCAAGCCGTCCCTGTTCCCATGTCCCAGGAGAGCACGCTCTGAGCCACTGCTGTCTTTACCTTACCCATACCTCCGCTAATGTTAATGTGCTACAGGAAGGAGAAAGGTGATGTCGCAAAGGGAAGATCGTGTGAAAATTCGGCGCATAGGCCTCTTAGTGGCGCTCTTATTAAGCGTGGTCACTGCTGCGCTGGTTTGGCGCTACCAGGAGTCGCCGGGCAGGACGGCTCCAGGGATAGGCCAGAATGGAGCTAACGGCACAGCGGGCGCGGGTGATGAGCACCTGCGCGGCGTAATCATGCCAGGAGACAGCCCTAGCGAAGAAAGGGAGGTACTGCGCGGGCGAGAGGAGTACTTCCTCAGCCGCTACACCTACCCCCTTGGCTACTTCGATGGGGCATGGTTACAAGAAGCCCACAAGCAGGTCGCGAAAATGCCGGTAGGCATCCCCGCTGGTAAGGTAGTGTACGACAAATCCAAGAGCCAGGCCCCCCTCGCCCTGGACCCTAACGCCCTCATAAGTCTGGGGCCTGAGCCTGGGCAGGCGGACGGTTGCTTCACCTGCTTCAACTATGGACTGGTCAGCGGGCGCATCAACTCCGTGGCGATAGACCCTGTGGTAAGCTCCACAGTTTACCTGGGCGTGTCTAACGGCGGTGTGTGGAAGACTACCAACTGCTGTAGCGAAGCCACCACCTGGAGTCCTCTGACCGACGATCCTACCATAAGCACCCTCACCATCGATGAAGTTACCATCGATCCCACGAACTCTAACACCCTCTATGTGGCTACAGGTGACTTCCGAGCAGTAGGTTCGGCTCGGGGCGCGCAGGGCATTCTCAAGAGCACCGATGCCGGGGCATCGTGGGCGGTGCTGGGCGCTGACGTGTTCACGCCCACGCGCGGAACTGCGGTCAGCGGCTCCGGCACGTACAATGCCGTTGGTGCCGTGAAGGTAGACCCCAACAACCCCAATACGCTGATCGCGGGCACCAAGAACGACCTCCGCATGTCCTACGACGGTGGCGCGAATTGGTCGGGGCCCTGCTACACAAGCGCCTTCACCAATACCTTTGGCACCCAGCGCCAGGACAACACCGAGATACTGCTACGCGATAACGGTGCCACTACCACGGTCTATTATGCGATTGGCTTTGCCTCTGGTACCGCCAACGGTGCCAACGGCGTCTACTCGGCCACCATGCCTTCAAGTGGCTGCCCCTCCTTTAGCTTGATAACGAGGGGTAATAACGGCTGGCCCGCCGACACAGGCAACGGCACGGCGTCCAACAGCAAGCCTGGCCGCATCGACCTCGCCATCGCTCCGAGCAATCCGCAGATCATCTACGCTGTGGCCTCTGATGCTTCGGCCCTGGGCGTGCTCGGCTTCTGGCGCTCCACCAACGGCGGCGAGACCTGGGAACAACGCTCAACGGGAGACGCCCTGCTCGATTGCAGCCCCGAACCCGAGTCCGCGAACTACGGTCAGGCCTTCTACGACCAGGCTATTGACGTAGATCCTAACAACCCGAACGTAATCGTCTTTGGTGAGGTGGACGCCTTCAAATCGACTGATGGTGGGCAGACTTTCCAGAACATCGGCTGCGTATATTCCGGCGGCGATTGGATACACCCGGACCAGCACGACTTCAGGTACATGCCCGGCTCGTCCAGCCAGGTGTTGTTCGGGAACGACGGTGGTATCTGGTTCACCAACAACGCCAACGTCGTCTCTCCGACCAGGCCGACCATCATCTCGATGAACGCCTCTGTGAACACGATGGAGTTCTATAACGGCGACATCACCGGCAATTTTGCGACCGGGCCTCTACCGGGCGCTAACGGAGGTACCCAGGACAACGGCTCGTTCGTGAACGTGTGGGAGGGCGGCCCCGGCAGCCTCGGACCCGAAGAGTGGCAGTTGCGCATAGGCGGCGACGGCTTCTTCGCGGCCATCGAGCCTGTAAACAACCAGACCTGGTATCAGACGGGTAACTACAGCATCATGTGGCGCTCTACCCAGGGCGGCTATGGGCCTTATCTCCCGGTCAATCCGGGCGGGTTCGACGCGCCCTGGCTCCTTGACAATAGGGCGTTTGCTATGCCTTACGAGATCTACAAGCATAACTGCCCTGCGACCGGGTGTACGCACTTGATCGCAGGTACCTACCGGGTATGGGAGACGACAGACGGCGCGCAGACCTCGGACAGTTGGTACATCAACAGCCCGTTCCTCACCGATTCCCAGCCTGTATGTCAAAATCCGCTGAGCCTGGGCTGGGCCTGCGCGCCTTTTATCAACCAGCTCCAGTATGCGATTAGCATGTCCACTACGGCTATCGCGGGTACCAGCGACGGCAACGTCTGGTACGGCTTCAACCTGGGCCAGGGCGTGCCGAATAGCGCCCAGTGGGTGAACGTCACCAACGGTAATGCCGTGTTACCTAACCGGCCCATCCTCGACGTGACGACAGACCCGATCACTCCGACCATCGGCTACGCTTCAGTGGGTGGATTCGACCAGGCTACTCCGGCTACTCCGGGACACGTGTTCCGCGTTACGTGTAGCGGGCTCCTGTGCACCAGCCGCACCTGGGAGAACAAGACTGGTAACCTGCCCAATCTGCCTGTCGACTCTATCATGGTGAATCCGAAGTTCCGCCAGCAGGTCTTCGTCGGCACCGACTCCGGCCTGTTCTTCACCAATGACATTGATGCCGCGACCCCGGTGTGGACCCGCTTCACCAACGGCCTACCTAACGTGTGGGTAGCGGACCTGACGATAGACCGTGGCTTCACGACCCTCGCGGTATGGACCCGCAACCGCGGCCTCTACGTGTGGCCGCTGCCCAGCGCGCCGTTCGTGCAGCCTACCAATACCCCAACCGTGACCGGCACGCCTCCCACGGCTACAAGCACTTCGGTTGTGCCCACTGTCACGCCTGGAATATGCATGAACTACTCGGTGATAACGCGCACGGGAGCCTCATTGCTACCCGCCACCAACAACACCGGCGTCTTCTGCGACGACTGCGCCGCGCAAATACAACTACCCTTCCCTGTGACGTTCTACGACAAGAGTTTCACGCAGGCCTTCGCACTGACCAACGGTAGCCTCACATTCGGCCCTGCGAACCTCGCCTACGGGGATGACTGCTTCCCGAACAGGAACGAGTCGTACACCATTCATGCTTACACTACGGACCTGTGCACCAACAACTGCGTGGATACCGAGGACCCCAACCCGGACCCGTGCGTGGGCTGTGGCATCTTCACTGCAACCACAGGTACCGCTCCCAATAGGCAGTTCATCGTACTGTGGGATGCCAAGTACTTCAGTGGAGCAAACGGGACGAGAGCGACCTTCGAGGTTATCTTTACTGAAGGCTCGTCCGATGTAACAGTGATTATGGGAGAAAACGGGGACGATGGCGCCAGCGCAAACTCGGGCGTTCAGCGTACCGCCAACACACAGTACGTCAGCTACTCTTGTCTGGAGGAAAAACTTCCCCCCGGCCTGAGGCTAGAGTACAGCCTCGAAGCGTGCCCCGCAGGCCCGCCCACCGCTACCCCCACGGCGTGCCCAATCCAGTTCCAGGACGTGCCGCCGAGCACCGATGTATCGTCGTTCTACCCATACGTCCGCTGCCTTGCCTGTAGAGGCATCATCAGCGGCTATCCGTGTGGAGGTACAAACCCGGAGACGGGCCAGGCTGAACCCTGCGGTAGCTCTGGTAATCCCTACTACCGGCCCGCCAACTTTATCACCCGCGGACAGATCAGCAAGCTGGTGTCCGAAGCCTCCGGGCTGAATGCCAATCCAGGCGCTCAGATCTACCAGGACGTAGCACCCGCATCGCCCTTCTTCCAGTGGATCAATCGCCTGTCCTCCGCCGGAGTGATGGGTGGATACCCGTGCGGTGGACCAGGGGAGCCATGTGAGGCAGGTAACAGGCCGTACTTCAGGCCGGGTGCCAACGCCACCAGGGGGCAGATGTCCAAGATAGTGTCTAACGCAGCAGGCTACAACGAGCCTGTGTCAAGCCACTCGTTCGAGGACGTGCCGCCCAGTAGCTCACCTTCCTCTTACTACCAGTACGTAGAGCGTCTCTTCGTGCGTGGCATAGTGGGTGGTTACCCGTGCGGTGCGGCAGGCGAGCCTTGCGGGCCCTCGGGAAGGCCTTACTTCAGGCCCAACCACTCGGTCACCAGGGCGCAGGCAGCGAAGATCGTGGCTAACACCTTCTTCCCCAACTGCCATACTCCCGCGAGGCCATAAGCATGATCGTGCTGTGAGACTTCATAACTAGGGCGAGCACGTAAGTGTTCTACCAAAACAAAAACACCTCCCCGCGTGGGGAGGTGTTTTTGTTTTCCGCTTGTTACTTCTTCCGCTGCCGTGTCTTGATGTCTACGGGCGGTGGCGGGTTCTTGCCGTCGCTCCTGGCTGCCGGTGGTGTGACCTTACCGGCCTTGCGCTTGCTGCCGTTGCCATCGCCACCCACTTCGGAAGGTGTGACCGTGGCGTTCAGCACGTCGGTCATCGCCTTGCCCTGCCCTCGACCCTTATGACTAGGCGCTACCCCGTCGCCATCTTCGGTGACCACCAGGCCGTCCGACTCGTCACCGTCCAGCCCCTCGTACACCTGGTCCTCGGTGAGCACCTCAAGGTCGTCGTCGCCCAGCAGCTTGCCGCTCTTGTCGGTGCGCGGTATGCGAGCGATAGAGGCTACCTCGTCCTTGCCCTTCATGTTCATGATCGTCACACCCTGCGCGCTTCGACCGTAGTGCGGGATGCTATCGGCAAACATGCGGATTACCTGACCGTTGGTAGATATCACCACCAGGTCGTCGTCGGGGAAGACCATGCGGGCAATCGCCACTTCGCCGCTCTTCTCGGTGAGGATCATCGAGCGAACGCCGCCGCCAGCGCGGTGGTGCCGAGGGAAGCCCTTCACCAACGTGCGCTTGCCCATGCCTTTCTTCGATACGATGAGCAGCGAAGCCTTGGAGTCGGGGCGCACCACGTCCATGCCCACCACCTCGTCGCCCTTGCCGATGCGAATGGCGGACACCCCGGCAGCTACCCTGCCCATCGGGCGCACCTCGGTCTCGGAGAAGCGGACCGCCTGGCCCTTGCGGGTGGCTACCAGCACGTCGCTGTTGCCGTGCGAGAGCCTGGCCGCCGCGAGCGAGTCGCCCGGCTCCAGGTTGAGCGCGATTATCCCCGTCGAGCGCACCGAGCTATAGTCGGTAAGCGGGGTCTTCTTGATCTTGCCCTGCCTGGTGGCGAGCACCAGGTAAGCGCCATCGGCCTTGAAGTCGCGCACCGCTATAAGCCCCGTTACCTGCTCACCCGGCTCCAGCGACACCAGGTTGACCAGCGGGAGGCCCTTGGCCTGCCTGCTGGTATCCGGCACCTCGTGGGCCTTTAGCTGGTAGACCTTGCCCTTGTCGGTGAGGAACAGCAGGTTGTCCAGCGTGTTGCAGGTAATCATGTGCTGCACGGCGTCCATCTCGCGGGTCACCATGCCGATGATGCCCTTGCCACCCCTGTGCTGGCGCTTGTAGGTGTCGTGCGGCAGGCGCTTGACGTAGCCCCTGTCAGTGATCGTCACCAGCACCTGCAAGTCGGGGATGAGGTCTTCTTCGCTGAACTCGGTAGAGGTAGACTGGCCGATGCGGGTGCGCCGTGCGTCGCCGTACTTCTCCTTCAGTTCCGCCAGGTCCTGCTTGATGAGGCCGTATCTCTTCTGGGGGTTAGCCAGCAGGTCTTCGAGATAGCCGATCTCCTTGATAACCGCTATATACTCGTTCTCTATCTTGGCGCGCTCCAGGGCTGCCAGGCGGGCGAGGCGCATATCGAGGATGGCCTGGGCCTGTACCTCGGAGAACTTGAAGGTGCTCCTCAGGTTGGTCTTGGCGCTGTCGGGCGTGCGGCTCCCGCGAATCGTGCTGATCACCTGGTCCAGGTTGTCCAGGGCGATCTTGAGACCTTCGAGTATGTGGGCGCGCTCCTGGGCCTTCCGCAGCTCGTACTGGGTGCGGCGGGTGATTACTTCCTGCCGCCACTCGATGTGGTGCTGCAACGCCTTCTTCAGCGTGAGCACGCGAGGCTCGTTGCCGTTCACCAGGGCCAGCATGTTCACGCCGAACGTGCTCTGCATGGCCGTGTGCTTGAACAGCAGGTTGAGCACCTTCTTGGGCTGGGCATCTCGCTTAAGCTCAATCACCAGGCGCATACCGTTGCGGTCCGACTCGTCACGCACGATACCGGCACCCGGTAGCTTGTCGTCCGATATAAGCTCGGCTATCTTCTCGTGCAGGTTGGCCTTGTTCACCTGGAACGGTAGCTCGGTCACGATGACGCTGTAGCGCCCGGCGCGACTCTCTTCGATGTAGGCCTTGGCACGCATCACCACCCGGCCCTTGCCGGTGGCGTAGGCGTCGCGGATGCCCTCGTTGCCCACGATAATACCGCCCGTGGGGAAATCGGGGCCGGGCACGAACTGCATCAATTCTTCGACCGTGGCGTCGGGGTTATCAATGAGGAACGTCTCGGCGTCACAAAGCTCCGCGAGGTTGTGGGGCGGGATGTTGGTCGCCATACCGACCGCGATACCGGCAGCGCCGTTGAGCAGCATGTTCGGTATGCGCGCCGGGAGGACGGTTGGCTCCATCGCCTTTTCGTCGTAGTTGGGGACGAAAGCCACCGTCTCTTTATCAATGTCGGCCAGCAACTCCTCGGCTATCTGGCGCATGCGGACCTCGGTGTAGCGCATGGCAGCCGCCGGGTCGCCGTCCACCGAGCCGAAGTTACCCTGACCGTCCACGAGGGGGTAGCGGAGGGAGAAGTCCTGCGCCATACGCACCAGGGCGTCGTACACAGAGGCGTCACCATGCGGGTGGTACTCCTTCAGCACCTCACCCACGATACCGGCGCTCTTGCGGTAGGACACGTTATGCCGCAGCCCCATCTGGTTCATCGCGTACAGCACGCGCCGCTGCACCGGCTTGAGGCCGTCCCGGACGTCGGGGAGGGCGCGGGACACGATCACGCTCATTGCGTAATCGAGGTACGCCGACCGCATCTCCGTATCCAGGTTGACCGTTCTAATCATGCCTATTTCCATGCGTGCAAAGCCTCCAAAACTCCAAACTCAAGTCTTCTACACAAACTCTAAAGCAGACTCTCACCTACTTATATTAATATACCTCAGCCCTTATTATACCCGATTTGGGCTAGAACTGCCAGGTTTTACACATGAAAACAGCAAATATGTTCTAAGTTACATGCGTGACCAACGCAACACAGGTTACGGGGGATCTAGCGAGGAGAGCAGCACGCACAGCCCATCGTCGGGTACTGATAAAGGGCACACTATTGTACGCATTACTACCTGGAACTTATTTCAGGAGCCACAAGCACCGAGGCGACACTTCCTATGGACCCTCATATATGATGGTACCACGCTTGTCCGTGTACTCACTGCTGAGTATCTCTCCAGTACGGTCGTCAACGATGAATCTTCCGCTGAAGCTTCCTTCAACCTTAACCGGCTTCTCATCCCAATCAGGCGTGGGTACCGCAGCATCGTCTACTATGTAGATTATGCTCCAGGCTAGCTGCTCTTCGGACAGGATAATGGAGATCGGCTTTGGTTGCGGGTCAGCTATACCATTTTCCCTGGCAGTCTGCCTTACCTGGTCCCAGGTGCGTTGTACCGCTTCTCTGGGACCTAGCTTTAGCTCAGTGAGCCTGCGGTATCTTTCCTGGAGCTGCTCTTGAGCTAACCTGTACATCTCGAACCCTAACCCAGCAGCGTTCTCTCTATCTTGTACTTCCAGGGTGGTAACCGGGGAAGCATCTTCGAAGCTAATGTCAATCATGCGGCCGTTAGCTCTTGCGTAAGTGAAATGTATCAGCACACTATTTGTAATGCCCCAGGTAGTAAAGCCTAATGTAGTAGCAGCAGGAAAGCCGCTTACCAGAGAGTCCTTATCTAT
Organism: Chloroflexota bacterium; assembly: GCA_030914045.1. GTDB lineage: Bacteria > Chloroflexota > Chloroflexia > QHBQ01 > JADMIH01 > JADMIH01. The sequence goes on along the minus strand of JALZHG010000062.1, from coordinate 17,348 downwards.
CTTGTGCGCTTCCTGCTCTGCTACAGCTAAAATGGTAGGCCAGGGCACCGGCGGTCCTGAGGTCTTGGCTCTTCCGCCAGTGTAGACGCCCGGTGATCGGGTAAGTAGCCACGCCGCAACACCTATTGTTATCAGCACTGTCACCGCCGCCAGTACGAGCCACAACCTGCGCCTGTCTACTTTCCTGGGTACTGATTTCGCCTGACCATCTTGGTCTATCACGGGTGCTCCTGTCGACGTAAGAACGTACCGCTACAATCTACAAGTTTAGAGATAGTTGTTAGACGATCTCTAAACCCCCAGGCGTTCGAGCAAGCGCTGGATGAACCAGATGAACAGCGGCAAGAGAAAGGCCGCACCTACCCCGCTTATCGTCTGCGTCTGCCAGGGCCAGGTGCGCAGCTTGTCTATCACGCCTTGCTCGGTGACCAGGCCATCCAGCGTATCTTTGAGGGCGTCCCGGCCCTGCATGTCGCTGCTGTCTACCCGCCTGTGTAGCTCGGCTATGGTGGCTTCTACACGCCGGGCGACCTCATCTTTGAGCCGCTCCTTTTCCTTTTCAAGCCGGACGTGCGCGCCTAGCAGGGGCCAGACGAAAGTTAGCACTATCATCACGCCGTAGAAAGCCGTCTCGAAAATACCTACACCGCCTTCGGCCGCCGAGGCGTCGGTACCAACCTGCGACCACAAGTAGGTTGGTATTAGCACGCCAATAGCCGTGCGTGCTGCCAGCCGCGACAAACTGTACATGGGGCCAGCTTGAAAAAGATTGATGCGCGTGTGGTGAGTGTATATCTGGTTCACCATTCGCAGTTGGTGTATCGTGTGGTAGACCGACACGCCCACCAACGTGTACGACACGAGAAAGGTGCTGATTACCACTATGGCCTGCATTGGAGACACAAGCCCACCGAGGATACCTGGGTCTGTGGGGCCAAAGGTGGCAAGCGTAAAAATGGCATACAGCAGACCAATAGCGGACGCGATCAGGGTGGGACGGCGTGGCATGGTGGTGAACTGATAGGCGAGCCGTTCATAATCGGCATCACCAACCATCATGACAGGACGGAACCGCTTGAGCGCGTCGGCTGCCGAATCATCGAGGTAGTGCAACAACGCCAGGAAGTATATGCCGGTCGTGGCCGACAAGACACGAAGAAGCAATAAGTCCTCCGCCAGGAACCCGTTGGCCCACGCGACGAACACGATCACGCCGGTCAGGACGAGGCCCAAGGTCAGGTAGAAGACCCACGCGGGCACGGGCAGCCGACGCACCCGGTCGGTTAGTTGATCAACCCAGCTGGGCGGATATGGCAGACTACCTGCCCCCACTGCTTGCGCCCGCGCCTCAGCCAGCGATCCACCCTTATCGTCTGCCGTAACAGGGTGGCCGGAGGTCGCTGGAATGTCGCCCTTCTGGCTGGGGGCTGCTACGCTGATTTTTGCTTCGGCCATAAACGTGACTCCTCAGAAGATGAGTAGAGCAACAATGACTGCAAATTCAAGAGCAGGATTGGTAGCCCGTGCCACGGCGATCTCATACGCCCAGGCGTTCGAGCAGGCGCTGGATGAACCAGATGAACAGTGGCAGGAGAAAGGCAGCCCCTACCCCGCTTATCGTCTGCGTCTGCCAGGGCCACGTGCGCAGCTTGTCTATCACACTCTGCGAGGCCACCAGGCCCTCTAGCGTATCTCTCAGCGCATCCCTGCCTTGATAGTCGCCGCTATCCACCCGGCTCTGTAGCTCGATGATGGTGGCTTCCACGCGCCGGGCGAGCTGGTCTTTGAGACGCTCTTTTTCCTTATCAAGCAAGCTGTGAGCACCCAGCAGAGGCCAAATAAAAGTGAGCAAAATGACTGTGCCGAAGAAACCCGTCTCGAAGAAGGCTGCGCTATAATCGACCTCCTCCGACGAGCTAACGACCTGGAACCACAGGAAGGTTGGTATACTTATTCCGATAGAGGTACGAGCCGCGAGCCGGGATAAAGCGTACATGGGGCCGCGTTGAAAGAGGTTTATGCGCGTGTGGTGAGTGTAAATCTCGTTCACTATTCGCAGTTGGTGTATCGTGTGGTAGACCAGCAACCCCACCACTGTGTAGGACATGTAAAAGTAGATAAGCTGGACCGCATCGAATACCGGGGTGGTCTCAGCGGGCAGACTTGGATCTGACGCACCGAAGGTCATAAGTCCAACAGTGGCATAGATTACGCCTATAGCGGTTGCGATGAGCGCCGGACGACGCGGCATGGTGGTGAACCGATAGCAGAGCCTTTCGTACTCGGCATCATCAACCGTCATAACTGAACGAAATCGCTTGAGCGCGGCCGCTGCCCAGTCGTCAAGGTAGTGCAGCAGCGCCAAGACGTACACGGCGGACGCGGCAGACAATACCATTTCGGGTGCGAAAGCATCCAGGGGTAGGAGTACGACAGCCAAGATAATAGTGACGGCCAAGTAAAAGACCCATGCGGGCATAGGCAACCTGCGCACCCAGTCGGTGAACTTGTCTACCCAGCTAGGCGGGTAGGGCAACGGGGCGGCCCCTACTGCCTGGGTCTGCGGAGTGTCGGCGGTCTCAATCTCGGCGGAAGTTCCTGGAAGGTCGCCCGATGTGCCGGAGACTCCGGCGCCAACTCTTACTTCGGCCATAGCCGTACCTCCTAAGAGAACCACGTACGTCCCATGCGGTCTTCCTTAGGGAGAAAGACCCCAAATGCATCTCAGACCAAATGCGAACAGACGTAGGCAGGTTAAGCCCTGCCGCCTGCTCCGTGTTGACAAGGATAGCACAGGCCCCGTCGTAGTACAATACTCAATCCGTTTGAGTTCAAAATGAGGCATACTCTCTCCCAGTTGCCTTAACCTCGCCCGCCACCGCTAAGTGAAGGCTGCATACCCTCCCCTACAAGTTGTGGTATATTGCCAGTAACGCATACCGCATGGATGGCCCGATGCAAGAAGTCACGACCTTTGGACGCTGGCTCAAGGCGCAGCGACAGGCGATGGACCTTACCCAGGAGCGTTTCGCTGACCGGGTAGGCTGCACCATGTCCGCGATAGAGAAGATCGAGCGAGGCGTGCGCCGCCCCTCGCAACAGGTGGCCGAGCGCATGGCCGAGGTGCTTTCCATCGCGCCCGAAGAGCGACAGGCGTTCATGGCGTGGGCGAGAGGGCTACAGGCGCAGTACGAACCGGTCCTACCCCAGTCTATAGCCATCGCCCCTCCCCAGCAGGCCACCCCGCCCGTCGTCACAAACTTACCTGCGCCCGTCACCCCGTTCGTCGGGCGCGAGGCTGAGGTCGCCAGGGTACGAAGCATGCTCTGGCGCACCGGCGTGCGGCTCGTGACGCTCACAGGGCCTCCAGGCATAGGCAAGACCCGGCTGGGCCTGGCGGTCGCGGCCTCCCTCCACCAGGACCACGAGCACGGCGCGCACTTCGTACCTCTCGACGCGCTGCGCGACCCCGCGCGGGTGGCCGCCACAGTCGCCCAGACCCTCGACGTAGAGGAGACTCCGGGCGCAACGATAGAGGCAGCCCTGCACGCATACTTGCGGGACAAGCGGCTGCTCCTGCTGCTGGACAACTTCGAGCAGGTAGCCGAGGCGGCCCCGGCAATAGCGGCGATGCTCGCAGCGGCCCCGGGCGTGAAGGTGCTGGTTACAAGCCGGACTCCGGTGCACCTGTACGGGGAGCACGAGTTCCCGGTGCCCCCACTCCCCCTGCCCGATCTTGAGAGCACCGACCTGACCTCGCTGGCGCAGAACCCGGCGGTAACCCTATTCGTGCAACGCGCCCAGGCGGTGCAGCCGGACTTCGAGTTGGACGCCGCAAATGCGCCCTTCGTGGCGGAGATTTGCGTGCGCCTCGATGGGCTGCCCCTCGCCATAGAACTAGCAGCCGCCAGGAGCAAGCTATTCGCCCCGCGACTGATGCTGACCCGCCTGGCGAACCGCCTCGACCTGCTCAAGGATGGTCCGGTGGACAGGACCGCCCGCCAGCAAACCCTGGAAGGCGCTATAGCGTGGAGCTACGACCTGCTGGATGAGAGAGAGCAGGCCCTCTTCCGCTGCCTGGGGGTGTTCGCTGGGGGTTTCAGCGTTGAAGCAGTAGAAGCGGTCTATGCTGGGTCGAGCGAACAAACAGATGCACTTGGGGAGCTTGGGCGTCTTGCAGACAAGAGCCTATTACTCCGCATTAGGGATGGCGACGAGCCTCGATTCAGCATGCTGGAGACGTTGCGCGAGTATGCCATGAAGCGGCTGGTGGAGAGTGGTGAAGCCGCTGAGGTCCAACAGCGACACGCCAACTATTACCTGGCGCTCGCGGAGCAGGCGGAAAGCGAGCTAAGAGGGCCGCAGCAGCTTGCCTGGGTGGAGAAGCTGGAGCAGGAACACTCTAACCTCCGGGCCGCGCTGGAGTGGAGCCTGACACCGCAGGGCAGCACCGAGGTGGGCCTGCGCATGGCGTCCGCGCTCCACATCTTCTGGTGGACGCGCAACTACCTCAGCGAGGCGAGCGATTGGCTTGCGAGGGTCCTGGGGCGACAGGAGGAGGGGCCGACGCTGGTGCGCACGAAGGCCCTGAACGCCGCTGGTACTATTGCCCTCTTCAGGGGCGATTACGCGCAGGCACACGGCTTTTATCAGCAGTGCTTGGACGGCCGCCGCGAGCTACTGGGGCGGGGCATAGGCGACATGCGCGGTATCGCGGGCGCGCTGGGCAACTTGGGGCTGGTGGCGTGGAACCTGGAGGACTACGAACAAGCGTATGCCCTCAACAAGGAGAGCCTGGAGATATTGCGGGAGCTTGGCGACAAGCACGGCATGGCACGCTCCCTCACCGGCGTGGGCGCGATAGCCTACAGCCAGGGCAACCACGCCGAGGCTAAAGCCGCCTACACCGAGGCGCTGCATCTATTTGAGGAGTTCGGAGACCGGCAGAGTGTCGCCATGATGCAGAACAACCTCGGCGAGATAGCCCTGGCCCAATCCAGCTTGAGCGAGGCCACCGCCTACTTCAAGGACGCCATGCTGTTGCTGAAGGAAATAGGCAACAAGGCGGGCGTTGCCGGGTGCCTGGATGGGCTGGCGCAGGTAGCGGCGGCTGATGGCAGACCGGAACAGGCCGCGCGGCTCTTCGGGGCGGCAGATGCGCTTACACAGGCTACGGGCGAGGCGGTGCCCGTGGCTAACCGCGGGGAGTACACCCAGACCGTGTCGGGCGTGCGCGATAGCCTGGGTGAGAGGGCATTCGAGGCCGCCTGGGACGTGGGGCGGGAGATGTCGCTGGAGGAAGCGGTTGCCTACGCGCTGAGAGAGGCCGCCCCATCGCGGTAGCTAGAGGCACGCTAAGTCTATGACTGGCGAGGAGCATAAATGATGCGGAAGCGGATACTGGGAGCGTTTCTGATACCCTTGCTAATTGGACTGGCCCTCGCCGCGTGCGACGACCAGCCGCCGCCACCCACCCCCACGCCTGTGCCCTCACCTACTCCCACGGTGCCGACGCCCACGCCAGTACCTACCGACACGCCGGTGCCCACGCCCACGCCTGTGACCGCCGACTTCGTGTGGAGAATCACCGGCAACCCCAACCCCCTGGACAACCCCTCCGGCCTGGACGTGGACCGTGAAGGCAACCTGTACGTGGTAGACGCGGCCAATTACCGCGTCCAGAAGTTCGACCCCAACGGCGACTTCATTACCATGTGGGGCCAGCAAGGTATCGAGGATGGGCAGTTTAGATTCACATCCGAGCATCCCCTGGGCCAGGTGGTGCTGGGCGGAGTGGCGGTCGATGCCGAAAATAACGTCAATGTGACCGACCTCAACAACGCTCGCGTGCAGAAGTTTGACCCCACCGGGCAGTTCCTCGGCAAGTGGGGCGAGTTTGGCCGAGTTGGCGGCAAGCTAAATCTTCCATATGGTATCGCCGTTGATAGCGCGGGGAATATCTACGTCAGTGACTTCCAGAACAACTGGGGAATGAAGTTTGACGACAGCGGCATCTGGATCACGGACCTGGAGCCGTTCGGCATCCCAGGCTTCATGGCGGTGGACGCCCAGGACAACGTCTACGTCACCGATTTCGAGGCCCACGCGGTGAGGAAGTTCGACAGCACGGGCAAGCTGGTGCTCGAATGGGGCAAAATGGGCGAAGGCGACGGGGAGTTCACCAACCCGCTCGGCATAGCCGTAGACGCGCGGGGCAATGTGTACGTAGGCGAGGCAGGCAACCCGCGCATCCAGAAGTTCGACTCCAACGGGCGCTTCCTGTCGAAGTTCGGCAGCAGAGGCACGGGCAGCGGGAAATTCGCCTCCATTGACGACCTTGCCATAGATGCGCAAGGCAACCTCTACGTCAGCGACTCAGGGGGAGACAACATCCAGAAGTTCCGCCTGCGGTAGAGGAAGTCTAAACGCCAAGACGCGGAGACGCCAAGGACCACGCCAAGTTAGACTAAGGTGTAGAGGCAGAAAGAGGAGCAGGGTACGCAAAACAGTACCCTGCTCCTTTTACTTGAGTAGAAGTCACCTCACAAACAACACTGTCGAACATCAGCACATGGCCCCGCCCCTGTCATTTCGAACGAAGTGAGAAATCTCGTCCCTCAGCACCCAAGTAGCACCTTTCTCTTAGGCACTCTGTACCACAAGAAAGAGGCAACATCCCGGTAGAGGACGAGATTTCTCACTTCGTTCGAAATGACAGGGGCGGGGCTTTGGTCCCCATATGCCACATTGTTGTTCTTGAGATAGCTTCTAACAACCCTTAACTTGGCGCGTCCTCTGCGTCTTGGCGTCTTGGCGTTTAGCTACACTACGCCACCAGCGAGCGGGCTTCGACGGTTTCGCGGTTGACGATAGCCATGCGGATAGCGTCTACCAGCCGCTGCGCGTGCTGCTCGTCGGTGCAGCGCAGGGGTGTAGAACTGCCGAAGGTGCCCCGCAGGCCTACCAGGTAGCCGCACTCGCCCTTGAGGAAGATCGGCACTAGCAGCAGGCCCGCCGAGCCTACCCCGAAGAGCACGTCGAGTGTGAGGACCACACCTATTATGTTATGCCAGTTGTCGGGATAAAGGTTGGGTAGATTGAGCACGGTCAGGAGCAGCACCGCGAACAGGGTGAGGGCCAGGTAGGGCCACTGCCGCTTCAGGCCCGGCTCCGCCTCCCACACCTTGACCGACTTCACCTCACTGACCGGGTACACCTTGCCCGCCAGGTTGATAGCCTCGCTTGTGACCAGCACGTCTTTGTCGTTGTAGTATGTTATAGCTGCCATCTTAATGTTTGTTCCCCTTCGCGTTATACATACGCGAGCAGGTAACAGGCGGCCGCACACGTTGCCGCTGAGATAGACCGACTAGCAATCTCAGCGACCAAAGCCCCGCCCTTGTCACTCTGAACGCAGTGAAAAATCTCAAGAAGGTGGAGATGGGATGGTGCTCAACGTGAGGGTCATAGTGCTGAAGGTTGACCATAGCGGTAAGAGGAGCATCTGAGATTCTTCACTGCGTTCAGAATGACAAGGGCGGGGCTTGGTTCCTAACATCCCACATGGCAGATGTCACGGGCTGGGTGATACAATGCCTCAGTTACGTAGTTTACCCTACGAACCCGGCATCTGCATAAGGCTTACTTAAGAGGAGAGCAAAGCAGTGGAAGAAAAGACCCCGGACCAGACGACGAGCGTGGAAGTATCGAGAGGCTTCGCGATGAGCGCGAACGGCGAGAACGTAAAGGTATTTAACAGCGGCGTGGGCGTGGTTTCGGCCGGCAACGAGGTTTCGCTGCGGCAGGGCGGCGCGGGCGTGATCGCGGGAGGCCGCAGCGTGCAGGTGATGCAGGGCGGCGCGCAAATCATGGCGGCAGGCTCAGAGATGAGGGTGATGCAGGGTGGCGGGCAGCTAATGGTAGCCGGCGGCTACATGAGGGTGGAGCAGGGCGGGGGGATGGTCATGATCGCCAGCAGGGCCAGTCTCAGGCGCAGCTATGTGGGCGTGCTCATCTCCGGCAGCACGCAGTTGCAGGGCGGGGCCAGAGTGCTGCTGGGCACGCCACAGGCCGCTGCCTTTGGTGCTGCCCTGGGCCTCATGTTCGCGCTGGCAAGTAAGCTGCTGAAGGGCCGCCGCTAGGTAGAACTAGAGGCTTCGGGGCTGCGCGCTGTTCCTGGGCCGGTCGGCCGCTCTTTCAGCACCGACCTGATTAGTTCCGCGAGCCGCTTGCAGTAGTAGCTGTCCATCGTAGCGAAGGCCGCCACCCCGCCCCGGCTGCCCTGTAGCTGGAGGACCTCGGTAGCCTCCTCGACGCTCGACATGGTCCACACCAGCAGCAACAGGAAGCCCGCCGAGAGGATGATAGACAGTATCCAATAGTCGCCCGGATAGAATATGAAGAAATCGCGTCTGAAGTCCGCGGAGGTGAACCAGAGATAGTTGAGCACGCTGCTCAACACCAGCAGCGACACGGCCAGCACCAACTGCCACTGGAAACGGTCCGAGGGTATGTGCCCCATCGACACCGCGCGTATGTCGCCTACGCCGTATTCGCGGCTCCCCAGCCTTACCCGCTCGCTTGTCACCCAGGCGTACCCATCGGAATAGTAGAGGTACTCGCCCAGCCCCCTCTCCTGAGAGGCCTCAGGGAATGGCACCTCGGAAGTCTCAGTCGCGCCTTCCCACGCCCCGACGATGCGGGCCGCCACCCAGGTAGCATACCCCAGGTCAAGCGTGGCAAGCACCCTTGTCTTGTTGTTGAGCCGAACGAAGCAGGTGGTCACCGCCCGGAACTTACGCAGGCGCAAGGCGGTGAAAGCCGCCCCGGCCACGACAAGCGCAAGCCCGCCATAGAGGAGAGTGCCACTCAGCCAGTCGCCGTTAGCCCTGCCCGTGCTTTGCAGATAGAGGAAGGCCAGGTAAGCTATTACAAGCGGTACGTAGAAGGACAGGTTGAGCAGTCGCTTGCGGGGTGTGACCAGCACCACGTCAGCCGACCTGACATTGTGCAGCCAGTAGGTCCTGTTGCCGAACACCACGCGCCTGTTGGTCAGCAGCACCAAGCCGTCCGCGTAAAGAGCTAGCTCTGCTATAGGCAGGCTGGCCGGGCGGGTGTGTCTGGCTATATGGGACAGGATGTGCCGCGACGAAATGCTCATGAAGGCATAGTAGCGTTGTTCGCGTAAATGTCCGCTTTGCGGGCGCTGACGGCCCGGTTTATTGTGGCGACAAGCTCTTTGGCATAAGCCTGGTTCAGGGTGGCAAACGGCTCTACCCACTCCGATCCATTAAAGCTTCCCCGCAACCTTACTGTGTGCGAAGTTGAGTTAAGTTCCACGAAGGCCCAGACCATCGCGCCCAGGATCGCCAGGTGTACCAGGCCGTGTATGATCGCGAAATCACCCGGCCATAGCAGGTAAAGATCCCGCCCGGAATTAGGTGAGCCTTGTCTGATAAAGTTCAGCATGCTATTTAGGCCCATCAGCGCCAGGGCCAGACTCCACCGCTGACTATACTTCACTGGCTGGCTTTGGCTTACATGCCCCTTCTTGATTGCCGCGAGTGGAAAACGCTCCTTGCCCAGTATGACCTGCTTGCTCGTAATGGCGGCCACGCCATCTGAGTAATAGACGTACTCACCTTGACCTATTTCGAGCGAAGCGGGATAGTAACCTTCTGCTACATCTGTACCTTCTTTTGCCCGTGCTACTTGCCGCGCCAGCCAGAGCGCGTAATCACCATCCCGCGACGTATAAATGACGTTCTTACCGTTCAGCTTTATCAGGTACCGGGGCGGCTCATCGAGCCTACCACCCCGCCGGAAAAATACGAAAGCCGCGAAGACTACGACAGCAGCAAGGACCATAAATGCAATGACCCGCAGCATTTGACCGAACCACGTAGCATTCTCGCCTTGAATCCAAATGAGCGCAAAGATAAGGGGAACCGGAACAAAGTACAGAGCGCGAAGAAGGATCGGCGGCTTGGAAACCGAACTTACATCCAGTGAGTGAATGTCTGGAAGCCAGTACGTGCTATCCCCTATCACAAGCCGTGTGGTAGTAATCCATACGTCGCCGGCATGGTAAAGGATAGTCTCAGGACGTATGCTGATCGGTATATCAGAGTCCGTGTTACGCGGCGGCCACACGCTACAACAACCTCCCTCCCCACACCACCATGACGATAAGCACAGTGCCGAGTATCACCAGCAGCGCCACACTGACCGCCACGAACACAGGGAACGGCGTCCTGCGTTGCGTGGCAACGTAATGCTCGTGCTCGGACCCTGGCCTCGTATGCTCTTTCCTGGTGAGAGCGTAATCATCGTCGTCCTCAGACGCCGACGGCGGCAGCACCGATGTCATAACCCCACCTCACACAATAACAAAAGGGCGGACTCCCCGTCCGCCCCATTATACAAGAACCCCGTACCCAGTTCTTGCCCTCTAAGCCCTCTTATTCTTTGCGCGTCCTTTGCGCTCTTTGCGCCTCTGCGTTTTCGTCTAATTACCCGCCGCTAGCCAGCGTAGCCACCATCTGCGGCAGCGACACGCGGGCGGCGTCAATCAGCGGGCCGGAGAAGATGAAGAACAGGATTACCGCTATCGCCGCGCCAACCAGCGTGTAGGTCAGGGTGGGAGAGGCCCGGTGCTCGCGGGCGGCTCGCGGCTCCTCGAAGTACATGTACCAGATGATGCGCAGGTAGTAGAACGCGGCTATGGCCGAGTTGAGCGCGCCGATAACGGCTAGCCAGGTCAGGTCGCTTTGCAGGGCCGCCACGAACACGTAGTACTTGCCCAGGAAGCCTATCGTGGGCGGTATACCCGTGAGCGACAGCAGGAAGAAGAGCATCAACGCCGCCTGCCCCGGTGCCCACGTCGAGAGTCCCCGGAAGCTGTCCAAGCTGTCGGTCACGCCCTGCCGCTGCAACCAGATGACGATGCCGAACGCCCCCATGTTCATGAAGAGGTAGGAGAAGAGATAGAAGCTCACGGAGGAGATAGCCTGCTGCTGGTTCTGCGGGGTGAACGCCGCGAGGCCAATCATCATATAGCCGGTGTGAGCGATGGAGGAGTAGGCCAGCATGCGCTTGACGGAGCGTTGAGCCGTACCTACCACGTTGCCGAGCGTCATGGTGAGCACGCTCAAGACGGCGATGATGGGCGCCCAGGTCTCCCAGGCGGGGCCGAACGCCTCTATCATGATGCGTATGGTGGCCGCGAAGCCCGCTGCCTTGGGGCCGACCGACATCATGGCGGTGACGGGGGTGGGCGCGCCCTGGTAGGCATCGGGCGTCCACATGTGGAACGGCACGGCAGCTATCTTGAAGCCGAGGCCCGCTATCAGCAGGAACAACGCGAGCAGCAGCCCGCCGCTTGAGAAGATGCCCGCGTTGGCCTCCACCGCGCCCACTACACCGCCTATCTGGCGCAGGTTAGTAAAGCCGGTCATGCCGTACAGCCAGGCCATGCCGTACACGAGTATCGCGGTGGAGAAGATACCGAGCAGGAAGTACTTGACCGCCGCCTCGTTCGACAGCTTGTCGCGGCGGTTGAAGCCGGTGAGTATGTACACGCCGATGGACGACAGCTCGATGCCGACGAAGATGGTGGTCAGGTCCGAAGCGCCCGCCGTGACCATCATGCCCACCGTGACCAGGGCCAGCACCGCATAATATTCGCCCAGCGCCATGCCCCTGTCGCGGATGAACTGGGTCGAGAGGAGCACGGCCACAATCGAGGTGCCGAGCGCCAGCATCCTGAAGAAGAGGCCCAGGTTATCCACCACCACCATCCGCCCGAAGCTCTCGGTCCCAGGCGGCACGAGCGTGAAGCCGAGGAAGTACTGCGAGTTGTTGTCGAACATCAGCAGGCAGACGACAAGCGCCGCCACGTACCCCACGATGCTCAACCCCGACAGCACCCGGCCCTTGTCACTCGCTCTCCCCCTGGTGAACAGGTCGGCAAAAATCACCAGGATCGCGGTGATGGTCACGATCAACTCAGGCAAGATAGTCCAGAGGTCCGTATTCAGTCCGGCGTAATCAATTTGCATAAATGCGGCGCTCCTGTCGGAGTGGTTAGTGGTTAGTGGTTAGCATGACGCGTTACGTGTTACGTGTTACGTGTTACTATCGTCCATCGTCCATCGTCCATCGACTACTTGAAGAACGGCAGCATATCGGACAAGGCCATCGCGTTCGGTATCTGGGCAGTGACGGTTTGGAGCAGGACCTGCGTGTTGGGGTGTATCATCTCCAGCAGCGGGCCGGGGAAGACGCCCATCACTATCGCCAGGGCCGCCAGCACGCCGAGCGTGGAGGTTTCTATCCAGTCGGCGTCCTTGACCGCTTCATGCCCGTGACCCTCCTGCGCGAGGGGCGTTAGCTTGCCGAACATCACCCGCTGGAACATCCAGAGCAGGTACCAGGCCGCGAGTATCACCACGAACGTGGTTATGGCTCCCACCACCCAGTCGGCGCGGAAGGCCCCCACCATCGTGAGGAACTCGCCCACGAAGCCGCTGAGGCCCGGCAGGCCCACCGAACCCATCATCATAATCATGAACAACACCGCGAAGCGCGGCATTGGCTTGGTGAGGCCGCCCATGTCGGCTATCTGGCGGGTGTGCAGGCGGTTGTAAATCGCGCCCACGCAGAGGAATAGGCCGCCCGTCAGCACGCCGTGGGACAGCATCACGAAGATAGCGCCGTCGATGCCCTGCGTGGCGTCGCCGTAGTTTAGCTGGTTCAGCCACACGCCCGTGAACAGGCCGAGCGTCACGAAGCCCATGTGGCTCACCGACGAATAGGCCACCAGCTTCTTCAAGTCGGGCTGCACCAGCGACACCAGCGCGCCGTAGATAATCGCTATCACCGACAGCCCCACCATAACCCACGCGAACGTGGCGGCCCCGGCGGGTGTAATGGGCATGGCGAACCGGATGAAGCCGTAAGCCCCTAGCTTGAGCATCACGCCCGCCAGGATGATAGAGCCTGCGGTGGGGGCTTCAACGTGGGCGTCGGGCAGCCAGGTGTGCACCGGCCACATCGGCACCTTCACCGCGAAAGCCGCCGCGAACGCCAAGAAGACCCAGTTCTGGAAGTCGCGCGGATCGTTGGGGCCGACCTGCATGAGGGTCAATATGTCCAGCGTGTTGTGGGCCAGGTACTCCGCGATGATAGCCACCAGCATGAGCAGCGACCCGGCCAGGGTATACAGGAAGAACTTGATGGCCGCGTACACGCGGTTGGCCGAACCCCAGATGCCGATGATGAGCGCCATCGGCAGCAGCACTAGCTCCCAGAAGATGTAAAACAGGAAGAAGTCGAGCGACACGAACACGCCGAGCATACCAGTCTGGAGCACCAGCAGCGCGATGTAGTACTCTTTCACCCGCTTCTGGATCGGGTTCCACGACACCATGATAGAGATGAGCGTCAGCAGCGTGGTGAGCACCACCAGCAGGATGCTGATGTTGTCAACGCCGAAGTGGTAGCCGATATTCAGTTCCTGCAACCAGATAAACTTCTCCTGCAAGTCGAACGAGGCGACTCCGCCCTGCGCCGATGCTGGAGACATCAGGTAGAAGATGAGGGCCACAATGGACAGCCCCAGGTTGACCGCCGTGCCCACCGCCGCGAACTGCCCGATGCGCTTGCCGGGCCGCATGAACAATATCGCCAGCGCCGTGATCAAGGGCAGGTATGTGATTACCGACAGTATCGGGAACCCCATTACGTTGTTTTCCACTAGCTCCTCCGCTTATCAGTGCCGAGTTCTGAGTACCGAGTGCCGAGTACCGAGTTCTGAGTGGTTCTAAGCGTACTCGGTACTCTATCTTGGTAGGAATAAGACCAGGTACGTTACCAAGCCAATCAGGCCGATGCCTATCGCCAGGGCGTAGCCTTGTACGAAGCCGGTTTGTAGGCGCTTCAGGCGGCCACTGCCCCATCGCGTGAGGCCCGCCATGCCGTTTACCGCGCCGTCAACCACGCGCTGGTCGAAGCGCCACAGGAAGTAGGAGAGGCCCTTGCCGCCGTCCACCACCACCCTGTGGTAAAACTCGTCGAAGTACCAGCGGTTGAGCAAGGCATTATACAGCCACGGCACGTTGCGTTGCAGCGCCTCCGATATACCGCTAGGCCTGAAGTACATCAGCCAGGCGAAGAAGATACCCGCCAACGCCACCAGCGTCGAAATGAGCATAATCATCATCGTCGGGCCGGTAAAGCCGGGCGTGATGTGCACCCCACGCTCCATCGCGGGCGCGAACACAGGCTCTATGAAATGGTGGAACAGGCCCGCGTCGGGCGGCACTCCCACGAAGCCTATAAGCGCCGCCGGTATCGCCAGTATGATGAGTGGCACGGCCATGAGCGGCCTCGACTCGTGCGGGTGTACGTCCTTGGGCACGTTGTCCGCCCCGTGGAACACCTTGAACACCAGCCGGAACATGTAGAAGGCCGTCAGGAAGCTGCCCGCCGTGAGCAGCGCCCCCACCACGAAGTTGCCCCGCAAGATAGCGTTGCCTATAATCTCGTCTTTGGACCAGAAGCCCGCCAGGGGTATCACACCAGCGTTCGCCGCCGCTCCTATCAAGAACGTCCGGTACGTTATCTTCATCTTGCCCGCTAGCTGGCCCATCTTGCGGATGTCCTGCTCGCCGTGCATGCCGTGGATTACCGAGCCGGAGCCGAGGAAGAGCAGGCCCTTGAAGAAGGCGTGCGTCATCAGGTGGAATATGGCCGTGGCCCAGGCCCCCACACCCAAAGCCGCGAACATGTAGCCTAGCTGCGACACCGTAGAGTAGGCCACCACGCGCTTGATGTCGTTGTTGGCGATGGCTATCGTGGCCCCCAGCACCGCCGTGACCGTGCCCACGATGGCTACCACCAGCAGGGCTTCGGGCGACAGCGAGAAGATCGGGTTGAGGCGGGCCACCATGTAAATACCCGCCGTGACCATGGTGGCCGCGTGTATGAGGGCGCTCACCGGGGTGGGGCCTTCCATGGCGTCGGGCAACCAGACGTGCAGCGGGAACTGAGCCGACTTACCCATCGCGCCCATGAACAGGAGCAGCGAGATGATGGTGGCGTTGCCCAGGATCATCGGGTCGTGCTCGATAGCCTGGAACACGTCGGTGTACTTGAGGCCGGGCGTGTGGTTGAAGAAGTTGGTGAAGATGAGCAGTATGCCGAGCGCAAAGCCGAAGTCGCCTATGCGGTTGACGATGAAGGCTTTCTTGGCCGCATCGCTGGCCGACTTCTTCTGGTACCAGAAGCCAATCAGTAAGTAAGAAGAGAGGCCCACCGCTTCCCAGCCGAAGAAGAGCAGCAGGAAGTTGTTGGACATAACCAGCATCAACATGCTGAAGACGAAGAGCGGCAGGTATGCGAAGAAGCGGGCGAAGTCGGGGTCGTCGGCCATGTACTCCAGCGAGTAGATGTGCACCAGCAAGCCGACCGACAGCACCACCATCAGCATGATGGCCGTGAGGGGGTCTACCAGGAACGATACGTCCACCCTGAAGTCGCCGGAGGGTATCCAGGTGTAGAGGTTGTACTGGAAAGGCGCTGCGTGGGGGTCGGCCTGGTGCCGCATGGCGATATCGATGAACGCCACGACCGCCGCCAGGAACGACAGCCCCACCAGGCCCACCGCGATAGGCCCGGCGGTCTTGCCCAGCCGCCTGCCGAACAACCCGTTGATAATGAAGCCCAACAACGGCAGCGCGGGAATAATCCAGATGTAGTTGAGGATAAACGGCTCCGGCAGCGAATGCGCCGCCCCCTCCGTCGCCTCCTCAGCCAGCGCCGCTATCGTAAATAGGCTCTGAAGAAAATGCATGTTTCCTCCATTTGGGAATTGGGATTTCGGATTGCGGATTTAGTAGGTATCCAACAATTCCGAGATCCGAAATTCTAATTCCTAAATCCGAATTCCCAAATCATTCCTTCATTATGTCTATATCGGTGGTGTCCACCGTCGGCTTCTGGCGGACCAGGGCGATGATAATTGCCAGGCCCACGGCGGCTTCAGCGGCGGCTACTGTTACGACGAAAACCACGAAGTTCTGGCCTGCCATCGAGTTTAGCTGCACGCCGAACGCTATCAGCGCCAGGTTCACCGCGTTCATCATCAGTTCCGCCGACATGAATATCACCAGGACGTTACGGCGGGTGAGCACGCCTATCATGCCTATGCTGAACAGCAGCGCGCTTATCAGCAGGAAGAACGTCAGCGGTACCCCGGTTGTCTCTGATACGGTAGACATTATCTGCTACTCCAAAGCACGATTATTTACGCGGCCCCGCCTGGTCGTCCGGCTCCATCTCGACGCCCGACGTGGTGCCCTCACCTTCACCGCTGGGCTGCTGCACGAGCGGGTATTCGATGTCGTCGTTATAGATGTCGGTGATGTGGCCCCGGCCCAGCGCGGGCAGCAACTTCTTCTCTACCTGGTCTCCCTGCGGCGAGTTGGATACGGAGCGGCGGCCCACGGAAATACCCACCGAAGGCATTACCTCCTCCACCTCCAGCGGCTCTTCCTTGCGGGCCAGCACGATAGCCCCTAGCACCGCCATGAGCAAGATAAGTGAGGCCACTTCAAACGGGAAAAGGAACTGGGTGTAAAGCGTCTGCCCCAGCGCCTGCACGTTGCCACCCACCGCCAGCACCTGCTCCTGACTCCAGATGATGGTCTGGTTGCCAATAACGTCCCCTATGTTGGCTTCGCTCGGCACCCGGCTAAAGAGGATGACCGCGCTCAACTCCAGCGCCAGGATGATGCCCACGGGCCAGGCCGCTATCAGTTGCGCCGTGTGCACGCCGCCCAGCTTAGGCCCTTCCCGCAGGTTGAGGAGCATGACCACGAACAGGAACAGCACCAGGATCGCGCCGGTGTACACCAGCACTTGCAGCACGGCCAGGAACTCGGCCCCCAGCATCACGTACATGATAGCAAGCTGGAAGAAGGTCACCACCAGCCACAACGCCGAGTGCACGGCATCGCGCCGCGTGATCATCATTATGGAGGCGAGCACCGCCAACCCGGCCACCGGGAAGAACACCATCTGCCCCAGTGTTAATGGTATGTCTATCCCGAATACTTGCATTGCTAACAGTTCCCTCCTGGTTCTGAAACGTGAAACGTGAAACGTGAAACGTGATGCGTTGCGTCACTACTCATTTCACGTTTGGTACTCGCCACGTCCTATGGAACCTAATAACCACTTGTCATCCTGAGCGTAGCGAAGGATCAGCAACCGGTGTTTGACTCTCCCTTTTGCCGTGCCAATTTTCCTTTCACCAACACTATCCTGTACGTTGAGGACTCTAGTCT
>JALZHG010000245.1 GCA_030914045.1 Chloroflexota bacterium | reverse complement strand
CTAGAGGAGGAGCTCGGGGTCAAGCTCTTCCAGCGCAGCACCCGGCAAGTCGCACTCACCGACGCGGGACGAACCTTTTTGGAAAGGGCTGAAGGAATACTGGAGGCGGTAGAAGAGGCAAAAGAGGCGGCGAAAGGTGCTGATGAAGGGGTTCGCGGCAGACTTGAGATAGGGTTCATTAGCTCGGCGACTTTGGGCTTGCTTCCCCCTGCTATCCGGCTCTTTCGCGAGAGGTTCGGAGGGATCGACATAGAGCTTAGGGAACTAACCAGCGCGCAGCAGATCGATGCGCTTTACGCGGGTGAGATCCGGGTCGGGCTGGTACGGTTGCCGCTTCGGGCTCCGGGGATTCGATTCGAACCGCTTCAGGAAGAGTCGTTTCTGGTTGCTCTTCCCTCGGGGCATCCGCTTGAAGCGTTAGAGAGCGTGCCGCTGGAAGCGATGGTAGACCAGCCCCTGATCTTCTTCACACGACAACTGATGCCCAGCTTACACGCGCAAATCGTCGAGCTGTTCCAGCGCGTTGGCGCTTTCCCGAACGTGGTCCAGCACGCGGTCCACCTCCAGACGATCGTGGGACTCGTCGCCAGCGATGTCGGCCTGGCGATCTTGCCCGAACCCGCCAAGCGGCTTAGCCGGGAAGGCGTCGTCTACCGCTCACTGGACGCGCCGGACGCGACAAGCTGGGTGGGGTTAGCTCGGGTCGAGGACGACGGCTCGTTGCTGGTGGAAAATTTTGTCCGCACCGTACGCGAGGTGGCAGGGGGTAACGTGTCTGACCTCCCTAACACTGATGCGTAGCTCCGCAGAGTCAACCGGTGGTTGCGGTCGCCATGCTGGTAGGCACACACACTGTGTAGCTACGGTGCAATACAGCGGACCAACGAAGCACTCGCATCAGATGAATCTCGTAGAAAACCCCATCCACGCCGTTCGGTGAATAAGGGCAAGGGGCCAGAGACTGCTACCGTCGTGTTGCGCAGCGCACCATCCTTGCCATCAGATCGACCGCCTGCTCGTCGGTCATACCTTGCTTGCGTGCCATACTCCGCCAGCTCTGAAAGTCGAGAGCGAGGCCTAAGGCGCCGAGCAGCAGCGCCCCCGAGTGAAGGTTGTGAGTCTTCCACCCCGCAGTCAAAGCTCCCCGCATCCGCTCCCAATGATCGATGATGGGTCTCATTATCTCGCGTACGTCCGGGTCATCTTTGAGGCGCGGGCTCTCCTGATCGCGCAGTATGTTGGCCAACAGCCCTTCCCTGCGGCGAAAGTAGTCGTAGAGCTCGGTCAAAGCCACCCTAAGGCGTCTCTCGGGGTCTGAGATCTCCTCCCACTTCTCCGGATCCGGAAGAGGGTTCTCGGATAGATCGAGCGACGAGCAAGCCTTACCTAGAGATAGTTCGTCGGGGAAGTGGCTGTAGACGGTGGGCCTGCTTACGCCAGCCCTCTTGGCTATTGCGCTTCTCGTCGTCAGCGCCGGCCCTAAGGTCTCATGCAACTCTAGGGTCGCCCGGGTGATGCGCAGCCGGGTCTCCTCCTCGCGCTCGGCACGCTTCTTGAGCTCGTACTTCCCGCGTTTCATGAGTGAATTCTAGAACTTTCCGACGAGGCGCACCTCTGCCCCTTGACAGCCACTGGTCGATGTAGGATAGTGTCACACATCATTTTACACTACTGTAAAGTGATTGTTGCAGGTCAGAGAACGAGGGAAAAGGAGGAACGCTATGGGCATGGTCACCCAACCTTATGCGCTCGCGCGAGAAGAAGGAGAGCGGCTATGGTTTATGGGCGTACCCACCAGGGTGCTAGCAACTGCTGAGCAGACCGGTGGCGCCTTTGGGCTCATCGAGCACGTGATTCCCGCTGGTGATGAGTCACCCTGGCATGTGCATCATGGCGAAGATGAGTCCTTCTATGTGGTCGAGGGGCAGGTGACCTTTCTGTGCGGTGACCAGAAAGTGCGGGCGGGACCAGGGACCTTTGTCTACGGACCGCGCGAGATCCCGCATGGCTTTCGGGTTGAGGGCACACAGCCAGCCAGGATTCTGTTGCAATGTACCCCAGGAGGCTTCGAGCACTTCATCATAGAGATGAGCGAGCCGACACCACCAACCGGGCCGCCTGATATGGGTAAGTTGATGGCCCTTGCCGCAAAGTACGACAACGAGATCTTGGGGCCGCTGCCCGAGTACTAGAGCCCAGGCACTAACGCCAGCATCACGCAGTCCTTTCTTCATGTTCTCCGACTTCGGAGAACTTGATTTCCGAGAATGCTGTACCTTCCACGACATTAATGAATAAGGGCAAGAAGAGAGGGCAGAAGCGGATGATAGCCCCAGAGTCCGGTCTGTGTAAACTTCTCGTGGCCCGGAAAGTTGCCGTTCACGCGTGCTAGCAGTGGGTACCACGAGCGGGTCCTGTGGGTACGACTGTGGCCCGTCGGAGCAGACATCGGATCTATCCGACTAGGCCCGGCCGTCCGGCAAGACTTACCCGACGTTGGGTGAATAAGGGCGCAAAGAAGGAGGGGCCAGGGCGTAGTTGCGCCCTCAGACCCCCTCTTCAATGATTCTACCGCTCCGAAGGCGGGGGTGCGTCGACCAGAAGGCCATGGCGCTCGGCGAGCAAAGGGATGGAGCCCATGTCCATCTCCAGGCCGTACTTCTCCCTCACAGCGCCCACCGCTTCCTCGTCGAGCGGACCTCGGTTGGCGGGCGGGAACAGGGGCGCTAGCTCCGCGAAGTAGCGCTCGAAACCCGCAGGAGAGATGATCTCCAGCGCCCGTGCCGGCTCATCGGCCGCGTTCCAGAAGGCGTGCGGCACGCCCCTGGGCTTGAAGACCAGATCCCCCGGCCGGGCAAGGAGGACCTCCTCGCCTATCTGGACGCCGACCTCACCCTCGAGCACGTAGATATACTCATCCTCGTAGCGGTGGGTGTGCATCGGCGCGGCAAGCGCTCGCGGCCCGATCGGGTGCTCGACGAGGGCGAAGTTGCCCTGGGTCTCATCTCCTCCGATCATGAACCTTATTCCTAACTTCCTCAGCCACACCGTCTCGCCCTCATCCGGCGAGAGCACTAGGCGCGCCGGTGCGTTCGCCCCCTGGCTCACCGCTTCGGCCATCAACGACCTCCTCTCCTTATTCGGTAAACACTATGTTTATTGAACATCCGCCACCATACACCCTTCCTACCTCCGTGTCAATATGGTTTGGTATAGTGTTTAGCGAAATGGCCGAGAAGAACCGCAAGTACGAGATGAAGAAGCGAGCGGAGCTCCAGCGCGAGACGCGGCGCCGGATCGTGGAGGCAACGGTCGAGTTGCACCGCACGCGGGGTCCCGCCAACACCACCATAAAGGAGATAGCCCAGCGCGCGGGGGTCAACAGGCTGACCGTCTACAACCACTTCCCCGACATAAGCGACCTCCTCAGGGCATGCTCGAGGAGTTGGACCGAGCGGCACCCGGCGCCGGATCCGATGCCCTGGGCACAGATCGACGACCCGCAACAGAGGCTTCGGAGGGCGCTTACGGAGCTCTACGGCTTCTACGCGCGCACCGAGCCGATGAGGGCGAACGTCCTGCGCGACGCCGAGACGATGCCCGAGCTCGCCGCACTCCTCGAAGGTTCGGTCGTGCCCTACCTAGAGGCGGTGCGCGACCTGCTAGCAGAGGGCTGGGAGGTCAGTGGTGACGGGGGGAGGCGTCTGCTTGCGACGCTCAAGCTTGCGATCGACTTCCACACCTGGCGCTCGCTCGAACGAGAGAGTGGCTTGAGCAGGGAAGACGCCGTAGAGACCATGCTCGAGGCGGTGCGCTCGTCCGTGTAGCCCTGGACCCCGTAGCCGAAGAGCAAGCGAACTCCCTGAGATGTAGGACGTACGAACATCCGAGAAGACCCCTCTCACGTAGTCCCATGAGCAGCCCACGAGCACGTATCAGCTAGACCAGTTCCAGCTCGATCTCAGACGTACACATTCGATCAGCTGGGCGCGGCAAGCGTAGTTCGAGCCGTTTTGTACCCTTGTTGCACCCCTACTGCCCCTCATGAGTACTTCATCTCCGCGACAGCGCGGCCACATCATCTGCTCTCGGTTAGCCGGGATGTGCGCTCTGAGTGAGGGTCGTTGAAGCCCCCAAAACGCCACGCGGAGAGACCCTTTGGCCAAACGGGTTGCGGTACGGTTGCAGTACTCGGAGCCGGGAGACATCCCAGCGCTCATTTAACTCTCTACATTTTACCTGCAAATCGGCACTTTTTGAGAGCCGACGAGCGAACTTGAGAACCGCTTACCCCTGCTCCAGCTACGAGTTTGCTTGCGCTCGTTCTAGCGCGTCCTGGTGCGTCCGGGAATCGCACTTATTTACGCGGTTTTCGGTGATCTGGCGGTATGATTTTGTCCATTGTGTACCGGTGCGTATCAGCCCGGTTGCAGTAAGTCCATTGGAGCAGACTCCGATGGTTAACCTCATCACAAGTGATAATCGAGGCGTTGCAGGGGAATGCACGGGGAAGTGCATGCTGCCTACGCCCTATCCGAGATCGCGCAACTTTATGCAGTGCTCCTACATCGTGTGGCCGCAGGTTGTGATCCCGTGGGCACCGATCGGCCTCAAAGGGCGGCTATACCCCGATCCCATCCGGTGTATCGGATACGGACTTGGGAGACTGTCCTTCCAGGCAACTCGGTGGACGAACCCCATTAGGCGTGGGCGGATGGCGGTCAAGGTCCGCGACGCAGACACCGCTGGTGCCTACTCGATCCACGATAACATCATCTCGCCGGGCTCTCCGGAGCCCCGGCC
>JALZHG010000244.1 GCA_030914045.1 Chloroflexota bacterium | reverse complement strand
GACCACGGCGGCCATCGTCCTTCTTGGCAGCGGTATCGCCTCCGGAATCATAGATAACATCCCCTTCACAGCGACCATGATCCCGGTGATCCAGGACCTTTCCGAAGCGGAGAACCTCTCGGAGGCTAAGACGGAGTCCTTGTGGTGGGCGCTGGCGCTAGGGGCGGACTTCGGCGGCAACCTCACCCTCATAGGCGCCTCGGCGAACGTGGTAGTCGCCGGCATGAGCGAGCGTGCCGGGCGCAGGATCTCCTTCCTCAAGTTCATGCTGTACGGCATCCCCGTCACCCTCGCATCCCTGATAATAGCGACGGGCTACGTTATCTTGAGGTATTACCTGTGACCGGCCCTCGGTAGGTGCCTCGGACGAGCGATGAGTTACCAGGGATCGGTAACTTGCGACCCGGTACGCCGTGCCATAAAGGATCGGCGCTACTTCTTGTTGCGGTTGCCTTGGAAATTTCTAATGATTTCCACAGGTCTTCCCAATGCCGGCGAGCCCAATCTACAAGCATGCCGAGGAGGGACATTCCACAGACGTTGTTCGAGACAATACGGCAAGCTAAAGCGCGGCTGTTAGAGACGCCGGCGGTACCGCGGGTGTTGATGTGGGTAGGGGGAGCCGCGCTAATAGTCTCGTGGGTGTTGTTGGCATACTTGGTAGGGGCTCTATTGGCCCGGATTATAGTAGTGTGGAGTTTCTAAAGCCGGCTCCGGCCCTTACTGCTGACCTTACATACACTCTGACGGAGGCGAAGGGAGGTGCGAGGGGCGCGGTGGGCCGAGCTTGCTCATAACCATACTGATCATAGTGGTGCTGGTCATTTCTGATACTGCGGTTCACCTAAGATGAATCTTGGCGCAGCCTGCATATTCCTGCCTCCCAGAGCCGCGAGGATGCCCTCTAAACGCCTATGTGATGGACGGCTAGTTAGGTGCGGGACGTGGGCTATCGGCCTCCTCTAGTCCGACGCGCACTTTTTCACGAATTGGGGCATTCATCGACCTTCTCCCTGCTAGGTAACCCGCTCGGGGATCTCAGCGCTCTCGTGCGAGCGCACCACTAGGACGGGGCAGGGAGCATTGCGTATAACGGCATCAGAGACACTTCCCCCGATGGCCCTCCTTAACCTGCCGCGGCCCCGGAATCCCATAACGATCAGGCCCGCCTCGAGCTCCCTGGCCAAGCTTACAATCTCTAGGTCGATCTCTCCCATCCTGAGGTAGGATCCGGCCACGTTCCCCCCGGCGGTCTTTACTCGCCAGGTCAGTTTTCTGAGCAGCTCCTGGGCCTCCTGCTCGATCTCCTCGTAAAGCTCGCGGCTGTAACCCGGGCTACCCTCTACAAGGAAGTTGGGTGTCAACCCGACGTGTACAACATACAGCTCGGAGTCGGTACTGTCGGCTAGGTCGACGGCCTTCATGGCAGCCAGTTCGGCCTCCTCAGAGTCGTCAATGGCAAGCACGATCTTGGTTGGGAAGATACCCATCTCAAGCACCTCCTCGCATGCTACCCCACATTCTGATAATAACATGAGTATCGTTTAGAGGCGTGTCGGGTAACACCGACTACGGTCGGTGGAGACGGATCGAATTTGAGGGCAGTGGTGTGGAGGAGGGTACAACAATCGATACGTTCTGTCGCTTCTTGGCGCACGATGGCGTGCATAGGAGACACCCGTCCCGTTTTTTTACACTTCATGAGGGTAGACACTTCAAGGTGGGCAGCGCCACTAATACGAGGCAGGTATTTACAGGAAGCATTGGGATCGGTGAGGGAACGCTACCGGTACAGGAGCTTACGATGATTCGGTAACAAGCGGGGAAGTAGACACAGTCAGCCAAGGTCGCCAACGATTTGGCCCGTCAGAGCAAGCTAAGACTTGCGCGGGTGGGCACAGTAGGGTAACAAAGGTCCGTCACCATGTTAATGGGATGCGCGGGAGTCCGCCGACTGGCATCATCTGGAGTAGGGAAAGTGTCGAATAAGGAGGCGACCGGATGACTATCTTCCCTACCAAGATTCTTCTGGCCACCGATGGTTCTAGAGAGTCAGAGCTGGCCGCCAGGACCGCTGCAGATCTGGCTAAGAGCCACGACTCAGAACTGCATGTGGTGTACGTCGAGCCCGCGTTGCCGATGATCGGTCAGTTCGCGGATCACGGGCCGGAACGGACCGCGCCTGATTCTCGGCGGTTGCTAGACGAGCAGGTAAGGCATATTGAAGAGGCCGGGGGCACCGTCGCCGAGGCGCATCTCAGGTTGGGGAGGCCGGACGACCAGATCATCGAGGTTGGCGAGGAGGTGGGCGCCGGCCTGATGGTTGTAGGCAGCAGGGGGCACGGCGGGGTAAGGAGGGCACTGATGGGAAGCGTCTCCGACTCCGTCGTCAGGCACGCCCACTGCCCCGTCCTAGTGGTCCGCGAATGAGGGCAGCGATCGCCCAGGTGGTGCGGGCTACTTCTCAGTTGCCAGTCGGTCTAGCGGCCGACGGTTAGCATACTTATAGATGAGCCTACTCCGTAGCCGTTGCGGTTCACGAAGGAGGCTCGAAGCCTTGAGGACTCAAGAAGGTTTCTTCGCGCCAACAACCGGTCGCCTCTACTTGCTCCGTCCTCGCTTCTATTAGAGAATGGTATGGGGATTCGGTTTGCGGTATATACGGCCTTTGGTGATGGGTCCTGTGGAGAAGAAAATCCGACCGTAAACAGCGGAGAGCCTGGGAGGAGAGAATCATGACGGAGCCGGCGGCAGAACAGCGGGACCAATGGGGTTCTAAGCTAGGCTTCATCATGGCGGCCATCGGCTCGGCTATCGGCTTGGGCAACATCTGGCGCTACCCTTACGTGGTGTACGACAACGGTGGCGGGGCCTTCCTGCTTCCCTACTTCATCGCGATAGCCACGGCCGGTATTCCCATCCTGATCCTGGAGTACGCCCTGGGCAACAGGTACCGGGGATCTGCCCCGGTCGCGTACCGGACTCTGTCGCAGCGGTGGGAGTGGCTCGGCTGGTGGCAGGCGGCGGTAACGTTCTTTATCGGCACCTACTACATGGTCATTATCGGGTGGGTGCTCGCGTACCTCTATTACTCCTTCGGTATGCAGTGGGGTTCGGACACGGAGGGATTTTTCCTGGGCAACTTCCTCGGGCTCAGCGACAGTTTCTGGAACGTGGGCGGTCTCCAGCTCAAGGTCTTGATACCCTTCGTGATCGCGTGGGCTATCGTGTACTGGCTGCTGATACGCGGCGTCAGCCGGGGGATAGAGCTATCCGCCAGAGTGCTGATCCCGTTGATGGCCCTCATGATGCTCATCATCGTGATCCGGGGCGTAACGCTCCCCGGAGCGGGCAGGGGCTTGAACGTCCTCCTGACCCCCGACTTCGGCGCGCTTCTCAACCCGCAGGTCTGGATGGCTGCCTACGGGCAGGTCTTCTTCTCCATAGGCGTTGCGTTCTCGATCATGATCGCCTACTCAAGCTACCTGCCACGGCGCTCGGAGTTGCCTAACAGCGCCTTCATCGTGGCCCTCTCCAACAGCGGCTTCGAGTTCTTCGCGGCCCTGGGCGTCTTCAGCGTCCTGGGCTTTCTGGCCGTCCAGCAGAACGCGCCGGTGACCGAGGTGGTTGCCGAGGGAGTGGGGCTGGCGTTCATAACCTTCCCGCAGATCATAAACCAGCTTCCGGTACTGAATGCTTTATTCGGGGTGCTCTTCTTCGGGGCGCTGCTGTTCGCCGGGCTCACCTCGGCCGTTTCGATCATCGAGGTCGGCGTCATCGCGGTGCGGGACAAGTTCGGCTTCTCTCGCACCAAGGCGGTAAACATCGTGGCCGGGCTCTCGTTCCTGATCGGTCTCGTCTACGTCACGAAGGGCGGTCTGTACTACCTCGACACCATCGACCACTTCATCAACAACTTCGGTCTGGTGCTCTCCGGGCTCATCGAGGTCATCCTGGTGGCGTGGGTCGTCCGGCGGCTCAGGGACCTCCAGCGGTTCATCAACGAGGACGCGTACATCAGCGTAGGTGGCTGGTGGATCCTCTTCCTCTCCATCGTCACGCCCATAATTCTGATCATAATAACGGCCTTTAACATGTACACCGAGCTGACAACGGCCTATGAAGGCTACCCTGCCAGTGGGCTCATCCTGCTGGGCGGCGGGGCGGTTGCGCTGTCCATAGTGCTCGGCTTCATCTTCCAGGCGCTTAGATGGCACACGAGCAGAGAGGAGGTTACTCGATGAGTGCCGAAGCCTGGATCTTTTTCCTTATCGGCGCGGCTTTCCTGTGGGGTGGCCTGATCCTCTCCATAGTTAACTACGTGAGGTCCGGGCGGCGCAGTTAGGGCGAACCAATCGGTAGTCGCCGGAATTCGAGTTAAGATCACGATCCGACGCTGGGGAGAATCCCGAAGGCTTCAACCCCGAGCGGTTCGCGCCCGGGCGTTCGGACGAGCACCCGCACTACGCGTACTTGCCGTTTGGAGGTGAGCCGCACCACAGCATCAGCAAGGGCTTTGCACTGTTGGAAGCAGGAGGAAGCCGTCGCCACGATGTGCAATACAATCACTCCCGACCGAGGATGCCACCGTCACTGGCATGTCGAGCGAGGAGATTCCTACCGAGTTGGCGGACGGGGGGAGCCAGCCATTAGAGAGAACCCACAGGGGCGAAGAGGACGTAGAAGATTGACCCATTGTCCTCTCAACGTGTGAGGATCGATTGAAGGGCACAGGGGATCGGCGGGTAGGGAGAAGGGGCGCCAAAGGCAGTGCGTTGGCGTGAAGGACTTTCAAATTGCCAAAAGAAATACTGAAGGCGA
>JALZHG010000243.1 GCA_030914045.1 Chloroflexota bacterium | reverse complement strand
CGGTGTGCCTGCCCTTGTTGGAAGACGTACCAGGTGCTGATCTCTACCAGGGCAGGCACACCGACCTGCCCCTACAAACGTGTACATTACTTGCAAGATGATCCACTCAGAATGACAAGGGCGGGGCATTGGGTAGTAATCTCCACTTCTTTGTCTCTCGGAGCTATTGTAGTTTTCCACATCCGGCACTTGTAACAAGCGCCACTGGTGCCTGGTGGGCGTGCATAACGTGTGTAAAGCGAGTGTACGGCGGGTGCAATTCCGGGCAGGGTGCGTCCCTGTGGTATAATTCGAGGCAAGGATTTCCCCTTGACTCAGAAAGTAGAGGGAGCATTCCCCGGATGAAAGTAATACTGACCCAGAACGTGCCCGGCGTGGGCGAGGCAGGCGCGATCAAAGAAGTGGCCGACGGCTACGCTCGCAACTACCTCATCCCTAAGAAGCTGGCGGCACCCGCGACCCGTGGCTCGCTCAAGCAGGCCGAGGCCCAGGCTGAGGCAATCGCCCGCAAGGCCAGCAAGCAGCGTGAGACGCTCCAGCAGACCGCTTCCGCCCTCGATGGCAAGTTGGTGAGGATACGGGCGAGAACAGGCTCCGAGAACCGCCTGTACGGCTCGATCACTCCATCTGACGTGGCCGATGCGATTGGCAAGCAGCTCAACGTCACGATTGACCGCCGCAAGGTGGAGCTTGCCGAGGCGATCCACCGCACCGGCACCTACGCGGCCACCGCGGACTTCGGTAGCGGCATAGTCGCCCAGTTCCAGGTGGAGGTCGCGTCGGAAGCGGCGGGTGCCTTCGGTGCCTCAGCCCCGGCCCAATCGGGTGCGGGCGCAGGCGCGGCAGGTGGCGATGGCGAAGGTGGTAGCGAGGCCGGAGCAGGCACTCCCGAAGGTGGCGCGGGCACGGGCGATGCCGCCTCCGAAGAGGTAGCCGAGCAGGAAGCCGAAGCCAACCCGACGTAGGAATTTGGGAATTAGGATTTCGGATTTCGGATTTAGTAGGTATCCAAGCAAATCCGAAATCCTAATTCCCAAATCCAAAATCATCCGGTTTGTTCCTTTCCCGGTAATGCCGGTGCTACACACAGTGAATTGTAGCAACGAGTAAACGGGGTTGAGTCAGTCAGATATTGTGTTGATAGTTGGATTTTGAGTTTAGAGAGTACTCAGCACTAATTACTCATTACTTGTTACTCGTCACTTTTCACTCATCACTGATGTGAGGTAGCTATGGCATTAGCAACCCAGGCGCTTATAGAGCGCCCCGTGCCTTACGACCTGTCAGCCGAAGAGGCTGTCTTGGGTTCCCTCCTGCTTGACCGCGACGCGATCATCAAGATCGCGCCTTTCCTCCGCCCGGAGGACTTCTACCGCGAGGCCCACGGCTGGATTTATGCCGCCGTGCTCGACCTGTACGCCCGACGCGAGCCGCCCGACCCGGTGACCCTCTCGTCGGAGCTTGAGCGCACGGGCCGCTTGCAGAACATCGGCGGCTCCAGCTACCTCATCGGCCTTGTAAACCGCACGCCCACCTCGGTGCACATCGAATATTACGCCCACATTGTGGAGCGTACCGCCGTGCTGCGCCGCCTCATTTCGGTGGGTGGCGAGATAGCCGCGCTGGGTTACTCGGAAGAACAGGAAGTAAGCAGCGTGCTCGACAAGGCCGAGTCGATGCTGTTTGCCGTGTCGCAGCGCACCGGCACCACCGAGTTCGTGTCTATCGAGCAGGTGCTGAACGAGTACTACGAGCGCATCGAGAACATCCAGCACAACCCCGGCCTGGTAGCGGGCGTGCCCACCGGCTTCCACGACATGGACGAGGTAACCGGCGGCCTCCAGCCCAGCGACATGATTATCCTGGCCGCTCGTCCCGGTACGGGTAAGACCTCCCTAGCCCTGGGCATCGCGCACAACGCGGCTATGCGGGGCAAGCACGTGGGCGTATTCTCCCTCGAAATGGGACGCGAACAGCTTGTGCAGCGTCTCCTGGCGGTCGAAACGGGCGTGGATAGCCAGCGCCTGCGCCTCGGCTACCTCACCGACGACGACTGGGTGCTGGTGTCGGACGCGATTGGCCGCCTGGCGAGCATGCCCATATACATAGACGACAGCGCGGGCCTCTCGGTGAGCGAGTTGCGGGCCAAGGCACGGCGGCTCAAGGCCGAGGTGGGCGTCGATATGCTCATCATCGACTACTTGCAGCTAATGCAGGGCACCTCCCGCAAGGACGGCAACCGCGTGCAGGAAGTGGGCGAAATCAGCCGCAACGTCAAGCTGATGGCCCGCGAGCTAAACATCCCGGTGCTGGCCTGCGCCCAGCTATCCCGCGCGGTCGAAAGCCGCACCAAGCACGTGCCTATGCTGTCGGACCTCAGGGAGTCGGGTAGCCTGGAGCAGGACGCCGACATGGTGATGTTCATCCACCGCGAGGAGATGTACGACGAGGAGACGGAGAAGAAGGGCATCGCGGAGATCCACATCGCCAAGCACCGCAACGGGCCGCTCGCCGTCATCCCCCTACGCTTCTGGAACAATACCACCAAGTTCACCGACCTGGAAGTCTACCGCAACGACCCACTGAGCTAGTGCGGGGTGGCGGATTGTTCACCGCAGAGACGCAGAGAGCGCAGAGATTACGCAGAGTTGATGTTGGTTTGTGGAGGAAATCGCGGCTGCGAGGCGTGTTGAGTGTTATAGTACGCACCTCAGCAGCCCGATGCGTGGGGACCAAAGCTCCACCATGTCATCCTGAGCGCAGCGAAGGATCAGGTGGGTAGGCGAGAGTCTACAACCCTGGGGGTGCTGGCGGCATTAGGAGCATTGGACCCTCAGTACCGAGAGTCAAGAACGGGCCACTGATCCTTCGCTACGCTCAGGATGACATGGTGGGAGTGGGCACACGAGGAAGAGGCTCTACGCAGTACGAAGCGACAACAAAGTGAGTAAGGAGTAACACCACACGACGTGATGACGATGGGCACCAACTCAAAACTCAAAACTCAAAACTCAAAACTTCCTCAGCCGTGAAGCCATTTATCGGGTTCTCAAGCGACAGGCTCAAGACGGTGCGCGTGCCGGAGGGCTTCTTCGAGGACGTGCTGCCCTCCATCACCTCCATGCTGGAGATGAAGGTGACGCTGTACCTCTTCTGGCGGCTGGCCCGGCAGGGCGCGCCCGATGGCTACGCCCACGGCGTACCCCGCATGGTGAGCCTGGACGAGATGGAGGGCGATACCGCCCTGCGCGCGGGCCTCTCCCCCGTGAAAGGGCCGCGGCCCTGGGTGGAGGCGCTACGCGAGGGATTGGAGCTTGCGGTGGCGAGGGGCACGCTCCTGCAAATGTGGGTGCGCGAAGAACCGAACGAGGTGAGCGAAGGCCGCGCCGAAGCCTGGTTCATGCTCAACACCCGCGACAACCGCGCCTGGGTGGAAGCTCTCGGCAAAGGCAAAATAGACGTAGCCACCACGCCTCTAGTCGCAGCTAACGGGCATACCGAGCATAACGGCAACGGTAATGGCAACAATGGCAACGGACAATCCAAAATCCAAAACCTAAAATCCAAAATCAACATAGTGGTCGAGCGTCCCACTATTTTCGCGTTGTACGAGCAGAACATCGGCCTGCTCACGCCGCTTTTGGCCGAAAAGCTGCAAGACGCCGAGGGACGCTACCCGCTGGAGTGGATAGAGGCGGCCTTTGAAGAAGCCGTCAGCAACAACAAGCGCAACTGGCGGTACATCGAGCGCATCCTCGAACGGTGGGCCGTGGAGGGAATGAACAGTGGAAAAGATAGGGGACCTGCTGAAAGATCTCTCGATCCCGATAAATACACCAAGGGCAAGTACGCCTTCCTCTTCAGACCTGACTGATTTGGGAATTCGGAATTCGGATTTCGGAATTACTAGAACTCCAGCAAATCCGAAATCCCAAATCCCAAATCCGAAATCGGCCGAAGCCCCCTGTCCTCACTGCAAGGGCGTGGGTTGGCTGCGGATGGACGTGCACGTGGGCGACCCTCGCTTCGGCAAGCTCTACCCGTGCGTGTGCCGCACCAACGCCACGGAAGAGAGCAACCTGGAGGAGCTTTACAAGCTGAGCAACCTGGAAGCGTTCTCCAGCAAGGTGTTCGCCAACTTCGACCCGGAAGTGCAAGGGGCAGCCGAGGCCTATGACTCCGCTGCCGACTTTGCCACCTCGCCGGAGGGGTGGCTGGTGCTCATGGGCGGCTACGGCTCCGGCAAGACCCACCTGGCCGCCGCGATAGCCAACCACGTCGTGCAGGACCACCGCATGCAGGTCTATTTCGCCGTGGCCCCCGACCTGCTGCACCACCTCCGCGCGGCCTTCGCCCCCAACAGCAGCACCACCTACGACGACCGCTTCGAGCAGATACGCTCGGTCTACCTGCTGGTGGTGGACGACTTGGGGGCCGAGCAGTCCACGCCGTGGGCGGTGGAGAAGCTGTACCAGATATTCAACCACAGGTACAACCTGCGCCTACCCACCGTGGTCACCTCCAACTCCGACCTGGACACGCTCGACCCGCGCATCCGCTCCCGCCTGTGCGACCCCGACCTGTGCCGCCACGTGTTTCTGCCCTGCGGCG
Organism: Chloroflexota bacterium; assembly: GCA_030914045.1. Classification (GTDB taxonomy): domain Bacteria; phylum Chloroflexota; class Chloroflexia; order QHBQ01; family JADMIH01; genus JADMIH01. The sequence goes on along the minus strand of JALZHG010000243.1, from coordinate 211 downwards.
ATTACCGCATGCGCAAGATGGACCCGCGCTTCACGCAGGGGTCGAGGAACCAGGGCCAGGGCAATGCCGGCCCCCGCGCACAGGGCAGCCCGCGCGGCACCAGCAACTACAGGCGTAACGGCGGATAGCTCGGCCAAACGTCCTGGGGCAAGACAGTAGGGTCCAGACGAGCACAACAAGGGACCAGGGTACGACGTAATGTACCCTGGTC
>JALZHG010000242.1 GCA_030914045.1 Chloroflexota bacterium | reverse complement strand
AACGCAACCCCACCCTGTCATCCTGAGCGTAGCGAAGGATCAGCCGCCCGTTCTTGACTCTTCCTTGTAAGGCACTAGTGTTCCTCGTGCCGCTCTCATCCTGGACGTTGAGGACTCTCGCCTACCCACCTGATCCTTCGCTACGCTCAGGATGACAAGGGCGGGGCTTTGGTTCCGCAAAGCCAGCAAAGTGACATTCGCGGAACCCCGTTCCCCTTGCCGCATCACGTTTCTCGTTTCACGTTTCAGAACTACGTTTCAGCCCTGACCGCTTCCCACATTACCTCCAGTGGTGCCTCCTGCCCGGTCCAGATGCGGAAGGCCGCGGCCCCCTGGTTCACCAGCATGGCGAGGCCGTCTTGCGTGCGGCAACCCGCTATTTGGGCATCGCGCAACAGCCGCGTGGGTCGGGGCCGGTAGACCAGGTCGTACACTAGCAGGTGGTCCGGTAGGCGCACGTTGTAGGGTAGTGGGCTTTCGTTGGTGTGGGGCCACTGGCCCACAGGCGTGCAATTGACCAGCATGGCCGCTTCCTTCAACACTCCACTTGAGCTAATCGCCTGAAAGGAGCCGGGTTCGATGTTGCGGTGCGTCCTCGAAGTAAGCGATTTTGCCACTTGCTCCGCCTGTTCGGGGTCGCGGGACAAGATGAGCACCGAGTGCCCTTCCCTGGAGAGCGCCCAGGCCACCGAACGCGCCGCCCCGCCCGCGCCCAGCAACACCACCCGCGAACCTTTCTCAATCCCTCCCGCGTCAGACAGGCCGCGCATGAAGCCCGTAGGGTCGGTGTTGAAGCCAAGTAGCTGCCCGTCTTCTACGCGCACCGTGTTGCACGCGCCTATCACCAGCACCTCGTCGCTTGCCTCGTCCAGCAGCGATACCATGCGCTCCTTGTGCGGCACCGTGACGTTCCAACCCGCGAATCCCCGCTCTACGCACTGCCCCACCTGCGACTCAAACTCGCCGGGCGCAACGGGCAGCAGCACGTAGCGATAAGGCAGCCCGGCCGCGGCGAAAGCGGCGTTCTGCATGGCGGGCGACAGGCTGTGCTCCACCGGGTAGCCAAACAGCCCCACCAGGTGCGTGGTCTGCTCCGAGTCCTGCTGCTCCTCAGGCGCGAGACTACTCACCGCAGGGGCCTCCTTCAATGAGCACCCTCAGCAGAGCCTCGAAGCCTGGGAAGCTGTCGTCCGCGCACTCCGTATCCTCGACGGTGGTGACACCCTTCGCCGCGAGGGCGGCAATGGAGAGGGACATAGCTAATCGGTGGTCGCCGTGGCTGCTGACTTGCGCGCCGTGCAGGGGCGTGGGGCCATACACGCGGAAGCCATCGGGGAGAGGCTCGATGCGAGCGCCCATGCGGGTTAGCTCGGCTGCTGTGGTGGCGATCCGATCGGTCTCCTTCACGCGCAACTCGGCGGCCCCGCGCACCGCGGTTATGCCCTGCGCCTGAGTAGCGACCATCGCCAGCAGGGGTAGCTCGTCTATCATGCCGGGCACATCTTCGGCTGAAACCGAGATGCCTCTAAGTTCGCGGTACAACACTTCAATGTCGGCCACAGGCTCGCCGTTGCTCTCCCGCGTGTTGTGCAGGCGGACCTCGGCACCCATCCCCTCCAGCGCGTGCAAGAAGCCGGTGCGTCCGGGGTTCACGCCCAGGCCTTCAACTACCACGCGGGAGCCTGGAACGATAGCGGCCGCGGCCAGTACGAACGCCGCCGAAGAAATGTCACCTGGCACGTCCACGTCAATCGCCTTCAGGTGCGACCGACTCACTCTCACTGTACCGCGTTCCACGGCCAAATCGGCACCCATCGACCTGAGCATCCGCTCGGTGTGGTCGCGGGTGGGAGTGGGTTCCTCCACCATAGTCTCGCCCAGCGCGAACAGCCCCGCCAACAGGACGGCTGATTTGATCTGGGCGCTGGCTACGGGCGGCCTGTAGCTGATAGCCTGAAGGTTGCCGCCCTGTATGCTGAGTGGGGCTAATCGACCACCATCACGGCCCAGGATGGTAGCGCCCATCTCGCGCAAGGGACGAGCTACGCGGTCCATCGGCCTGCGGCTTAACTGCGCGTTACCCGCAAGCACGCTGTAAAACGGCTGGCCCGCCAGCAGACCCGACATCAGCCGCATGGTGGTGCCCGACCCTCCGCACTCCAGCGGCCGCACAGGTTCCACCAGGCCGTTCATGCCACGTCCATGCACCAGCACCTCGTCGTTGCGATACTCCACCTCGACGCCCAATCCGCGCATTACTTCCAGGGTGGCAAGGCAGTCGTTGGCAGGCAGGAAATTGCGGAGGCGGGTGGTGCCCTCGGCTATGCCCCCCAGCATGGCTGCGCGGTGGGAGATGGACTTATCGCCCGGCACGCGTAACGTGGCATCTATCAGGGCGACCGGCCCCTCCACGGTCAACGCTCGCGCCGCTCCAGCCTCTGAAATCATACGAACATCGCCCTTCGCTCCCGTTGCGCGTCCAGCATCCATTCCTCAAGCCGGTCCTGGTCGTCCAACAACTCCCGCACTGCGCCAAGCTGCCGCTCGAACGACGCGAGCGCGTCTGCCACGGCCTGCCTGTTGGTGAGCAGTATGTCGCGCATCATCGGCACTTCGCTCGCGGCAAGGCGGGAGGTATCACGAAAGCCGCTGGCCGCCAGCCTGTCGAGCAGCGGGTCGCACCCGGCGGCCTCTTTCTCGGTACGCACCAGTGTGGCTGCCAGCAGGTATGGCAGGTGGCTCACGTAGGCCACCGCGCGGTCGTGCTGCGCGGGGTCCATCAGCACGGGGCGGGCACCCACGGCCTCCACAAGCTCCCGGCTCAACGCCATGCTTGCCTCGTCCGTGCGTGCCGTGGCAGTCAGCACAAACACCTTGTCCGCGAACAGCCCGGCATCGGCGTGCTCCAAGCCGCCCACTTCCTTGCCGCACATCGGGTGCCCGCCCACCGCCGAAACGTGGGCCGGCAGCCGGTCCATAGCCTCGACCACGGCTCCCTTGGTGCTGCCAAGGTCCATCAGCAGCGAGCCGGGCCGCATGTGTCTGCCCGCTCCCTCAACGTCGCGCACGATTTGCCGCACGGGCGTGGCGAGCACCACTATATCGGCGGCGCTGACACCGGCCTGGAACTCCAGGGTAGCGTTATCTACAGCCCCAAGTTGTAGCGCCAGGTCCGCCGTCTCGGGCCTGCGGACGATGCCTATGCGCCGCTTGCACCTGCCCTCCAGGGCGAGTCCGAGCGAGCCGCCCATGAGCCCCAGCCCTTGTATGGCGACCGTGGCCTCGTTAAGCCGCATGGACCGCCTCGCCCGCCGGGACGGTAACGGGGGCCAGGTCTAAGCCCTTGCCCACGGCGTTCGCCACCCGCCGGATGTCGTCCAGCAAGGCGCGGCATTTGTCGGGGCGTAGCGACTGCCCGCCGTCCGAGAGGGCCAGTTCGGGGTGGCTGTGCACCTCGACTATGAGGCCGTCGGCCCCCGCCGCCACCGCACCGAGCGACACAGGTCCCACCAAATCCCACCTGCCGGTGCCGTGGCTTGGGTCGGCTATCACGGGAAGATGGGAGAGTTGCTTGAGCACCGGGATGGCGTTCAGGTCGAAGGTGGAGCGGGTGGCACGCTCAAAGGTGCGGATGCCACGCTCGCAGAGCATCACCTGGCTGTTGCCGTTAGCCAGGATGTACTCGGCTGCCAGCAATAGCTCCTCTATGGTGGAACTCATGCCCCGCTTCAGGAGCACCGGCCTGCCGCAACTGCCGACTTCTTCCAGCAGGCGGTAGTTCTGCATGTTGCGCGTGCCTATCTGCAATATGTCGGCGTAGCGGCTCACCAGGGCCACCTCGTCGGGGGCCATTACCTCGGTGATGATCGACATGCCGAGCGACTCCCGAACGTCGGCCAGGATTTGCAGCCCTTCCTCGCCCATGCCCTGGAAGCTGTAAGGGGAAGTCCTGGGCTTGAACGCCCCCGCCCGCATTATCTTCACGCCCATATCGCGAAGCTGCCGGGCCACCTCGAAGGTCTGCTCCCGGCTTTCGACCGAACATGGTCCCGCGATGAAAGTGACGCTGTCACCCCCGATAAGCGCGTCGTTCACCTTTATGATCGTGTCGGTCGGCTTGAAGTCGCGGCTGGCCAGCTTGTACGGTGCGAGTATCGGCACTACCTTCTCGACACCCGACAGCGACAGGAACGTCTCAGGGTCGAGCGGCCTATCGTTGCCGATGACGCCCAGTATCACCCGCTCAGCGCCACTCGATACGTGCGGCCTGAACCCAAGCTCCTGTATCCGCTGTATCACGCCGCCAATTTCATGGGCCTCAGCCCCCATGCGCATAACTACTATCATGGTTTCCTCCATTTGGGATTTGGGAATTCGGATTTCGGATTTAGTAGGTATCGGAGCAAATCCGAAATCCTAATTCCCAAATCCCAAATCTAAAACGTTCCCACTGTCCTCAACGACTCCGTGCCTCTTAGGTAAACGGGCTTTATCTCCCTTGGGCCTCTGGTGGTGTTCCAGAGGAGAAGCACCCGGATGCACCTCGGGAGCCCATCTACCTTGTCCATCTCTACACTACCGAGCAGCGGTACGTCCTCCCAACCCATGAGCCTCGCCCCCTCAGCCGGGAAGGCCGAGTGCAGGTCAGGGGTGGTGGTGAAGAAGGCGCTCGCCAGGTCGTCTACGTCAATGCCGTTCCTCTCCAACATGGCCGTGATAAGCTCGCGTACGGCGGCGTGTATCTCCTCGCGGGTATCCTCAGCCACCACCGTTGCGCCACGCACGCCGCGCACCCGCATCCGCCAACCGTCCTCCGATGTGCTCATATA
>JALZHG010000241.1 GCA_030914045.1 Chloroflexota bacterium | reverse complement strand
GATGCCGGGTGTGCCCGTGCGGGTGCACGATGCCTACGTAGCGGGCGAAGGCATCCTGCACGCGTCTCTGCTCGGGCTCTTTACGGTCGTCGACATGCGCGGCACCGGCGATGTGGCAGAGGGTGAGTTGATGCGCTTCTTCGCCGAGGCAGCATGGTATCCGACAGCGCTGCTACCGAGCCAGGGCGTGCGCTGGGAGGCAGTCGACGATCACTCGGCCTATGCCACCTTGGAGGAGGGCGACATCACCATTACCATGCTCTTCACCTTCAACGAAGAGGGTCTCATCGACACCGTTCGCGCAGAGGCCCGCGGCCGGACGGTGGGCGGCAAGGTCGTCCCGACGCCCTGGCACGGACGCTTCTGGAACTACGAAGAGCGTGACGGTATGCGAGTGCCGCTCGACGGCGAGGTGGCGTGGCTGCTGCCCGAGGGCGAAAAGCCTTACTGGCGTGGTCACATCACCGAGATCCGCTACCAGTACTCGCGCTGATCGACGGTCTGAAACCATCAGGACCGCTGTTCCCACCTGCCCCGCACGTTTCCCAGCAGCAGGAACGTCACGGCGGTGGTGGTCAGCGCCAGCGTTCCCCACAGGGGCAACTCGCCCGGCGCTTCCGCCAGTCCGCGGAGGATCGCCACCGCTGAGTTGATCGACAGCACGAGCAGGTACAGGGAGCCCTGGATACCGGCGATGACGGCGACGATGTACCCCCAGGTGTTCCGGCGCCACAGCAGAACCCCGCCGAGCGCGAGTGCTGGCACCATGATCGTGATGTCGAGTGCCGCGACGAGCTTGAATGCCTCTGACTCGATAGGTGTCGGCTGGCCCGCGAAGATATACGCCGCCCACATTCCCATCCAGACGAAGGTGAGCCCCACCCCGACGAACACGAGGTAGCCCCCGACGACGCGCACGGGCGTCTTTGGTCGGAAGCGCGCGGCTATTTCGGCGACTTCGATCCGCGACAGCACGAGGATGAGCGTGACAACGGACAGTAAGAGCGCCGCAATGTAGAGCGGGAAGAAGGCATTGAGCGCCGCACCTAACATGTAATAAGCGTAGTTGTACGCTCCGTAGCCTAGCATGCCGAGCCACAGCAGCAGCCCGCGGTCCGAACCTCGTCGAGCGAGCAGGACGGATGCAACGAGCAAAGGCACCGCCACCACAAGCGTAAGCCAGTCGTTGCCGAACCAGGTCAGCCGGATCCACTCCACATCACGGTACTGTCCTGGGTAAACCCGCCCGAGCATGGACTGCACAACCATAAGCACCGCGAGCACAGCCGACAGGATGTATGGCACCTTCATCATCTTCGCTTGCTCCCCTCTCTCCTTCTACTCACTACTTCTGCTCCTCCACAGCTCAGAGAGTCTCCAAAGGCTAGCAAGCAGGCTAACAATCCTCCATTGACCCAACTGCCGGTAAGATGAATTCTAAGAAGTTCGCCCTCCACTTGGCATAGAAGTTCCAAAAATTAGTACATTGGCGGTATACGCGCGGCCGCAAGAGGTGATACCTTGCTCCCGTAAGCACTAGCCAAGGGAGATCCCTTCATGTCGGTTTGGAAGTGGTGGATCGCCATCGCGGGAACAGCCCTGGTTGTCGGGGGAGTAGCTTGGATCTTGAAGCTTTGGGTCATCGTCGCAACCGACGGTCGGGTGCAGTACACCGGTGCTGCGGGAGCCTTCTTTACTCTCGGCCTCTATTCGCTCTTGGTCGGCTCCACGGGGTTGGGGTTGCGACTGGCGATGAACCAAGAGTCTGCAATCCGCGTCTGCGCCATGGTGGGGGCCCCAGTCGCGTTCGTCTTTTCTTTCGCTCTCTTTTCAATCATCGGATACGCAATCGTAGCTGCTGGGCGCCTCATCGTAGGCGACGCGCTGCCGAGCTACCTGCTGGAGGAGGGGGGATCTTTATCTCAGCGGTGGTATGGCTCGTAATAGGGATATGGATCCTGTATAGAATATTGCCTCAAAGCCGCAGGCTCGCTCCTCGGTGCATCCACGCCAGGTGACGGACTCCTACACTTTGTGGTGCTGGATCGATATGTGGGAATCGTGAATGTGCTCCACTGCCACGGGGTAGAGAATGGGAACGGAACACGCATCTCTCCTGCATGGGGCTTTGCACCTACCGGTAAGCGACATTGAGCTAGCCCAATGCCTCTCTTGGGACATATGCTGCGATCCAGCAGGAGGATAGACTTGCTTGGCCTTTGCTAGCGCCATCGCCGAGGAGGCCGGCACGGAGTCGCTGTGACGGCCGACGATAGCTGCTTGGGGGCCTTGGGAGACAAGCCTCATGCCCACCTCGGTCATCCCCTGACCGAAGCCGGAAACCTCATTCCGAACATGAATCGACGACTACCCATGTACTGCAACCGTACTGCAACCGGGCTGATACGCGCTAGTACGCACTGGACAAAGTGACACCCTCAAATCATAGAAAACCGCCCAAATGAGCGCAGTTCCCGGACGCATCAGGACGGGTTAGAACGTACGCTAGCAACCTCGTACCTGGAGCAGGGGTAAGCGGTCCTTAAGTCCGCTCGTCGGCTCTTTGTTTTCTCGCGATTTGCAGGACAAATGCGTGAACGTAAGAGCACCCGACGGGGCTTTGGATCATTCTTTACTGCAACCCGCTACTGCAACGCACTAGCATAGTCTGCTCTGGCCATCGGAGAGGGTGAATTCTGCGAACTTCGGCTTGACGGAGTTCTCCGAAGATGAGATGAGAAGGCCGACTCCCTACGCAGTACCCTGTGGGTCTGCAAGCACTAGTTATGGGCTCTAAACGCCCAGGAAGGGGAATCGGCTCACTATGGATGGTAGCAGCCAACAACCAAAGATTACAGCCGGATTGGATCTCGGCGACAAGTACTCCTACCTCTGCCTCCTCGACCAAGAGAGTGGAGAGATTATGGAGGAGGGTAGGATGCGCAGCCTACCCCCGAAGCCCTCAGGCGCCGCTTCTCCTCGGAGCAGCGGTCGCTGCGCATAGCGATCGAGGCGGGGACTCACTCGCCGTGGGTGAGCAGGGTGCTCGAGGAGTGTGGTCACGAGGTCTTGGTGGCCAATCCTCGTAAACTGAGGCTCATCTACGCCAACAAGCGCAAAGCAGATGAGATCGATGCCGAGAATCTGGCTCGTCTGGCACGTCTGGACCCGAAGCTGCTCTATCCGCTCAAGCACCGAGGTGAAGACTCCCAAGCTCATATGGCGATCATCCGCTCCCGGCAGGTGCTAGTTGAGGCCCGCACGCAGCTGGTTAACCACGTCAGAGGGGTAGTCAAATCCTTTGGGGCTCGCTTGCCCAAGTGCCCGACGAGGAGCTTCCACAACAAGGTCGTCGAGCACATTCCTGAGGCACTCTGTTCCTGAGGCACTCTGGCCGGCTCTTGGACCTATCTTGGAGACGATCGGCTCCCTGACGGAGCGTATCCGGGACTACGATCGCCAGCTAGAAACCATCTGCAAAGAGCACTATCCAGAAACTGAGCTCTTGCACCAGGTTGAGGGGATCGGAACGCTTACAGCACTAACCTTCGTGCTCACCCTGGAGGATCCTTACCGCTTCGAAAAGAGCCGGACTCTAGGAGCATACCTGGGGCTGGTGCCTGCCAGCGACCAGTCAGGGGATAGAGATCCTCAGAGGCGCATCTCAAAGGAAGGTGACGAGATGCTAAGGAGACTCCTGGTAGGCAGCGCTCACTACATCCTCGGTCCCTTTGGACAGGACTCGGACCTGAGGCGCCATGGGGAGAAGAAGATCGCAAGACGCGGAGCCAAGAACGCCAAGAAACGAGCGGCGGTGGCCGTAGCCCGCAAACTCTCGGTGCTGCTTCACCGCCTGTGGGTGAGCGGAGAGGCCTACGATCCTCTCTACAACGCGCATCGGCGCGCACAGCAGGAGCAGGAGGCAGCTTAAGAAAGAGAGAGATGATGGAGGTCAGGGAAGCTAAAGAAGAGGAGGTGAAGATCCTGGCACAGCACCAACGACGCTAAAGTGGCGGATGTGCCACGGCTTCTTGCCCGATCGCTTCGGATCTCTAGAGGTGACTGCGCTATTGCGAACTTGGTCTACCTGAGAGGAAAGACCGATCCGAAGATTGCAGCACCTGATCAATCCGAAAAGACGGATCTCATCCTATGCACCGAGTCACCAAAGAGTGAACTTACTGACAGTGACGCTCCCATAGTCAAGACACAACGGATAACCGTCCCGATGATGGTCTCGGGTACGCTGCCGTCGACGGCGATGCTTCGACAGCCGCTACCAGCACGCGCTAGACCTCGCGAGCGACGTATCGCTTTAGGCATCGCAGGATCTCGCGCTTGCTCTTACCCTCCGCCGTTCGCCTGGCTACGTACTCGCGCGTGCGCTGGTCCTGGCCCGATGATCCGGAGAACGGACGATACTGTGATGAGCCTCGTCTTCGGCAAGCTCCCATGAGGTCACGTCCCGGCTGCGGGCGGCTGCGAGGCGGCGCCTTAGACCGACCGACGGGTCACTCTCTCAAGGCATCTCCGGTCCGGCGGATAGATGGGTCGGGCCGATCGGAGGCGTCGCCCACAACCACCTATAGCTTATTCACAGCGGATGGAAGCATAGCGCGCGAAGGGCGAAGCCGTTACGCTCAGCCACGATCTAGGGCCGCCACGTCGGCTTGACAAACAGTGCCTTCCCATAGAAGTCCGCGTGCTCTCTCATGCAATTGAGTGAGTTCGACCTTAGTCCAAAGTCTTAGAGATATTCGCCCCTTTAGTCCGATGTGCTCACCACCCTCTAACCTCATACTGAGGGTGCGTTCACCAAAACAAGAGTA
>JALZHG010000061.1 GCA_030914045.1 Chloroflexota bacterium | reverse complement strand
TCTCGGAACAAATCCGAAATCCGAAATCCGAATTCCCAAATCCCAAATGGGCATGATGGTACCAATCGTGCAGAGGTACTATGACCCCCTGTGTGCGAGTATAGCACCCGCTATATGGGGTGTCAACCAGTACCTATGGTACAATAGGCCTACTACTATATAGCCAAAATGATGCTGGGTTCTGAAACGTGAAACGTGAAACGTGATGCGGCTTCTGCTATTTGGTCCGTGAATAGAGGCTGCCTCTGTTGCAGGACCATCTCCCTCTCTGTCATCCTGAGCGTAGCGAAGGATCTCAGAAAGGTGGGTAGGGATGATGTTTAATGGCGTGACCGGAGTTGCTGATATTCGACTCTTGAGCAGGGCCAACATCTTAGATCCTTCGCTACGCTCAGGATGACAGGGTGGGGCTTTGGTCCTGCGAGGCAAACAGTCACCGTTCACGTACCCTATACCACTTACCGCATCACGTTTCACGTTTCACGTTTCAGAACCAAACCAGGAGGGTACGATGACGTATCGGATTACGCTGATTCCGGGCGACGGAATCGGGCCGGAGATTTCGGAGGCTACGCAGAGGGTGATTGACGCGCTCGGCGTCGGCATCGAGTGGGACGTGATGGAGGCGGGTGAGTCTGCCATCGCCAGGGGTGGCAATCCGCTGCCGGAGGAGGTGCTGGAGTCGGTGCGCCGCAACAAGGTGGCGATCAAAGGCCCCATCACCACCCCGGTGGGCAAGGGCTTCCGCTCGGTGAACGTGGGGCTGCGCAAGTCGCTCGACCTGTACGCCAACATCAGGCCGACCAAGACGCGCAAGGGCGTGCGCTCTCGCTTCGACAACGTGGACCTGGTGATCGTGCGCGAGAACACCGAGGACCTGTACGCGGGTATCGAGTTCTTCGAGGGCAGCCAGGAAGCTAACGACCTGATTGGCTGGATCAAGGAGCGCAACGGCGCTACCATCCGCCCCGACTCGGCCATCAGCATCAAGCCTATTTCTATATCGGGGAGCCGCCGCATCGTGGAGTTCGCCTTCAAGTACGCCGAGGAGAACGGGCGCAAGAAGGTGTCGGCGGTGCACAAGGCCAACATCATGAAGGCCACTGACGGCCTGTACCTGCGCACCGCCGAGGAAGTGGCGGCGCAGCACCCCAACATCCAGTTCGAGAACGTGATTGTCGACAACATGTGCATGCAACTGGTGCAGAAGCCGGACCTGTACGACGTGCTGGTGCTGCCGAACCTGTACGGCGACATTGTATCGGACCTGTGCGCGGGGCTTGTGGGCGGTCTAGGCGTGGCCCCCGGCGCGAACATAGGGGAGGAAGTGGCCCTGTTCGAGCCGATCCATGGCAGCGCGCCCAAGTACACGGGGCAGAACAAGGTCAACCCGATGGCGATGATGTACTCCGGCGTGATGATGCTCAACTGGATTGGCGAGCGCGAGGCCGCCGACCGCCTGGAGCGCGCCTTGGACGAGACGATAGCCGCGGGCGTGGACGTGACCTACGACCTCAAACAGCGCAGGGACGACCCCACCGCCAAGTCTACCTCCGAAGTGGCGGATGCGCTGATTGCCAAGTTGAAGGGGTAATGTAGAGTTTAGGGACGAAAACGCAAAGGCGCAAAGAACGCAAAGGACGCGCAAAGAAGAATATTGTGTGGATGAAGGTAGGTGCGGTCACATAGACGCACCTACCTTCATCTGTGGTGGCGATTGTAACGTAGTATTAGCATGATGTGGTTTGTGGGAATGTCTGGGGGTTGTTTATGAATAGCAGGCGCAATCGTCGCTTGGTGCTGCTGGCGGTGCTGCTGGTCGTTTTGGGGCTGGTGGCTTGGAGGCCGAATAGCGTACTGGGGCTGCTGACGAGGCCGTTCGGCGTTTCGCTGGACGTGAGCGGTGGGGACGCGGCTTCGGTCGTGGTGCCCGACGGGTTTGAGGTAAGCATCTATGCCAGTGGATTGCGCGCGCCGCGCCTGATGGACGTGGGGCCGGACGGCACCCTGTTCGTGGCGGAGCGGGATGGTGGGCGCGTGGTCGCCCTGCCTGACAAGGACGGCAATGGGCAGGCGGATGTTAGCATCCCAGTGGCAGACGGGTTGAACAAGCCTAACAGCGTCTCTGTGTATTCAGGCACCGTCATAGTGGGCGAGCAGGGGCAGATTTCGCAGCACCGTCTTGGCGAGGACTACAAATCTACCGAGCGGACGGTGTTGGTGCCCAACTTGCCCAGCGAGGGCTTCCACAGCAGCAAGACGGCCCTTGTAGGTTCGGATGGCCGCCTCTACGTAGCGATGGGGTCTGCTTGCAACGTGTGCGACGAGAGCGACGAGCGCCGGGCGGCGGTATCGGTGTACGGTCTGAATGGGTCGGGAGGGGAGGTGTTTGCCAGGGGCTTGCGAAACGCCGTGGGGCTGGACCTCAACCCCTGGACCGGCGAGGTGTGGGCTTCCAACAACGGTCGCGACCTCATGGGGGACGACGTACCACCGGAGACGGTCTACGCACTGAAGGCAGGCGGCGACTATGGCTGGCCCCGCTGCCACGCGGGCGACATACCAGACCCCGACTTCGGCCAAGGCGCAAATGCCTGTGAGGGTGTAGAGGCCCCCGTTGTGGAGATGCAGGCGCACATGGCACCCCTGGGTATCGCCTTCTACAAGGGCGGCAACTTCCCCGCCCCGTACAACGACAGCCTTTACGTCGCCCTGCACGGCTCCTGGAACCGCAGCGAGAAAGTGGGCTACAAGGTGATGCGGGTGCCCCTCAAAGATGGGCGGGTGGCGGGAGAGGCTGTTGATTTCGCGACCGGATTCCTTGGCGCGGAGGATGTGATTACGGGCCGCCCCGCCGGAGTGGCTGTAGGCACCGATGGCAGCCTGTTCATTTCTGACGACAAAGCGGGGTTCATCTATAGAGTATCCTGGCGAGGCAGGTGATAACTGCTGCGTAGTGGAGCAAACTGTATCATCAGCGGGGACGTAGATATTGATAGAACAGCAGTCATCTCAAGAATGAAGATATAGGAGACTAGCACATGAACTGGCCATCGTCATTTCAAACCCAGAGAGAAATGACAGGGTTCGACTCTATTACTGATTTCGGGACTGCTGTATCGGAGATAGCTTCTAGTCAGCACAACATGAGAAAGGGGTACATACCACACATGACCCTAGCACAGCCCCTGACAATAGGCGAGCAGGCACCGGACTTCAACCTCGACACGCCGGATGGCAGCAAAATCACACTCGCGGAGCTAACGGCGAAGCGCACGCTCATAATCTTGCAGCGGCACCTGGGGTGAACGGTCTGCCTCGACTACGTGGCGCAGTTGCGCTCGCACTACCCCACCATCAAAGCGGCAGGGGCCGAGGTGCTCCTGGTGACTTTCTTCCCGCCGAGCCGTGCCCGCAATTGGGCGCGCCGCTATAAACTGCCCTATCTGCTGGCCTCCGACGAGAGCCGTCAGGTCTACTTCGATTACGGCCTGCGCGATGCCAGCACTATGGATCTTCTGGGACCGCCGAACTGGCTGCCCGGACTGAAGGCTACAATGCGTCTCCGCATGACGCCCCACCACACCAAGCACGTCGCTCAGCTAGGCGGCTACTTCATAGTAGACGACACCGACAGGCTGCTGTACTCTCACCGCTCCGAGAATCCTTCTGACCACCCTGACCCCGAAGAACTGGTGCGGGTGCTTGCAGGCGCAAGCCTCTAACCGGTCAGCACCTGTAGCGTCTGGCGGGCACATCGTTCCCAGGTGAAGTGGGCGGCGCGTTCTCGCCCTTTGCGACGTAGTTCGCTTTGCAGGCCAGGTTCGCGCGTGAGACGTTGGACGGCTTCGGCCCAGGGGTGCGGGTCGTGTGGGTCGAGCAGTAGGCCGCTGTCGCCTACCACTTCGGGCAGGGAGGTGGCGGTCGAGGCGATTACCGGGGTGCCGCAGGACATGGCTTCCAGAGGCGGCAGGCCGAATCCTTCGTACAGCGAGGGGAAGGTGAGTGCCAGCGCGCCGGAGTAGAGAGCGGGCAGGTCGTCGCGCTCCACGTAGTCGGCAAAGCGAACCAACTCTGTTAATCCCCTGGCCTGCACCATCTCGAACAGGCTTTCGTAGAGCCAGCCACGCTTGCCCGCAAGCAGTAGTTGGGGCGGTTGCTCTATGTTGCCCCTCAAGATGTCCCAGGCTTCTATCAGCAGACCCAGGTTCTTACGCGGTTGCAGCGTGCCGACGTGGATGCAGTACGGTTCGCGCACGCCATATTTCGCCCCCACCTCCGCTTTGCGCGCCGCATCATCCACGGGGGCGAAGATGGGGTCACGTCCATGATATATCACATTGATCTTGCCGGGCGGCACGCGGTAGTGCCTTACTAAATCACGCTTGGTTGCCTCCGAGATGGCAATCACCCGGCGGGCGGACCTGGAGCTAAAGAGGGTAGACAGGTGCAGGTAGAAGCGGGAGAAGCGCGTATGGGCCTGTGGGTACTCAAGGTAGCCCAGGTCATGCACCGTCACCACGCTGCGGCGGGGGTGCCAGAGCGGCACGACGTGAGAGGGTACGAACAGCAGGCCTGGCGGCCTGCGCAGCATCTCCCACGACAGCCGCAGGTGCGTCCACATACGGGGGAAGGGTGCTGCCACTACCTGCCAGTTCGGGGGCAAGTCAAACCCTAGCCCCTCCCGCGCTTCGTCAGCGGACATCATGTTGACATAAAGGCGGAAGTTGTGCTTTTCAGCTTCGGGCAGTGTGGTAAGAGCAGCAAGCAGGCTGGCTGAATAGTGCTCGGTGCCGGTGCGCTGGGCGATTACGGCTCGACTGGCGTCTATGCCGATGGTCAAGGGTTTGTTTCTCATCGTTTGGCAGGAAGGTAACACGTAATGCGTAACACGTAACGAAAGCCATCTCAGGATAAGTAATGTCGTATTGGGGTACTCTAGTCAGCCCTGTCATTCTGAACGCAGTGAAGAATCTCGTCCGCCACCAGGATGTTTCCTCTTTCTTGGGGTACCCTGTGGCTGTAGGAAAGGTGATATTTGGGTGCTGGAGGACGAGATTCTTCACTGCGTTCAGAATGACAGGGGGAGGCTTGGGTACTCATCTCCTCCGTTCATTGCTTCTGGGAAGACTCCTAATCGCACTTTCTTCATAAGCCTTGCGAGTTACGAGTTACCTATTACGCAACTCCTCAACCTCCTTCATCACCATTTCCACCGTGATAGCCCGCATCTCAGGGCCACCTTCTAGGTCGCGCACATCCACGCCTAATACCTCCGTGGGGTAGGTGCCGGGGGCGCGTAGGGCGCGGCGCTGGCGCGGGTCACCCCAGGGTGCCCAGCTACGCTCGTCGCTGGGGCCGTACAGGTGGAGGGTGCGCTTGCCCAGGGCATCGGCTATGTGCAAGGGGCCGCTGTCAACGCCCAGCACCATATAGGCTTTGTCCAGTATCCAGGCTAACTCCGCGATACTGGCGGTGCGACCCGATAGGTCCAGCAGCTTATGGGTGGCGACCTCAACAATGCGGGCGCATAGGGTCTGCTCGTTGGGCGCGCCGCTGAGGATGACGTTGTAGCCCTCTGAGACCAGCCTGTCCGCGACTTCCGCCCAACCCTTGACAGTCCATAGCTTATTAGCCCCTGCCGTGCCGGGGTGGATTACCACCCGTTTCTGTGGGTACGCGTTCAGCCAGGAGTCGAGCAGACCGCTGGGTGGCTCGCTCATGTTGGGCGGGGTTAGTGGCGGTTGGCCTTGCGTGCGGTCTATCTGTGCGGGCACACCAAGTCGCGTTCCAACTGCCTCGATCATTATCTGGGCCAGCCGCAAGTCCTGTTCGACCTCATGCCTTCCTGCTGTGTGTGGCACCCGCTCCGTGAGCCAGCTTTGCATGCCGGGGGTGTCGTAGCCCCACCGCCTCGGCATGCCTGCCGCCCACATGAGGGCCGCGCCCCACCAGTGGTCGAAGCGGAGGGTTATGCCCAGGTCGTAGTGGCCCTTTGCTAGCTGTGCCGCCGACCGCGCCAGCAACCTGTACGGCTCGACGCCGCCCACGCGCTCCACGATGCCGGGGAAGGGCACCACCTCCAGCGCGTCCAGGTTGGGGTTGCCCTCCCACATGGCGCGGCCCCACGGCCCCACCACTCCTGTTATGTGGGCAGCGGGGAAGGCTTGCCTGATGAGGTCCAGCGTGGGGGTGGCGAAAAGGAGGTCGCCCAGGTGGTCGGGGCGCATGACCAGGATGCGCTTTATCGGTCCTGTCTTGTCGCGACGGCGGGCGAGACGGCTCTGGAGCGCTTGAGGCTGGCAGAAGATACGCACCAGCAACTCGCGCGCCAGCATCTTCGGGTCAGCTATGCCCGGCATCCGTATCAGCCCTCACCCAGTGGGATTTCCGACCAGGGGTGCCAGGTGCCGTCCGCCGTCTTGTAGATGAGGTAGACGCTCTCCACGTCCCACGCGATGAACAGGCGCAATGCCGCAAGTTCGCTGTAGACGCGTTCAAGCTCCTCACGGTCGGGGAAGAGGCCTACGGTCATGTGTGGTATGAACTCCTCGAACTGCCCGCCGTACGCCCGGTACTGGGGGAACTCGGCCAGCACCGCCTCGTAGAGGGAGGTCACCCGTTCCAGCTTGGCGAGGCGCAGGTAGAGCACGCCATCGTCGGGGAAGATGCCGAAGCCGCGTATAGCCACGGCCCTGGGTGAGCACTTGGCGAATATTTGCCGTAGTTTCTCTTCGGCTTCCTCGATCTGATCGAAGGGCACGAAGGGGTAGTCCACCGTGATGTGGGCCTCGATGCGCCAGATTTGCTCGGCGGCGTACTTCTGGCGGTAGTGGTCGGCGAAGCCCCGTATGTCGGGCGGCGGCACGATAACGATAGCTGTCTGCCCGGTGGGCGCTGTGGAGCCGGTGTCGAACATGATGCTCTATCTTACCCTATGCGCCCCGGCCTGAACACCCTCTGCACAGCCGCCCAAACTTCGTCCGTCGGGACCATGTCGTGGTACTTATTGCCGCCAGCCGCAGCCTTGCGCAACGACTCGGCCCCCGACGACACGTTGGCGGGCGCGACTACCACGCTGCGTCCCGATGGGTCCCACGGGCCGTAGCGCGCCGGGTCGCTGGGGCCGAACACCGCGACCACTGGGGTGCGCACCGCCGTGGCGAGGTGCATGGCCCCGGTGTCGTGCCCCAGGAAGATGCTGCAACGCTGCAACAGCGCGCCCATCTCGCCCCACTGTAGCTTGCCCACGAGGTCTGCCACGTATGGGCGGGTGGCGGGGAAGAGCGCGGCCTTGAAGGCTTCGGCGGCCTCCCGGTCCTGCTCTCCGGGGCCACCCAGGATGAGGATGTTGGCTTCGTACGTCTCGGCTACCCAGTCGGCCACCCGCGCCCAACGTTCCGGCTGCCAGCGTTTGGCGGGCAAGTTCATGCCGGGGTTGGCCCCACCTCCCAGGTGCAGCGCCACCAGGCCGTACTCGCTTTCGCCTTCCTCGCCCAGCGCCTCCGAGAGCACATGCCCGGCGCGCTGTTTGTCCTCATCCGTGGGGTAGAACTCCAGGTATGCGGTGTCGGAGGGCGCTTTGATGCCTAGCGCACGCACCACGTCAAGGTACCACTCGACTTCATGGCGGGCGCGGTTGGGCGGGCAGGGCACCGGGTGGGTGAGGGCTACGCCCCGGCCCTGGCTGTCCAGACCGGCGCGAACGGGGGCGCGGGACAGGTAGGCCGCCATGTTGAGCATCGGAGAGCGGTCGAGCACCAGGGCGGTGCCGTACTGGTTGCGGCGCAGGTAACGGCCCAATCGCATGTAACTGCCGAGCGAGTGGTCCGCGTCTGGCACCCCCGCGTCTACTATGGAGTCGAGGTTGGGGTTATTTTTGGCCACCGGGAGCGAGTATTGGCCGACGGAGAGGGCGATGTGCGCGTCCGGCAAGGCTTTGCGCAGGGCGGCAAAAGCGGGGGTAGCCATGAGCAGGTCGCCCATGCAGCAGGGCTTGACGAACACCACGCGCTTGAGGTAGGGGCTGTTCGAGGGTACCGGCTTGCCGCGACCGGGCCACAACCGCCACGGCAGGCCCGCTATTTTCGCCGCCATGCCTACCGTTCCCGATCTGAGACCAGGCAAATCCAGTCGCCCTCCTGCCTCTTTTCCCTGGTGCGCAGCCCCACCCGCTCCAACGCCTCAACCACGCTTTCGCCCCGCTCGTGAAAGATACCCGACGTTACCAGGGTGCCGCCTGGGGCGAGCAGGTCATGTAGCGACTTTGCGAGATCGATGATGACAGTGGCGAGTATGTTGGCTACTATCAGGTCGTATGGCGCGTTGTCGGCGGCTGCCGTGGCGGAACCCTGCCCAACGGCGATTTGCCCGGAAAGGCCGTTGCGCTCGACGTTCTCCCGCGTGGCGTCCACGGCTATCTGGTCGATGTCGAGGGCCAGCACTCGCGCGGAGGGGCCGCCCAGCTTGGCCGCCGCGATAGCCAGGATGCCGGAGCCGGTGCCCAGGTCGAGTATGTTGCGGGGGCCGCTTGGCCGCACGAACTCCTCAAGGGCGGCGAGGCACAGGCGGGTGGTGGGGTGCAGCCCTGTGCCGAAAGCCATGCCGGGGTCGAGGTCGAGCACCACGTCACCCTCCCTGTGGGTGTATTCCAGCCAGGAGGGCTTGATGACGATGCGCTCGCCCATGCGCTGGATGCCGTAGTAGTCCTTCCAGGCGTTGGCCCAGTCCTCCTCCTTGCACGGCTTCACATTGAGCGTGCCTACCTGCCGGATCCGGCCCAGGTACCATAGCGCCTGCTCCATCTCTTGTCGCTTCGCGGGCGCTTCTTCGTCGTCGGGCAGGTACGTGCGCACGCTGATGGGGCGGTTGGGGTCAATCTCCGGCTGCTGTAGAGCCGACCAGTCGGGGTACTCGCCGTCAGGCACGATTAGCGGCTGCTCCACGACCACCCCGCCGTTGTACCCGAGCCGCGCGAACAGTTCGCTAACCGGCTCCACGGCTTCAGGGTCTACCTCTACGCTTAGCTCAAGCCAGTCTGCCATGACTATTTGAACGTCTCGTCAATTGTGGCGTCGCCCTTGCCCACAGTGTGCAGCACCGAGTCGTCACCCACGTTGATGGCGCTGTAGGAGCCTTCCACGGTGGCCCGCTCGCCTATCATCGCGCCGAAGAGGTTCATGGCCGAGACCGTGGCGTCCGGGCTGATGATGCTGTTCTTTACAACCGAGTCGCGCACCGTCGCGCCCTCGGAGATAGAGGCGAAGGGGCCGACTACCGAGTTCTCTACCGTGGCATCCTCGGCTATAAAGCAGGGCGGTATGACCAGGGAGCTACCGCGCATGTACGGTTCGGTGTTGGGGTCCATCTTGCGCAGGAAGTAGCGGTTGGTGTGCAGGGTGGCGTCCCAGGTGCCTGTATCCTCCCACACCTCTACCGGGAAGGTGCGGAATTTCGCCCCGGAGTCGATCATCTCCTGCACCGCGTCGGCCAGGTAGTACTCGCCTTTGAGGCTGCGGCCCGACGCCATCAGCCGGTGGATGCCCCGGAAGAGGGCGGTGGAGTCCTTGAAGTAGTAGAGGCCGACCAGCGCCAGGTTGCTCTCCGGGTTGGCGGGCTTCTCCACCATCTTGCGCACGTTGTCATCCTCGCCCAGCACCGCTATGCCGAAGCGGGAGGGGTCCTCCACTTCCGACACGAAAATAGCTCCATCGGCATTGGGCAGGTTGTTCACTACCGTCAAATCGGCCTCGAAGAGTGTGTCCACGAACAGGGTAAGCACGTCACCTTCGACGTACGGCTCGGTGAGGGCAATCGCGTCGGCCTGCCCGCGCATCACCTTCTGCTCGACAAAGCGGAACTTGTACTGCGGGTAGTGCTTGGTGGCGTACTCCTCCATCTGCTCGCCCATCTTGCCGACGATGATGATAATCTCGTCAATGTTGAGCGGGCCCAGGGCGTCGAGCACTAGAGCGAGTGAGGGGCGGCCCGCCACAGGTACGAGGGGCTTGGGTCGGGTGTGGGTGTGAGGGCGCATGCGGGTGCCGTACCCGGCAGCGGGGATGATAACTTTCATGTTACTCCTTGAGTGGTTTGGAGGATGCCAACCCCCAGTTTAGCCCAAAGGCCCGTGCCGTGCAAGGGCACATATCTTGCACCTACCACGCGTGCTACTCACCTGGATACCAGGTGGTTATTCGGCGGGTGAGAGAGCGCCCCGCCGACAGGAGTGACATAAAATGAGCGACAACGATCAGAACAATAGCGGAACCGGCCAGCAGGCCAACATGCCGGGCTACCACACTCCCGGCCAGGACACCACGCTGCAAAGCACCAGCGAAGCCGTGCCCACCCCCGGTCAGACGAGCGAGCAGCGCCTGGACGACCCCAAGCCTTACATCGAGGCTATAGATGCCACGCCCGGCGAGGCCAACCCCGCCCTGGGGGAGACCGTCGGCGCGGAGCAGGGCAGCACAGGCACAGCCGATCTGTTGCTCGCCCGCGAGGCCGCGGAAGAGCGCCCGGTTAGGGAGGAAGGCATACGCGGCTACCAGGACCAGTCGGCGGGGAGCCGCCCCGAGCAGTTGCGGGACGCCGACTCGGGACGGCCCACCTGGCCCGACGACAAGCAGGAAGAGCCTATCAACTACATGGAGGCCCCTCGCCCCTACATGCCGCTCGGCACGCTCGGAGGTACCGACTTCAACGACCTGAATTACAGGGCCCGCATAGACGCCGAGGTAGACAGGTCGTCCACGGAAGCGCAGAAGGGCGAGTCGCGCTCCGGCCTGCCTGAGGTGGGACTGGACGCGGAGGAGGACAAGTACGAGCAGCGCGAGTTCGGCCGCCCTACGCCTCCTTCCGAGATGGAGATGTTCTCCCCTGGTATGCCCCATCTGCCGCCTACCGAGGAGGACGACGAACGATGAGCAGTGGCACCGGCAGCGGCGGGAGCAGGGACTCCGTGGGGGGGATTTTAGAGGGCACAAGGGTAGTAAGTGGTACCTTCCGTTTGCGGCAGGCTGCCGAGACGGCCATACACGAATTGCGCGACCTGGGGGTGCCCGCCGAGTCTATCTCGGTTATCTCCCGTGAGGAGGACCAACCCGACACCGAAGTCGCTGCCGGTGTAAGTCGTGAGATTATTGGGGACGATGCGCTGGCCTACCGCGCCTCTCCCGAGCTGCCCAACTACGAGGACCTGCCCACCACCATTGCCGAGCAGACCGGCACGCCCCTCGACGGCAGCGCGGTAGCAGGCTCGGTGTCGGCGGACGGCGGCGGGCTGGCCCGCGATGAAGGCCTGGTGCGCCGCAACGAGGCCGAGACCAACGCCGACATAGACATTTACACCGACTTCCTCGACAAGCCCGGCGGCGTGAACCCCGAGTCGCCCGTGGCCGCCGAATACGAAGGGACGGTGCAGGCACCCGCGAACAACCGCACTCCCGCCGTTGGTACGGCAGCTACGGGCGCGGCACTCGGGGGCCTGGGCGGCCTGCTGGTGGGGCTGGGGGTGCTCGCCGTACCGGGGGTAGGACCGCTACTGGCTGCCGGACCGCTAGCGGGTGCCCTGGGTGGCCTGCTGGCCGGAGGCGCGGCGGGTGGTGTGATAGGTGGCCTCTCAGCGATAGGGGTGCCGGAGGAGTACGCCCGCGACTACGCCGCCAGCATCGAGCAGGGCCACACCCTCGTTAGCGTGCGCACCGACGAAGTAACCGCCGACCCGGTGGAGCGCATCCTTACCGTCAATGGAGCGGAGAACGTACACTGCGACTGAGGGCTGAAACGTGAAACGTGAAACGTGATGCGGTGTAACAGCCCATCACGTTTTTGTATGTGGCGTAAGATTAAGAACACGTAACAAAGCCTATTCAATGTGCAAGTACGGGAGGGGCGAACTCTATGCTAGGCTTCGTGATCAATCGGCGGGACGAGGAAGACTACCCTATCTTTGACCTGCCCTATAGCCAATGGCCCAATGTTCTGCGACCTAATACTGTGCCTGCAACTATACTGGACGAATCACAGACAGCAAACCAGGTCATTGAAGTGTATGGTTATAGGATAAGCCTCGTAGATGAAATGGCTGGCCTACAAATAGAAGTCGAATCTGACGATATGCCCGACGAACTTGCGAGAAAGGTTGTTGCAGAGATACATAGCAATATCGAACAGGCTACGGGCCACACCTATGACCTTTTCGAGTTGCCCCCTGACAAACCAGTCAGGTTCATGTAACTCCTTGCCTCGATACTCAAGGCTTCCAGGCTTTTGTTAGGAACTCCAGGCCACAGATTAGCAGGAGGCATCTTTGGAGGCATCACGTTTCACGTTTTACGTTTCAGACGCACCTTTCAGCGACTTCGCCCGGACTGCCGACGCGGTGAGCGCCACGAGCAAGCGGCTGGAGAAGCTGGCGATCCTGGCCGAGTATCTTGCGCCCCTGGGCGATACCGATCTCTCGGTGGCGTGCAGGTTCTTGTCGGGGCAGCCGTTCCCGCCTTCGGACGAGCGCACTTTGAACGTCGGTTTCAGCATGGCTTCCACGGTTCTGATAGAGCTTTCGGGTGTCGATCCGCACGAGTACGGGCAGTTGGTGGTGCGGCTTGGGGATATGGGCGACGTGGCCGAGCGCATCATGCCGCCGGAGCCTGTGGAGCCGGGCGAGCCTGTTACGCTGCAATCGGCTCTTGCCGCGTTCGAGCAGTTGGCTTCCACCAGGGGAACGGGGAACAAGGCGGTGTTGCTGCGCAACCTGCTGGCGAAGGCCACCCCGCCCGAAGCCAAGTACCTGGTCAAGCTGGTGACGGGCGATATGCGCATGGGCTTGAAGGAGTCGCTGGTGGAGGAGGCCCTGGCTCGTATGGCGGGGATGGGCGTGGCCGAGATACAGCGGGTGAATATGCTTGTGGGCGACGTGGGTGAGACGGCCCTCATGTCGCGGCACGGGAGGCTGGGCGAGGCCACCATGCGCCTGTTCCACCCGCTCAAGTTCATGCTCGCCACCCCCGCCGAGAAGCCCGCCGACATCCTGGCCGAGGCCAGCAACCGTGGCGAAACGCAGCTTTACGTCGAGGACAAGTACGACGGGGTGCGGGCGCAGCTTCATAAGCAGGGGGAGAGGGCCGAGTTATATTCGCGCACGCTGGACCCTGTCACCAACCGCTTCCCCGAAGTCACCTCCGCGCTGCTGGCCCTGCCTCATGACGCCATCTTCGACGGGGAGATAGTGGCGTTGAGCGGCGAGATAGAGAGTCGCTGCCTGCCTTTCGCCGCGCTCCAGAAGCGGATGGGCCGCAAGACCGTCTCTGAAGCGCTCATGGCCGAGGTGCCGGTGGCCTGCATGATCTTCGACCTGCTCTACCTGGACGGTGAGGTGCTGCTGGACCAACCCCTCTCCCGCCGCAAAGCACTGCTGTCGGGCCTCGACCTTAGCTATCCTCTGGTGAGAGCCACCAGCCAACTTGTGCCCGCTGAAGTGTTCGAGGAGGGGGAAGAGGGCGCAGAGGACATGACGGAGCACCCGCTCGATTCGATGTTCAACGCGGCGCGGGACCGTGGCAACGAGGGCCTCATGGTAAAGACGCCCGGCTCGATCTATTCGCCCGGCAAGAGGGGCAAGGCCTGGCTCAAGGTAAAGCGGGCGCTCGCGACCCTGGATGTGGTGGTTACGGCAGTGGAGTGGGGGCACGGCAAGCGGCGCGATATGCTCTCCGACTACACCTTTGCCGTGCTCGGACCGGAAGGCAACCTGCTCAACGTGGGCAAGGCCTACTCCGGCCTGACGGATGCCGAGATAATAGAGATGACCGAGTGGTTCAAGGCCCACACCGTGCGCGACTTTGGACGGGTGCGCCTGGTCGAGCCTCTAGTGGTCATAGAAGTGGCTTTCGACAAGATTCAGCCCAGCGCCCGGCACAAGAGCGGCTACGCCCTTCGCTTCCCCCGCATAGTGCGCCTCCGCCCCGACAAACGCCCCCAGGACGCCAGCACCCTCGAAGAAGTCAGGGCAATCGCTGAAGCCTGAGCAGCTTTAAGAGACGGAAACGCCAGGACGCCAAGGACCACGCCAAGGTTAAGTAGGTTGGAGAATACAAAAAGCCCAGAGTAAGTGCTATTGTACTCTGGGCTTTTGCGTAGAACACCCTTATTAACTTGATGCTATTCTTGGCGTCCTTTGCGTCTTGGCGGTTCCGTCTACTTCGTATTGATTATCGCCCCGACGCAACGGCCTCCGGGAAGAAGGTCGTGGCGAGCACCTTGCTTACCTGGCCTCGGCTCATGTTGTTGGCCGGGCGGAAGTACTTGCGGTTCTGCGAGTCGCACGGCTCGGCCTGGCCGGTGTCGGGGTTCGTGCCGCCGCAGTTGTAGCCGCTGATGCTGCCGAGGCGTGACAGGGCCTCCACATAGGGATGGAATGCGTTGGAGGTGGGCACGTCGGCGAAGGTGTACTGGTTCGCGGTGCCCGTGGGAATTGCGGCGGGAATGCGCGCCTGACTGGAAGTGAGGTCCAAGGAGGCCGACACCATCTTGGCGACCTGCTGGCGAGTCACGTTGTCGTTAGGGCGGAAGTAGCGGCGGTTGGCTTCGTCGCAAGGCTCGGTGGAACCCGCTGCGTTGCTGCACGCGTACCCGGAGGTCACGCCGTGCTGGGCCACGCGTTCGACGTGCAGCCAGTAGGTCGAGCCGGGCGCGATGTCGTGGAAGGTCCAGCGGTTAGCCGGTATCGAGTCCTTGTAGCCCGCCGAGGCCGCGACCATCTTGGCAAGCTGCCCGCGCGTCACGTTAGCGTTGGGCCGGAAGGTGCCGTCACCGTAGCCGCTGATGATGTTGCGGCAGGCCAGCACGCGCACGTACACGTAAAAGGGGCTTTCGGAGGCTTTCACGTCTGAGAAGCTTACCGTGCAAAGCGGCTCCACGGTGGACACGGCACTGGGCACGCTGACCGGGACGCTTACGTCCTTGGCGGCGTAGGCCCCCGGTGTGGCGGCCCCTCCAAGGGAAAACACCGCCGCAAGCCCCACGAACAGGCTTGCCACGCCTGCTATCATCGGGGTCGTGTACTTTCTCTTCACTGCTGAAAACATGATTGATAATTCCTCGCTTTGCGGATACTGCTTTTGATGCCGGTCTATTTTGGAGCGCCTGACACGTTGGCGTGGCGCTGGACGTGATGCCGGGCGGAATATTAAAGGAAGTACCCAAGCATGTATCTAGCGCAGTCTGAGTATAGGTGCAGGGAACTCGGAGTCATAGAGGAAATTCAGGCTATAGAGCAGCGACAGCTTGGCTAATCCTACCGTGCGGCTATGTAGTAGGACCCTGAGTAGCTAAACGCCAAGACGCAGAGGACGCAGAGGACGCGCCAAGAGATTTGAGGTCTGGTGGATACAAAAGGACCAGTGTATACGTGTTGTACACTGGTCCTTTTGCTTAGAACACACGCTTAATCTTTGCGCGTTCTTTGCGTCCTTTGCGTCTTTGCGGTTTCGTCTCTCATTGCGTCATCTAGGGCTGCGCTGGCGGCGGATGTTAGGGGTGCGCAGGTGCAAGGCCAGTCCGATAAGTACCATCATCAGCAGCGTAGCGATGGCTACCTGGTAGGCAAAATGCCCGTACACCTTCGGGTCGAGTATCAAGAGAGTAGTGCCCCAGAGTAAGGGACCAATGACAGCCGAGATCTTTCCGGTCAGGTTGTAGATGCCGAGGAACTCACCCAACCTGGCAGGGGGACTTAGCTCAATCATCATAGTGCGGGCGGCGGTCCAGGTGCCGCCCAACGCTATACCCGCCAATGGAGCTACGAAGGCCTGGAAGAGAAATTTGTCGGTCAAGAACATGGCGGACAGGAAGACCACTACCCATATCAGCAGGGCGATCACCAGGCTCCGTTTGGCGGTGAGTCTGTCGGTGATAAGTCCGAACAGCAGCGAGCCAATGATGGCGGCGACCGTAGCCGGGGCAAGCACTTCCAGGGCAGTACCAAAGCCAATCGCGTTCACTGCGTACACGCCCATCGCCACAATCACGGTGCTGAGAGCGTCCGAGTAGAAGAAGTTGGCAAGCAAGAAGTTGGATAAGCCTGGCACCTGGCGTGTTTCGCCAATAGTGCGCCAGGTCTGCGCAAAGCTATTGCGCCACGTCAGCCCTTCTTTAGCAGGGGTCAAGCGGTGGGTTGCGCTTGGACGCTCTCTAACGAACAGGAAGCACGGAATGGCAAACACCAGGAAGAGCAGAGCCGTCGGTAGGAAGGTTGCCTGGTTGGTGCCGTACATGCTGACAAATGGTAGCACCGCGAAGGCCCCGGCGAGCGAACCGACGTAGCCCAATCCCACCCCTAGTCCCGATATTTTGCCCCAGTTCAGAGTGGTGCTGACAGAAGGTAATAGCGCATCGTAAAAGATGAGGCCAGTCTGGTAACCTATGTTGGCGATTATCAAGGCGATGATAATAATGTATAGGTCCGAGACCACGCCCATGATGGCCGTCATGCTGACGCACAGGAGGGTGCAAGCTATAAGCCAGGGTATACGCTTACCGCCCTTTCGGTCAGAGAGCGAGCCGAGCAGAGGAGAGATGAGCGCGACTATAAGCAGGGAGGCGGACATCGGATAGGCGTACCATACATCCGCCAGTTGGAGGTTCCTGGTAATGAACAGAGGGAAGAACTGGCTGATGATGTTGAGGCTAAAGATAGTGTTGGCGAAGTCGTAGAGCACCCAGGAGCCGACGGAAAGGGGCGATATACGCTCTTTCTCGTCGTGAGACTCAAGCACTATGGTTTGCGACCCTGCCTGGGCAGCCGGAGCTGAGGCCATTCTTAGTCCTCTAGTAGACTTGTGGTACTGTCACTTGCTCTACGGGCGTGATGATTATAGCACACACAGCGGAAGACCTCCGCCAGGCATCGGGTTTGCGGATACGACCTGGCCTCTAGAGCCTCA
Organism: Chloroflexota bacterium; assembly: GCA_030914045.1. GTDB lineage: Bacteria > Chloroflexota > Chloroflexia > QHBQ01 > JADMIH01 > JADMIH01. Next base: position 8,880 of record JALZHG010000061.1, on the reverse strand, counting down.
TTCATGCCTATCTTACTTGTCTTACTTGCTCAACCAGGTCCCGTATAGCATCGACAACCACTTGCGGCTGGTCGATCTGTATGAAATGTCCGCTATTTTCCACAGCAACGAACTTGCTGTTTGAAGACAGGCGGGCGAGGTCTCTCTGCAACTCGTGCCACATGTTCTGCATATACATCCCAAAGCGTGGTTCAGGTATCCTCATACGGAACTCGCTGGCCGCCAGCACGATCATCGGCAGGTCGCCAAGGGACGTGACGGCGCGCGCCTGCTCGTGGCTCGTTAGTTGGTCGAAGCCTTCAGGGTTCTTGGCCGGGTCTTTGTAATCCCGCGTGAAGGACTGTCTGAACGCCTTGAAGTCCTCCGGGTCCTGCGGGGTCTCCGGTGGCAGGGCCTTTTCGATGCGGGCAAACTGGTCGGCGTGCATTGAATCGACGAGCACCAACCCCACGACTTCACCGGGATATTTATGCGCGTACAGGCGCGCATTGAAGCCTCCGAGCGAGTTGCCAACTAGTATGTAGGGTCCGGGCACGTCCGCGTTCACCAGGAGGGCGTGCAGGTCGGCCACCATGTCCTCGCTCGTGCGCGGCGTGGGCGCTGGATCGCTCTTTCCCCTGCCGGCCCGGTCGAAAGCGCACACGCGGGTAAACCGGGCGACGGCCTGCTGTACCTGCGCCCAACTGCCGCTCTCGGTCGCCATGCCGTGCTCCAGTATCACGATGGGACCACCTTCGCCCATACAGGTGATATAGAGGCGGCGCCCGCCAACATCTACCAGCATCTCCTCGCCCGATGCGCCGGTCGTCGTAGGTCCGTCCTGGTCTACCTTGTTCGTGGAATCGGTTGTGCCCATATCCGTCCTGGCTCCTTCCGCGTGCTAATCTCGCAATGAAGATTATGGTCCTATCGTGTGGAGTGGCCTCGGAGGAGAGAAGACAGGCGGCAGGGAAACCACGGCACCAGCATAGTAGCACTTATACCACTTGTAATCAATGGGTGAATTGGACTAACAGCGGCACTGGTGCATGAAACGGACAGAAACGATAGGCGACAAGAGGGCGAGCACGGCAGAGAAGCAGGAGGGGCCTATCTACCAGGGCGAGCAGGACCTCATGGCGTTCTGGTCGCTGTGGGAGATGGGGTGGCGGAAGCGCCTGGCGTTGGGGTCAGGTCCAGGATAGGCGTCGGGTTGACCACGGCTGTGAGCATGTTAGCTTCGGCAGTGGCCCCCATGCCGACGTTCGGCTGGGTGACGGGCGTAACGCTCACGGCCGCGGCGGCATTTAAAGTGGCAGTTGGCGCGCCAAACGTGTTGTTATTGTCTCCACAGGCGCTCAGCCCCAGAATCAGAGCTATGCAGAGTACCGCGAGAAATGACAGCTTTGCTTTCATGGTCGTTGTTCTCCTGGTGCGTCGGTGACTTGACACCTTCCTGTTGCAGATGCTACAGCAGCACCACGCTCCGGCACTCGGCGGAGTCGTAAGCGCGCATTAGGACTTCCAGGTCGCGCATTGCCTCTTCGGGGGTGCTGACGACCGGCTCGCCCTCCGTGATGGCCTGGTGGAAGTTGACCAACTGGTCGTAGTAGGCCTCGCTGCCGTCGAACTCCTGTGTCTCTTCGGGCGCGCCACGGCTGCGCAAGCGTAACTTGCTGTCTTCCAGCACGATCATGCCCTCTGTGCCGTATACGGTGGCGTACATGTAGGGGCCTCTTGCTTCGGCAGCCGCTGCCGAGAACATGAACCGCCCGAGCACGCCGTTGCGGTAGCGCAGGTTCAACACCATCGTGTCTATGCCACTTAGTTCGGGGTGCACTAGCTTGGTGAAGGCTTGCACCTGCTCTATTTCTGCACCCAGGTGCCGCAAGAGCGCCGCCTGGTGCACGCCTGCGTCGGTGATGGCCCCGCCCCGGTACTGGCTGTCCTGCCGCCATGGGGTCGCGCCGAAGCCCTTGTTAGTATCGGTCCAGTAGCGGTTGGCGGCGTCCACCAGGAACGGCTTGCCGATGCGCCCTTCCTCGATCCAGGCTTCTATCTGCTTGATGTCGCGGCGATAGTGGAACTGTTCGGCTATGGCTACCACCGTGGGCAGGTCTCGCACCGCACTCACCACCTCTTGCGCTTGTTGCAGGTTGGACCCTACGGGCTTTTCGCACAGTACGTGCTTCCCTGCGACGGCGGATTCCACCAGCACCTGCGCGTTGAGGTGGATGGGCAGGGAAATCAGCACCGCCTCCACGTCGTCCGCCGAGAGCAGGTCTTGATAGTTTGTCGTCCACCGGCAGCCGCCCACCATCTCGGCCGTTTCTCGCGCGGCATTCTCATCTATGTCGGCCACCGCCACGATGCTGAAGCGGTCGGGCATGCGCTTGAGCGGCGGCCAGTGGAGCCATTTGATAGCCAACCCCGCCCCGATGATACCGAGGCGTACGTTGCGTACTTCCTGCTTTTTCCGTGTCATATTAGTGTCCTTCCGGCTCGTGGAGCGAGCAAAGTCGTGGGATTATACTGCTCAGTTGCAGTATTCGGGCCATGCCGGGAGTCCCACCACCCCGGCGTGCTATACTGTAGTGCAACCCGCCCGGCTCTCCCAACCGCTTTCCCTAGCCGAGAGGAATCGAGTGTCGAATTCACGCACCCGGCTGTACCTCCTGATAGCCATGCTTTTCTCCATTTTGCCCATAACGGGTACGCACGCCCAGGGCGACGGCACCTCCTACCAGGTAGAGACCACCCGCTGGCGCTCCGCAGAGGGGAATTTCGTCTCCTGGCAGCGTGATAGAGTGGTTGTTGCTTCCGGTGGAATGTTGCAACTCGACATGCCAAAGTCGGCTGGTGCCGGGGCCACGGACCCTCATGGGCCGGGCAGGCGCGCACGCGTCAGCCCCCTCGTGGGCGAAGCTACGGGGCCGGTTGTCACCACCTCTTTCCCTTTCTCGGAAGCCGTACCCTCATGGAATGCTATTACGCCGAGCGGCACCTGGATCGAAGTGCACCTCCGGGCTCGCGCTGGCTCGGACTGGACCCGTTGGTACAACCTGGGCGTGTGGACGAGCGGCCCGGAAGCGGCAATGCGGCACTCGGTCGAAGGGCAGACGGACGCTGATGGCTACGTGGACGTGGACACGCTCAAGCTTGGCGAGCGGGGCAAGCCTCTAACCGCTAAGGCGTACCAACTGAAGTTCCGGTTGTTCAGCAAGAGCCGCGAGGCGCTACCCAGCGTGACCAACGCTGCTGTAGTGGTGTCTACCAGCCCCAGGACTCCCGCCACACTCGCGCCCGGCAACCCGGCACGTTGGGACAAAGCGCTGCCGGTCCCTGAGTGCTCGCAGATGGTCTACCCGGACGGCGGGGAGGTGTGGTGCAGCCCCACGTCGGTTTCGATGGTGCTCGGCTACTGGGCGGGGCGGTCGGGGCCGTGCGAGCCATGGGTGCGCTCGGCGGTGACTGGCGTGTACGACCGCGTGTACGAGGGGCACGGCAACTGGCCCTTCAACGCGGCCTATGCCGCCAGCCAGGGCATGGAAGCCTATGTCACGCGCTTCACCAGCATGGCGCAGGCGGAAGAGTGGGTGGCGGCGGGCGTGCCGGTGGTTATGAGCTATAGCTGGGGCCGGGGCCAGCTTGCGGGCGCACCCATCGCGGCGAGCAACGGGCACCTGGCGGTGCTGGTAGGTTTCGACGCACAGGGCAACCCCGTAGTCAACGACCCGGCAGCGGCGAGCAACGAGGCAGTGCAACGCACGTATTCGCGGGCCGAGTTGGAGAGGTTGTGGTTGCAGGGTTCGGGCGGCACGGTCTACCTGATTTACCCGGTGGGAAGGACAGTGCCAGGGCTGTAGTTGGACGGGGTTCTTGCAGGCGGTGCAACGGCAGGGCCAAAGCCCCCCTCTGTCATCCTGAGCGCCGCGAAGGATCTCAGATGCTGCCTCTACGCATGTGTTGAACTTCCGGCACCCTTGTACCTCTATTCAACACCAGCCTTACACCAGCCTTACCCACCTTCTTGAGATCCTTCGCTGCGCTCAGGATGACAGAGGGAGTGTGGTTCTAATCTCTAAGCGTGGCCTGCTAGTTACCGCTGCTACACAAATGCTTGACAGCCATTGGTAGGGCCGTATAATGCAATGGGCAGTATTGGCATAGTGCCGCTTGCGTCTCTCGTAAGCGATTCAATTGGTCCACTCGTGACCCAGGCATCTGCCGTGAAACCTCACTCCCCTTACATCCTACCCTGCACGGCTCTCCTCTTGTTTCTTTGAAGGAGGTGGTTCCTCGCCGTCTACAGTTCAGGTTCGTGATGGGAGGCACATTTCTCGCGCCCCCGGTGTTCGAGGTCGAACAGAAGGATTCATCCAAAGGAGGAAGAAAATGGCTAATGTGAAAACGCGTATGAAATGGTTCGCCGCAGGGATGATGCTGGTGCTCCCGGTTCTCTCGGCGTGCGGGGGCGAGACTCCCGCTACGCCCACCAGCCCGGCAGCCGCCCCCACTAACACTACCGCTATGGAGGCCGCTCCTACTAACACTACGGCTACGGCTGCTGATACGGCCACCGCCGGTACCGGGGCCACAGCGACCACAGGCACTACCGGCGGCGCATCTGATATGCTCGCGGCGTTGGCTGCCGAAGGCATCACACCGGATACTAGCGCCTCCGGCAAGATGGAGTTCTTTAGCTGGTGGACGGCGGGTGGCGAGGCCGAGGGCAAGAACGACATCCTCAACCTCTACAAGCAGCTTTACCCGAACGTCGAGGTGATTGACGCGGCGGTCGCGGGCGGGGGCGGCGACAGGGCTAAGGCCGTGCTCAAGACCCGCATGCAGGGCAACGACCCTCCTGATACCTTCCAGGTACACGCCGGTCCCGAACTCATCGACGGTTATGTAGTTGCTGACCGCATGGAGGCGGTAACCGACATCTTCAATGGTCTGGAAAACCGCAGTGCTTTCCCCAGCCAACTGCTTAGCATGATAAGCCTTAACGAGCAGATCTACGCGGTCCCGGCCAACATCCACAGGGGCAATGTGCTCTTCTACAACAAGCAGGTGTTCGAGGATAACGGCATCGACGGGACACCTACTACCTGGGACGAGTTCTTCGCGGCGGCAGATACGCTGAAGGCCAAGAACATCCCCGCCCTTGCCGTGGGTGGCAAGGACACCTGGGCCGTGACGATGCTCTTCGAGGACATCTTGCTCACCACCGCGGGCCCCGGCAAGTACAACGCCCTCATGGCAGGCGAGGTCGAGTGGACCGACCAGAGCGTCGTGGACGCACTGGCCCTGCTGAAGAAGATATGGGAAGGCGGCTACGTCAACACCGACTTCTCGGCCTTGACCTGGGACGACGCGGCGGGTCAGGTGCTCAACGGCGAGGCCGGCATGACGATCATGGGCGACTGGGCCAAGGGCTACTTCCAGGCCAACGACGACGATTGGGCGGAGAACTTCGGTTGGGCTCCCAGCCCCGGCACGGGCGGCATCTTCAAGGTCATCAGCGACACGTTCGGCGTGCCGAAGGGTGCCAAGAACGCGCAGAACGTCAAGAACTTCCTCGATCTGCTCGCCTCGAAGACCGGACAGGTGGTGTTCAACCTGCGCAAGGGTTCCATCCCGGCCCGCACCGACGTTGATACCAGCCAATTCGACGTCTACATGCAGGACGCCACCGAGGACTTTTCCAGCGCAACTGCCCTGGTCGGAAGCGCACCGCACGGCTCGGCCACCAAGGAGGCCTTCAACAGCGCCCTCACCACAGCCATCAACAACTTCGTAGCCAACCTGGGCGAGCCTTCCGAGACCGCGCAGGAGTTGCAGACGCAGGCAGAAGACCTGTTGCAGTAGACGGATTTGGGAATTGGGATTTCGGATTGCGGATTTAGCTGGATACCTACTAAATCCGCAATCCGAAATCCCGATTCCCAAATCGGGGAGACCATGACCAACGTTGTAACGCCTCAGGCTCCTACAAGACCATCGTCAAAGGCTGAACCGGCCCCGATGGTGGTGCCTGCACGCTCTCGTCGCAAGCCGTTGAGTCGTGATAGGCTTACAGCCATCCTGATGGTGCTGCCCTCGATAATCGCGGTGGGGCTGTTCGTGTACGGCTTTATTGCGTGGAACGGGTGGGCCTCCCTCACTAACTGGCGCGGCATCGGGGTGATGAACGAGGTGGGGCCGGTGCGCTTTCCCGCCGCCGACTTCGTGGGCCTGCGCAACTATGAGCGCCTGTTCGGGGATAACCGCTTCCTCACGGACCTGCGCAACAACGCTATCTTCACGCTGGCGTTCCTGGTAGCCTGCATCGTGCTCGGCCTGGGGCTGGCTATTCTGCTCGACCGCAAGGTCAAGGGCGAGAGCCTCTTCCGCAACGTCTTCCTCTTCCCGATGGCCCTCTCCTTCGTGGTCACGGGCACCATCTGGCGCTGGGTCTTCCTGGACCAGCCGTTCGCGTGGGTGATTGACCGCAACCTGGCGCTGCCCGCTGTTACCGTGGCCGCCGTGTGGCAGATGTCGGGCTTCACGATGGCGATGTTCCTGGCGGCGCTGCGCAGCATCCCGGAGGAGTTGCGAGAGGCCGCGCGGGTGGACGGGGCCACCGAGTTCCAGGTGTATAGGCGCGTGGTGCTGCCCATCATCAACCCCATCGTGCTGTCGGCGCTCATCATCCTGGGGCACATCTCGCTCAAGATATTCGACCTTATTTACGTTATGACGGGGGGCAGCCAGACGCTCGGCTTTGCCACCGACGTGCCCTCGATTTACATGTTCCAGCTAGCCTTCCGCGACGACCTGTTTGCGCGCTCGGCTGCCATATCGGTAATCATGCTGGTGTTCGTGGCTATAGTGATAGTGCCGTACCTGGTAACCAACCTCAGATCGGAGGCCGAAGCATGAGCGCGAACCAGGCATCTCTGCCGGCCTCCACCGAGAAGGGCGCGACCCGGTTCAACCTGAACTGGGTGTTCTATCTCATCCTTATCGTGATGATGGTGTTCTTCCTTGTGCCCGTGTACGTGGCGGTGCTGACGGCGCTGAAAGGCATGGAGGAAGTTTCTCGGGGCAACCCCTGGTCGCTGCCCACATCGCCCACGTTCGCCAACTTCGGTAACGCCTGGGAGCTGCTGAAGAACGGCTTCATCAACAGCGTGATACTGTCGGTGCCGGGCGTGGCTATATCGTCGGTGCTGGGCAGCCTGAACGGCTATGTGCTGTCGAAGTGGAAGTTCCGAGGCTCGAACACGATCTTTACGCTGCTGCTGTTCGGCATGTTCATCCCCTACCAGAGCGTGCTCATACCGCTGGTGCAGTTCCTCCAGAGCATCCAATTGTTCGCTACCATACCGGGCCTGATACTGGTGCACGTCGTCTACGGCATCCCGATTGTCACGCTCATCTTCCGCAACTACTACGCGAGCGTGCCGAACGAGCTAGTCGAGTCGGGCACGATAGATGGGGCGGGCTTCTTCGGCATCTACAGGCACATAGTGCTGCCGGTCAGCGTGCCCGCGTTCGTGGTGGTGCTTATCTGGCAATTCACCGCCATCTGGAACGAGTTCCTCTTTGCGGTCACGCTCAACAGCAACCCGGCGACTCAGCCCATTACGGTGGCGCTCGCGGGGCTTGGCTCTAGCCAGGCAGGCACCGACTACGGCATGCAGATGGCAGGCTCTCTGATTACCGCGCTGCCCACGCTGCTGGTTTACATCTTCCTCAGCCGCTACTTCATCCGGGGGTTGCTGGCAGGCTCAGTGAAGGGGTAGGCGGGGTGCAGGGGTACGCCCCTGACGGGGTTTGGGGTATCCCCCAATTCTCACTTTATTATTCTTTCAAAGAGAACCGCTATTAGATGGCATGTCCGACAGGAGTTGCGCCAGTGCAATGGCAGGCTCCCAGCCATAGCCGTGGTCCTCGATACTCCACCAGGCGGACAACACAGCCTGCGCCAGCGTCCAGCCGTGCAGGCGCGCCCGGTCAATCCCCAGTTCCTCCGATAGTTGATCGAGCCGCCTGGCGACGAAGCGCCTTGCCTCAGGCCCGGCGAGTGGCTCAGGTAGTTGGTTGCGCATGAGAGCGCCGACTTCGTAGGCCGGTTCGCCCACCAGCCCCTTGGGGTCGATAGCCAGCCAGGATTGGCGCTCGGCGGACAGGATGTTGTCGTGGTGCAGGTCGCCGTGCAGGAGCACTTGTCCGGTCGTGGAGGCTAACAGGTCTGCGAAGAGGGTCTCCGCTTCCTCCACCAGCCGAGAGGGGAGAGGACCTGTGGAGCCGCCGAAGTGCCTTCGCAGCCTTCCCATGCCCGACGCCCATTTAGCGACAGTTGGAAATGAGTGCTCCTGTGGCACCGGACGCCACAGTTGGCGCATGACCTGGGCGGCTATGGCGGTAGCCTGCTCGTCGTTCGTGCTGTGGGAGAGAGGTGTTCCCGGCTTGAGCCTCTCCAGCAGCAGGATGCCTCTTTCTTGGTCGAAATCGAGCAGTTGGGCGATACCGTGGCCCTCGTAGAGTCGCAACGCCTCCATTTCCGACATAAGTTCGGCGCTTGGGAAGCCCACCTTCAGGACTATCTCTGTGCCGTTGCTGAGCACAGCAGGCGCGACGTAGTTGTAGGACAGCGGGAAGGGAGGCACTACTGTCAGCGACCACCGCTGCTCGCAATAAGCAAGCAGGGAGGGCAGTTGGTCCAGCCACTCGTTGCCTGCGGTGCCGTAGACCTCTTGCATGCTGCGGGCGAAATCAGGGGGGATGTGGTGCATGTGGAGCTAGTGCGTAGCGGTTGATGAAGACTAACAACTTAACGGGACAACTCTGTAGGGGCAGGCCCCCGTGCCTGCCCTCGGTGGAGATTAGCAGCAGGGTAAGACAGCCACCGAG
>JALZHG010000730.1 GCA_030914045.1 Chloroflexota bacterium | reverse complement strand
CGACGCATCCAGTCGTTCATAGACCGCAGCTTCTACCGTAGGAAGTACGACGCGGCCAAGACGCTCGAAGAGTTCTCGATGAAGCTGCGCGACGAAACAGACCTGCAGGCACTTAGCGACGACCTGGTAGGTGTGGTAAGGGAGACTATGCAACCCGCTCACGTCTCGCTGTGGTTGCGTCCCGATACGCCCCGGAAGGGCGAGCAGGCAGTCTAGTAGCACCTTATTCACCGAGCTGCGTGGAAGAGGAATTCTGCGAACTTCGCCTGTGCTGAGTTCTCGGAAGTTTCAGCTTAGGGATGAGGAGCGTCGTAGCGTAAGGAGGGTTATGTCGTCCTCCTGCTCCCAACTCTCCCCAACGAAGGAGTAGAGCTCCTCTATGAGGAAGTCCAGCAGGGATGTCTTCTCACTATGCTCGGCGACAAGCGCCCGCAGCCTAGGGAAGCCGAACATCTCGCCTTCAGGGTCGTGAGCCTCTACCAGCCCGTCACTGTAGAAGAGGGCTGCTTCGCCAGCTTGCAGGGTGATCTCCTTCTCCTCATAACCCATCCCCGGCATGAGGCCCAGGGGCATCCCTCTTGCCCTCAACTCCTCGGCATCGCCACCACCACGGCGCAGGTAAGGCACGTCATGACCGGCGTTGGCGTAGCGTAAGGTAGCGCTCGTGGGGTCGAGGATGGCATAGAAGCAGGTGACGAACATGTTGGCAGGGATGCGAGCTAACAACGTTTCGTTCACTCGCTTAAGCACCTCCCCCGGTGAGGAGGAGTCCAAGGCTTGTGAGACTGCCTGCAGCATGCCGCAGGTGGTGGACATAACCAGCGCTGCCGGCACCCCCTTGCCGGTGGCGTCCCCCACGACCACTCCCAGCCGACCCTCCGAAAGAAGATGGAAGTCGTAGAAGTCTCCGCCGACCTCTCGGGCGGGCTGGTAGTAGGGAGCGATGTGCCAGCCCTCTAGAGTGGGCACCTCCTTGGGGAGCGAGGCTTGCTGGATGCGCCGCGCCACTAGCAGTTCCTGCTCTATGCGCTCGCGCTCGATCCTCTCTTGCTCTAGACGCTGCCCCATCAGTTTTGGGGCGGTCGTTGCCAAGGTCCACTCCTCGGCGATCTTGCCCCCAGATATGCGGTGGATGGCGATAGCTTTGTAGGCCACCTCCCTACCGGTAGGCGCGACGCCCAGAATATCCCTTCCATCATGGGTGGCGTGCACGATGAAGCGGCTCACCACCGTGTCTCCTTCGGCTACCTGCTCCTCGACCAGTAACCTACTGTTGGAAAAGGCGGCAGAATACTGGGCGGTTGCCCACTTGTAGCCCTCGCGGCCGGGCTGTTGGCCGGGAAGCCGTTTATGGTGGCTGACGAAGTCGGGAGCCAGCATCTGGTCCAATGCGTCTAGGTCCGCTTTGCCTGCATGGGCCTCTAAGAAACGGCGGACCAGAGCCTTATTCTTCTCTTCGGCTGACACAGGAAGCTCCTCCTTCTCCTTCCATGATGCCACCCGGAGAAGTCTGGCGTAATGTCCGGAGGCTTATTCACCCAAGTGCCTAGAGAGACTGTCTGGAAAGTCCTACGCACGGGCCAAACGCCTCACCATCAGCCGCGTCATCGCAGCGTAGACGAACGCCTCCCCGCTGGCGCATAACCTCTCATAGTCTTTGGCCATTCGACGGTTATGAGAGATCCAGGCGAACGTTCTCTCTACGACCCATCTACGCGGCAGGACCCGGAAGCCTCCAGGCGGCATCAACCTCTGCCAATCCACCTCCTTGCCCTCCTTGGCCCACTCCTCCGCCCACACCTTGGCCAACTTCTCGGGAACCGGCTTCGGGGGCTTGCGCACTACCTCCACGCTCAAGCCCAGGACCTCCTCGGCCCACCTCCTGCCCCTCCCTTGGTAGAGCCGGCGTCTACCCACAGATGCTTCAGGCGCGAAAGCTTGGCCCTCGCCGACTCCAGCAGCAGCCTCAAGCCATCCTGGTCGGGCACCTTAGCACTGTGTACC
>JALZHG010000240.1 GCA_030914045.1 Chloroflexota bacterium | reverse complement strand
TGCCTGCCCTTATTGGAGATCAGCACCAGGGCAGGCACGGGGGCCTGCCCCTACAGAGCAGCTATGTCCGTTGATTGTACAGTCGCTGGCACGGGTCGTGCACCTTACTCTGCTTGCGTGGGTAGTCCGCGCTATACGCAATAGCAATCCTGGGCGTGCCCGGCTCGCCCTACACTCAAAGGAGCTAATATGAAAATCAGCGACATAATGACCAAAGACCCCGATTCGGTGAACTTTGGCACGAGCATTGGCGACGTGGCAGGCATGATGCGCGACCTGGACGTTGGCATCATCCCGGTGGTGCGCGACGGCGAACTCCGGGGCGTCATCACCGACAGGGACATCACCATCCGCGTGACGGCTGCGGGACTTGGCCCGTATGAGGCTTCCGTGCAGGACTTCCTCTCCCCCAACGTGGTCACCATCTCGCCAGATGCCGACGTTGATGAGGCCCGCCGCCTCATGTCCGAGCACCAGATTCGCCGCCTCATGGTCACCGAAGACGGCAAAGAGGACGGCAAGCTGGTAGGCGTGGTCTCGATAGGCGACATCGCTACGAAGGACAGCAGCGAAGATAGTGAGACAGGCGAGGTGTTGCAGGACATTTCGGAGCCGACCAGAGACTGAAACGTGAAACGTGAAACGTGATGCGGTTAGGGTTACCAGGTACCGCATATGAGAAGGGCATCACAACTCCAAGTGTGATGCCCTTCTTCTGTTTTATAACCCTAACTTGATGCTCATACAGGTCCGTGGCAATGTGGGAGAGCAGCACCGGGGTGGTCTTTGTCATTCTGAGAGCAGCGAAGAAGCAGTAACCCGCTCCTGTTCGTAGCAATTATGGCCCCTGATTGCTAATGCGGATAGCGCGAGCAGCCATCAGAATAGCGAAGGCGCCAAAATGAAGCCCTGCCAACGTCTCAGACAGCCGTTCGTAGTCACGAGCCTGAATGTAGAAGGTATTTCCTCTGATTTAGACTGATCCTGCGCACCCTGCAACCCTGCCTTTCGGCTCATAAAAAGATGCCGCCGGAACACCCAGGCGGCATCTTGCTAATTGCGGATAGTCAGACTAGAAGATGTAGCGGGTGCAGTGGCTGATGCCCTCATCGGTGATGCCAAGGGCGAAGGCTTTTCGCAGGGTCATTTCGTAGACGTCATAGGGGGCGGGACCGGTGGTGGGGGCATGATAGGGTGCGTTGAGAGTGCTGCCCGTAGCTTCGGCGGGCCAGCCTATCGACCGGCAGAAAGCTGCTATTTGCTGAACTTTCGCTTCGTCGCGGGTTATGGTGGCGGTTCCTTCGGCGACTATGTCGTAGTCACCCGCGTGGATGCAGATGGTGCAACTCGGGTTTTGATCGAGGTTGGCGCGCTTGCGGGTGCCCTGGCCCATGCTGAAATAATACGTCTCGTTGACAAAGAAGGCGCCTATAGGAGTGGTGTGGACCTGGCCCTCGCTGCTAACGGTCGAGAGCCAGCTTGTGCCGCTAGGACTGGTGAGCAGTTTCACAACTTCACTCCAGTCAAGCACGCTGGCGTCTCTAATGGGCGGCTGAGTCCGTTTGTATGGGTAATCAACCATGACTTCTGCTTTGGGTTCGGGATGACTCATGTTTTTCTCCTTTATAGACAAGACTAAGGATTGGACGCGCTGCGCGCCAGGATTAGGGCTGCTTACTGGCCCAGACCCAGCTCGCCACAGCATCCCCGTTCAGCGGCTCCAGCACATAGCCGCGGCAGGTGTCGAGAAAGCGGTTCTCAAACCCCGGCACCCGGCACTCGGCTACACAGATCGCGCAACTGCGAGCGCTCGGAGGTGCCACTACGGGGCGCGGCTCGCTAATAGGCCGCGCCTGCCTGATCGTTCTCTATGTATTACCCTACGATATTGATGGAGCGATCTAGTCCACGATCTCGCCACAGGTTACATTGGCAACCGCACCGGTGATTGGGCTGGCAAGATCAGAGGCCATCAGCACGGCCACATTTGCTACCTCAGCCAGCAACGGCAGCCGCTTTAACAAAGTGCTCGCAGCGAATCTAGCCTCAAACTCCTGACGCGATATACCGGCGTTAGCGGCGTGCTGGTTCAATACTTGAGCCAGACCAGGCGCATCGGGCGAGCCGGACGAGCGGATGCAAACCACGCGAATACCGTGCGGCCCTACTTCCGCCGCTAACTGGCGGCAAAAACCCTCGATAGCGGCGCAGGCCACACCAAAGCCCCCCATGTTAGCTTGCGCCAAACGCGCCGCGTTGGCGGTGATCGCCATGATGACGCCCGACCCGTTCTTAGCCATATGGCGCGTGGCCGCGTTTGCCGTGTAAAAGTGGCTCGTTAGTGCGATGTTTACAGGCAGGGCAAAACTCTGCTGTGTAATCTCGATAAGCGGCAGCCCTTGCTCATCTTCCAGACCAATAGCGTTAAAGGATATATCAATGCTAGTGGCCCGCTGTGCTACGCTGCTGACAAAGCTTTCGACGGCTTGCTCGTCAAGCGCATCAACCACGGCGAAGTCCGCTTTTCCTCCCGCGGCTCCGATCTCTCCGGCCAGTGCTTCAAGGGTAGCGGCGGTGCGGCCCGCCAGAAACACATGTGCGCCCTCCCGCGCAAAGGCCCGCGCTACCGCGCTGCCAACCGCCCCTGCAGCGCCGTAGACCACTGCATTTTTATCCTCAAGTAGCATGCTTCACTCGCTTAGCTCCTGGTGTACGTTGCGGTTGTCAAATCGTGAGACTACGGGACAAACATCGGCGTTGATCCATCATCTAGCAGTCAGATCCCTGTCTTCCATTTCCCAGGCGTGATCGAGAGTGTGAAAGGCGGTGTGCCGGATCAGGTACCGCAGCGGCCACTTGCGGGCCATCTTGTTCTGGGCATGTAGCTCCCGAATTGCATTGCAATAGGCCTCGCGATGCGCCTTCAATCCCTCCTCGGTTAGTATCGCCTCCTGATCCTCCTGAGGTCTTCCCCCTGGGGCCCAGTCCCGCTCATTGAAAAGCACATGACGGACGATGCGGTCCCGATCTCGCCCTCCGCCACGCGGACCGCGCTTCAACTCAGCCGACACGCGCGAACGCACACCATCGAAGAAGGTCCAACACGCCTGCATCAGCGTCAGTTCACGCTCTAATGCTTCGGCTGACACAGCTTGCTGATCTATGCTTGAAAACCCGAACGAGATACCCCAGAAGTCGGTCGAGCCAGTGCCCTGATAGTGCTCCACAACGTCGACGGCGCTGCCGGTCGTGCCGGTCGCAAATTCGGCCTCCATCCCTGCCAGCTTCGCCACCACTGCATAACGTGGAACGTAGGAGAGTAAGTGTTCGACCGCAGCCTCCTCGGTCTTTGCCCCGCGCGATAGACCGGGCCAGTCCGGTGCCACCGCCACCACCTTCTTGCCCTTCGGTCCGATTTCCAGCATCACTCGAATGGCGTTTGTGTCGTTAGCCACGGCTCCTCCTATCACCCGAGAATATCAGCGTCCACGTTCTTACAACAGATGTTTCGGTCTGACTACGCGATACCTAACACAACGCTATTTTAGCACTAATGTTCTCTTAATTCAACAATACGGCGAGCAACAACGCCCGCTTGTAGTGGGGAGCTTACCACGGTTGCCCCTCTCCAAAGCTCATAACACGGTCTAAAGAGGCTTGCGATAGGTCGTGGACTGCGAGACGACCCTGTAGCCCATGCTCTCGTAGAGCGCGAGGGCACCGCTGGGGTTCTCGGTGTCAACTCCGAGGGCCGTCTGGGTCATGCCGTTGTCCTTATGCACCTGCATGCTACGGGCCAGCATCGCCTTGGCGAGGCCACGTCTGCGCCAGGGCCGACGCACGCTGATAGACTCGGTGTAGCCCAGTTTGCGTCCCTCGCGCTCGTTATAGCTGTAATCCACAAAGTTGAGGATAGACCCCGCAATCTGGTCGCCGTCCCACGCGACCACCCACAGGCGCGGTTCGTGGAAGGGGTCGGCAAGGAAGCGGTCGTAGTCGCTCTCATCTACTTCAGTGGACCCCCAGTGGTCGCGGAATGCCTCCGTGTTGGCCTCCCATATGGCGCGGTAGTGCTCCGGCGCGGCGGGGCGTATCTCCAGGCCCTCCGGCATGGGCACATCCGGGATGTGGTCCAGGTCGTCAGTCTCCATGCGGAAACTGAAACGCACCGGCTCGTAGCCATGAGAGGTGATCAGGTCTTCGGCGGCTTGCATGCCGGTTTCAATTTGCGTACTAAGCTGCGCAGTACCCTCGTCATGGGCGGCATCACGGGCGGCTTCTATCTCACGGGCGCGGGCTTCGGCCCAATGCAACTGTGCGGTGCCAATGCCTTTGCCACGCCATTCCGGCACCACAAACCCGAAGTGCCAGTAAACGCGCGACCCGTCCTCCTGCATGCGCTCCCAAAAGACGCGGGTAAAGCCTACCAGCTTGCCGTCGATCTCAGAGAGTAGCACGTCCTTCGTCGGGTCGTGAGTGGGGCTGGGGCCGTAGACATGCTTGAGAGTATCTATAGTGTGCAGGTCGTGGCCCATACCGTCGGCTATCTTGCTACGGGTGTTGACATCCAGTATCGCCTGGTAGTCCTCTTCACCGCGGAAGCGCCGGAAGGTCAGACCCGTTATGTCCGGCGCACCTTCCACGGAGACAGCGTCCTGGGGCATGTTATCCAACGTTGCATTCCTCCCTCAAGTATTCTGTTTACAAGCTATCTCAAAACAACGTTGCCGAGCATTAGCACCCAAACCCCCACCCTGTCATTTCGAACGAAGTGAGAAATCTCGTCCAACAGCACCCAAATACCATTATTCTTTTAGCCACAGAGTCCTTCAGGAA
>JALZHG010000729.1 GCA_030914045.1 Chloroflexota bacterium | reverse complement strand
GCAGCAACGCACCGGCGAGGAGTACCGGCAGCTGCTGGGGGTGGCCGGGTTCGACGAGGTCGCGGTAGTCCCGGCGGAGGGCACGCCCTGGAGCGTGGTCGAGGCAGTGCGCCGCTAGGCGCCCGCCGGCCGGGAGTTCGGCTTTGCAGATGAGCGATGTTGGGAACCTCCTACACCCGAACTTCCGAGAATTCCATGCTTCTAGGCAATAAGGTGAATAGTCTGCCAGCTACTCCCTGACAACGCGCTCGCAGTCGGAGGCAACTCAGTCGTATTCGTTGACCCCACGCACCACGTCGAAGCCCGGCCCGCACTCTACCTTGTCACCCCAGCTTTCTGGACCGGGTGCACCCTCAACCGCGGCAACGGCACACTCATCGCTGACGTTGATTGTGTCATCGCCTGGCCCCCCGACCATCCGGTCGTTGTCACACTGGCCCGCACGCAGGAGGTCGGCTCCGCGCTGACCGTAGACCAAGTCACTGTCCTCGCCAGCGTTCACTAGATCGTTGCCCGCCTGTGCCCGTATGTCGTCGCGTGTGTCGGTCCCCTTGATCTCGTCGTGATGCGGCGTCCCGACGCACAGAGGACCGGGGTTATCGGAGCAGGCGATCTGCTTGGCCGCCAAGGCTACCCCGCTAGCCAACAGTAGCGTCAGCGCCATGATGACCAACAATAGTATGGTGCGTCTCATAAAGAGGCCCCTTCCTTCAGGGAGGGCAGGCAAGGCCTATATCCCACCCCGGTAGTAGCAACAGCTCCAATATAGTCCCCAGCGATGAATCGGTGAGCAAGCAGAGAACACATGCACAGAGAGGTGGGTGTGCTGTGGTTCGCCAAGGAAGCTTCATAGCTGTCGTGAGAGCTTTCGTGATCGGGTGCGCCATTCTCATGGTGGTTGGCTGTGCAGGGATGCGCTCGGAAGCTCCGCAGGAGCAGGACCACACTGCTGAAGCCCCCAAGGACCAAGCACACTCACGCGCAGCAGCGTCCCGAAGAGGCACGATGCGGGAGGACGCGAACCATCGACCTGCTCAAGGGCGCCGACAAGGTATTTGACTACTCGGTACAGCCCGGAGATCCAGAAGCGCGCTACATTACGAATGACATACCCGGCTGCCCCAACGGCGGCCCGCTCTCCGGTACCGACAAACCGGACAGGCTGGCCGGTGAAGACGGCGAGGACGAGGTACGTGGCCTCGGTGGTTCAGACAGGCTCGCCGGAGGGCGTGGCCGCGATGTCCTCAACGGCGGGCCGGGCGACGACGAGCTGTGGGGCGGCGGGGAACCTCTAGCGTTCTACACCGACTGGGGCGAGGACGAGCTCTACGGAGGGCCGGGCAGAGACTTTCTGTCTGGCGATGAGGGCGATGACGTGATCTACGGGGGCGAAGGCGACGAGGAGGTGTTGTCGGGAGGGGATGGCGAGGATGTCCTCTACGGCGGGGATGGCAACGATTATTTTGAAACTAGAGATGGCGTCCTTTATGACTCTAGAGACTACCAACGTGATGAACTCTATTGCGGTGAAGGCAAGGACACATACCTTGCCGACAAGCTTGACCATGTGGACAGCAGTTGCGAGGTGAAGATAGATGAACTCTGACAGGCCAGGGCTGACCGCATAGCCCCGGTCGAGATGGGCCTGAACCGCCGGAGGGGCAGCGATTTTTTGGCGGGTGAGGATAGGCCGGTTGAGGAGGATAGGCAGCCCGACAAGCTCTATTGCGGCAAAGGCAAGGACGAATACGGTGCCGACAAGAACGACTATGTGTCGAGCAGCTGCGAGAAGATAGGCGGACCCGCGCCGATTGATCCTGGACCCTGATTCCCTGGGACATTTGTGAATAGCCCATAGCCCCGGTCCGATCCGGTGGTACTGGACCGGGGCTATGCAGGGTGTGGAGTTCCGGGAATTCCATTCTTCTGAGACTGTCCGAAAAGGCTCGTACGTGCCTGCAACGTGGCCTTACAGGCCACCGAAACGGCACTTTTGGCCGATTTTAGCC
>JALZHG010000728.1 GCA_030914045.1 Chloroflexota bacterium | reverse complement strand
CTTGCAACTTCTTCTCTGGGAACTCCGCGGTCGACGGCGGCTAGCACTCTCAGTCTTAGATCTTTGGAGTACGGCTTCATGTTCACAGGCTAACATATGGATCAACCCTTATGATTGCCGCTGTGACATGGATGTACGTAGAAGCCGATTTGAGCTGTTAGATCATCTGGGAGGTCCTTGTTGTCGTCCAAGAACCGTTGGTCGGCTACAAAAACGTTTGAGACGGCCTTGAGGAGTTCTGAGGGTCGGGGTCGGAAGAGGAATCGGGAGCCCTCCCTCGCCTGTGCCGAGGGTGTGTCAAGGCCTCACAAAGCCCCTCGAAATTTTACTCTTCCTCTACCTGACGCTGCGACGATTCGCCCCTGCCGGCGGTGGGATCACCGCACAAAGCGCCACCTCCACTGGATGGAGGGGGTTAGCGCTCTGCGGACGCCCTTCTGGCATGCTCACGCTTCCTCCTGTTGCGCTCGCGCTGGTAACGTCTGAGTCTCTCCTCTTTCTCCTGTCGGATAAGCTTGCGCCTCTTACGCTCCTGTAGCCGGCGTACCACCGTTCGGTCGTACTCATACTTGAGGTTCTCTAATACCTTTGCTGCGAACCGAAGTGCTAGTTCGGGCACTCCTATGATCCGGTATCGTTTCCTGTATGCACCTACTACTCCCAGGAGTGAGATCGCGTAGAACAGCACCCCGGCCATGATGGCCAGGAACACGGCCGGGAAGTTAAGCGCCAGGAACAGGAGAACTGCTGACCCTGCTACCGCCTTCACTAGTGGGTGCTTAACCTCACCCCACCGCTCCATCGGTCCCCCTCCTCACCGAGATGATCATCTCAGGCGCCGATCGCCCTCGTCGATAGTTCTTGAGCCTACCGAGACCCGGAAGCCGCCGAGCAACCACACACGAATAGCTTCTGGACCTAGGCTCCGGCGGCCCGGCGAAGGGTGGTTAGGGTGCGGTGTTCTCTCGGTACGCATCTCTCCCGTTCGGTAGCCCGGCCGCCTCTCCTTAGGGAGGCCCGTAGCTTTGCGTTCACCCGCCTCGCGACGGGGTTGCCTTTCTCGCGGCGTTCGTGCGCTCCTCTTGCCCGATCATTCTAACAGCGATTGAGCGGCGCCAAGCACCCTCTCTGGACGTCTTACCAGTGCGAGGCAGAGGAGGGCACAAATTACGACCCCTGATTCTGTCGGCCAGGCAAGTCCGGCCACGTCCCGATGCATGTACAAGTCGATTTGAGCCATTGTCTCGTCAGTCAGGTCCCTTTGGTAGTCGAGGGTCCGTGCATCGGCTAAAACAACGTTTAAGGCGGGTTTGAGGCAGCGTTAGGCAGAGAAGCACCGAGCTCACAGAGAAGACCAGAACACCAACTTTGTTGATAAGTCTCTGCAAAATACCGCTCGCATGGCCCGCATCCCCATTAATGTGTCTGTTTGCGGGTATTTCGCGCGGTCGAGGTCGATACTACTGGGTGTTATCGACCGCCAGGGACCATTACCCAGGGACCATTACCGACCGCACGTGCGAGTATCGCCCGCTTATCGACCGTCTAGTAATGAGGCATTTTGCGGGTCTATTTCTTTCGTGCCAGTAACCGCGGGCGGTGCGGGCGGTATTTTGCTGATCCATAGGGGTAATTCTTTCCGCCGCAACCCCCTCCCTTAGGCCCGGCGGAAAGAACCGTACCTCTCCCAGGACCATCTGCACTCACGAATAGAGCTCGTACTCATTGAGTAAAACGCGACGTTCCTATGCGGACCCTTCACTAAAGAGGCGTAGGTAAGCCCCAAACCCCCAATCCAGGTGAGACATAAAACGTCTTTTCACGCTTTCTAGAAGACTTCCTCAAATTCCTCTGCCGAACCCTCGGGCCTATCCACGGCACCTAATGCATGATCAGGCGACCTTTTCGGCTAGAGATAGGTGCTCGTGGTGCGGGCAGTCGAAAGCCGAACACACCCGCTCGGCCAACTCGTGAGCGCTCAGCACTCCGTCGGCCTGCGCAACACGGCGCT
>JALZHG010000060.1 GCA_030914045.1 Chloroflexota bacterium | reverse complement strand
CCTCTTGTGTGTCTACGTTGTACCGCGTCAGCGTTTGGCCGTCCAGAGCGTATTGAAGCCTTCTCCGCGAATCATGCGTACGAAGGCCATCTTCTCCAGTCGCCAGAGTTGCTCGGCGGCGGCCTTCACCGCTGCGTCTGCCTCTCCATACGTGGCACCGGCGCTGACCAGCTTGTCCACCAGCATGCGGGTGACGCCGTGTTCGTCGAGGCGGCGCACCGATTTCATCCAGGGTACCCCCAGGATGCTGCGCACCTTGCCTAGCTGAGGGCGGAGCTTCTCAATAGAGCGGATTCGCTCCTCCATCGAGTTCACCTGCGGCATCACCTTGACCATGTAGGCGGACTTTTCGTTCCCCCGCGCATCTATGACCATCGCCCTGCGCAGGAGCGGGAAGAATAGGGTGACTACCTCAGCCTCCGAGATCCCGGAAAGTACCTGACTCAGAAACTGGTCCTCGTTATCCATGATTCATCCTCCAGGCTCCTGCGCGTAGTGTAGTGGGTGCAGTTGGCAGGTACTATCTTACCGTGACGGTGGTGTCTCTGTCCAGTAAGAAACCTACGGCTACGCCCAGGAGGCCGAGCAGCAGGTGGATGATGTTATCGACAACCGTCCAGCGGCTGGGAACAAGTCCGAAGCCCGAGGAGTCGATGAAGCCGATGATTCCTACCAGGATCAGCACAGCACCCACCGCACCCACAACGGTCTTGACCGTGCCGTTGTCAACCCTGGCAAAGCCGAGGTAGACGAACAGCGCCCCTATAACAAGGTGCACCAGGTCTTCCGTGAGATCGATGTTGAGGGCGCCCGCGAGGATTCCCTCACCAAGCAAGAGACCTCCCACGCCGAGCAGGAGTAGGACGATACCAACAATCTGAGCATATTGCCTTGCCATTTGATTGTCTCCCTTCCGCCCGCCACGCCCCCCACAAGCAGCGATTGGCTAGCGTAGATGAATTACTGGCCGCCTCCGCCTGAGTTGCCACCCCCGCCGTTGCCGCCCCCGCCACCGATGCGGGTGACTTTGGTGCCGCACTCAGGGCACACGCCCTGGGTGGCCGGCCGGCCGTTCTTCAGGGTGATCTGCTTCGCGTCTTTCATGTCAACCATTTTCCGGTCTTTCACACAATATGCCTGTGGCATTTGAACACCTCCATTGGTACTTGGTTGAACTTGCAGACAGGCCCCGGCGCTGGCGCAAAAGCGCGCAGTGCGTTCGGCGGTCCGTGCCTGTGATAGGCGTGATTATACACCCGCCCACGCGTGGAGTCAATAACTGTTCAAATCTTTCGTCGCGTAAGTGCAAACTGCGGCTAGGCACGACAGTAGAACGTTAGTTTTGCACCGCGGATTGCTCAAAAGGGCAATCCACCTCGCTTCTTCGAGCGATAACAGTGGGTGTCATATATAGGAAATTGGCTAATTGCATAACATATAGAGAATTGTGCTCTGCTACGGACCACATTGGTAATTCGCGTGCGTTGTAGAGGTGGTTCAGGTTGAGGCGCGGTTGCGCAATCCCACTTGGCCGCCTGAGAGCGCTGCTCGGCGGCCAAGATTGTTCGACCATCCATGATGGCACCAGTCCAGCTAGAGTGAAAAAAAGGGCTGCACTCTGCCTCAATTGATGTCTGACGAGCAACAACATGGAGGGGTACGAATACAGCGTGCCCCTCCAGAGATAGTGCCGACGCGTACTTGCCTGCGACCAGCGCCTCGTTATGAGGTCGCTAGCACGGTCTCTCTAGCGTCCCGCATATAGCTACGGTAGCAGCCTATGGCACTCAGAATTGCGCAGACGACGTAAGGCAGAAGCAAGGCCCCCAGGAGGGCGGCGTCCTCCAATATCGCAAGCACCACGTAGATGATTGTGAGGAAGCCCACCCACCCGCTCATGAGCATAACGCCGATGAAGGGCCGTCCGCTGTAGAACCAGCCGAGGCCGAGGAAACCTACCGCCTCCAAAGCCGTGGCGACCAGGCCCCGCCGCTGATTTTCGGCCCGGTTGGTGGAGAGGGCGCGGGGGTGGACCCTGACCGACGCCTTGCCCGCATCGCGCATGCGGCCTCGGAAGGCCCGGAAGTAGGCCCGGCGCTCCTCAACGCCTATTACCGCGCTGATGTGCCGGAAGAGCAGTATATAGCCTATACCCAGGATCCCTTGGGCGACCGCGAACAACACGTACCGGCCCCACGGACCTGCCACGGTCTGCCGGGCTTCGGTCGCCGTCGCGCCGTTGTGGATCGCGTTGGTCTCAATGAGGCCGACGCCGAGGTAAACCAGGTATGACAGGCTGATGCCCGCGCAGATGGTCAGGAGGGCCGTGCGCCCCCCCCGTGGGTCCACTACCGGGCGGCCCAGGATGCGTGGGAGCAGGAAGATGGACATGGTCATGAGGGCCACTATAGCGAAGCCTACCATGTTGAGTTGCGCGTGCGACAGGGGAGTGACGAAGTAGCTCGATGGCAGCCCGTCTTCGAGCCACTCCTGCGACCAGGGAAGAATCTGCACTACGCCCTGCACGGTGCCAATAAGGATAGCCACCACGCTGAAGCCGATGAACTTCCTCAGCGTTGCATCTACGGGAGCGTCGGCGGCGGGTTTGCCGCGCAGTGTCAGCAGAATGTTGGTGATAAAGGTCCAGAAGCCGACGCCCATGATCGTGGCCGTTGTGGATAGCAGGAGCGGGTGCACCAAGCCCATAGCTTCCTTAGCTTCTACGTCGGTAAGGCCGCCGAGCACCATTTCGCCTTCTATCCATCCCAGGCCGATAGCGGAGAAGTAAAAGCCGAAAACCCCAATCACGATGCACCAGAAACTGAACTTGCCCAGGGCGAGACTGTATATCGGCCGCCCGAGCATGCGAGGCAAGAAGTAGTAGAGCAGCCCCATGATGGCTACGCTCACGCCTCCTACCAGGTTCATGTGGGCGTGTGCCATCGGGTCGATCATATGGCCCGCCGCACCGGTGCTACGCAGCCAGTCCAGCGACCAGGGTAAAACCTGGTAGACTCCCTGCACCGTGCCGAACAGCAGCCCCGTGGCCGCCACGGCGAAGAACTTGGCTAGCAAGAACTCCGAGTCGGTAGCCCCTGTCGCCGGATTTACCTTGCGCTCACCGGCGGCCCTGCCCACCGTCACGTACACGTTGGTGACGAACGTCCAGTAGCCGAGACCCATCACTGCCGCCGTCATCGCCATCGGTGCTTTGTGGAGGGCACCCATCCACTCGCGGGCGGCGTCATAGGGCCACCCGGCATGCACCATCATGCCTTCATAGGTGCCCACGCTGAGCATCGCAAGGTAGAAGCCGAACACGCCGAACAGCGTGGCCCAGAATGAGAGATTGGTCAGCGCCTGGCTGTAGAGGGGCCTTCGACACACCCTGGGGAGCACGTAATAGATAAGGCCCGTCATGCTGATGGTGCCCGCGCCCACGATGGTAATGTGCGTTTGGGCCAGGTTAGTCACCATGTGGCCGCCGTAGTCCGCGTCGCGCAGCCAGTCGGATATACCAGGCAGGCGTTGGACCACGCCCTGGATCGCGCTCAGGATGAGGGCTGCCGCCGCCGCGTAGAAGAAGCGGGCGAGGCCGTGGTCGTAGTCATGCTGCGTCTGGGCCTGGTCCTCGGCGGGTGGTGCCGGACGGCTGCCTGTTATCGACTGTTGTGCCGTAATCGATGCCATGTTTTAGCCAACCTTTTCTATTTCACTGCTGCCCCGACACGTTGCTATTCCGCCGGGTCAACGTAGAACTGGTAGTAATCGCGTCCGCCGAACATGCCTTCGCTCGGTACGTCCACCTGGTAAGCCCCTGGCTTCCACGTGCCGCTCGCGGGCCTGATTAGCAGGGACTTGCCTCCAGGCTGGCGCACGTAGTCCATCGGGTACTCCTCGGGATCGGCGATGATGTAGAGGCGGTAGTTGGACACCTCGGTGCTAATGTTTGCCGACTGCAAGAGCACGGCATCGAGGTCGTCCTGCTTGACGTGCGCGCCTACTGTGGGGTCTATAACGCCCGCCGTGGTTGTGGTAAGTAACTTCACCAGGTCGGTGACGTAGCCGGAGTCGCGACCGGGCAGGAGCTTAAGGTAAGCGCCGCGCTGGTCGCTGGCCGGCATGCCCGCCGCGTTCGAGTCTACTGCCCCGAAGCCGTCCGGGTCCTCCACCGTGAGGAGCACCCAGACCTGGAGAAGCGACATAAGAAACATCGCCAGCCCCAGTATACCAAGCACGATGTATACGGGCTTTCGCCAGCGTAGTATCGCGCTAGACTGTGAATCCATTCAGTTCCCTTCTAGTCGCCAGGACGTTGAGCGAGCACTCTCGTGAGCCGTCAGCCCATCACCTCGTAAATGTCAACCACGGGAGTGCTCAGGTAGGTGCTGACGTCGCGCTCGAAGTCGCGCACCATGGGGATGCTGGTGTAGTTCTCGATGTTATCAAGCTCGTACCACTGCGAGTACATGAGCACCCTGATCGCCCCGTCTGGCAGGCGCTGCATCCAGACGCCCCCACGGTGGAAGCCGGGCGTGTTCTGAGCAGCGATCTTTATGCCGTGCACGGAGGCCAGGTAGAGGTTATGGCCTGGCTCGAGTTCTTGCGTGCGCTCGGCTGGGACCGTGAAGGTTATGGTGCGTACGAATGCCATGCGCTAGCCTCGCTACTTGAGTGGATACTGCGTGAAAGGCGAACTGGAATAGGTGTTCCCGATCCCCATGTAAAGCACCGCACTGAGGATGAACAGCAGAAGCACGCCACCCAGGATTATGCCCCAGGTCATATTCGGCCTGTGGTCGCCCGCGCTCTCGGGCTCTTCTACGGGCGCTTCCACGCGGGGTTGGGAGCTATCCCCCGCGCTCTCAGGCCCGCCTGCACCGGGTTCGGGTGCCAGGCCGTAAAGCGGCTCGTGCGCGGAGACTTTCCGTAATTCATGCGCTGCCTGGATTGTATCCTGGGTAAGCCTCGCCTCGTGCTCCATGTTCCTCTCCTAATGCCCTTTCCAATACCGGTCCGCCGTCGTGGCTTTCACAATGCCACTCAATAGTCGTAGTTGAAGATAAGGGTGACGATGGGGTAGCCAATCATGAAGAGGGCGACCACCAGGTAGAACATCAGCAGGAACCAGGGGATGGGGCCGTTGCCTTCCTGGGTTACTCCGGCGAAGTCCTCGACGTTACGGCCAAGCACGTCGGGTAGGTTCTTGCGGTCCTTGCCCGCGCTCGCCCACAGCCAGATGAGGCCCACGATGAGGGCAATCGCGCCCCACATGACCAGTTCAAGTGGCAGGTTCCAGGACCAGGGTTTGATTAGATCGCCATCGTTCGGGAACGACATGTCAGCTTTCCT
Source organism: Chloroflexota bacterium (assembly GCA_030914045.1). Taxonomy (GTDB): domain Bacteria; phylum Chloroflexota; class Chloroflexia; order QHBQ01; family JADMIH01; genus JADMIH01. The sequence goes on along the minus strand of JALZHG010000060.1, from coordinate 21,153 downwards.
CCCCCTTCCTCGGCGTGCTAGATGCCCGTCGGCTTCGCAGCAGGGCCGGCACCCGTGCCGGCACTAGCGTTAGCAGCTTTCGTGCCTTGTCCTTTGCTCGCGCGCTGCTCCTCGGCCAGCAACGCAGCCTCGCGAGCGTCCGACTCGGCCATGATGGCTTCGTAGTCCTCGGCGTTGTCAAGCATGGTGAACTTCGACTCTTCGACGTTGTTGAACTGCCCCGTGCGTAGCGCCCACCAGCCCATTAAGATACCCGTGAGGATAGCGACCATAGCCCCAATTAGCATCCAGTTCGCCACAGCCAATTCGTCATCGCCTATATTTTCGTGCGCGGAAGCCACCGTGGGAACCGCCGCCATGAGCAGTGCCGACGCCCACCAACATATCTTCATTAGCCGCAAGTATCTTCTCATAGCCCAGTCACCCACTTCCTTAGTGCCACCTTGCGCGTTCACTACGGGGTTGTATCCTCATTGCCCGGTGCCACTGTAGCCTGACCTCCACCGCCCGGATTGTTTGCGTCACCCGGAGCCACCGTGCGCTCAGGCTCAGGTGCGACGGTTGCATTGGTGCCGGGGGTCTGGTCGCCGGTTGGTTGCGGCGTGGAGTTTGCCCCCGTCGCGCCGCCCGTCTGCCCAAGACCGCCTTCGGGCGTGACCACGGGCACGTTGCCGGGCGCAGGCTTGATGGGCAGTGGTGTCTGCTGGATCGGTATAATGTCCGCCGGGCTGACCATCATGCTCGCATCTAGCTCATCCACCAACAAACCGCCGTTGGGAATTGTGCGGATAAAGTTCGTGACGTCCCAGATGTCGTTGACCGTCAGCACGTCGCCCCACGCTGGCATGGCCGTGCCGTCCACACCAAACAGGATGGCATCGTACAGTTCGCCATCGCTGAAGAAGAGTTGCTGGCTCGCGTCGGTGAAGTTGCGCGGGGCGGGGTTAGCGACGAAGCGCGCAGCCGGGCCTTTGCCGTCGCCCGTGAAGTTGTGACAGCCGATGCAGTTGGTCGTAAATATCTGCTTGCCATGCACCAGGGAGCGCGTAGTTGGTTCCATAGGGTTGCGGACGTTACGCCAGGTGCTTGGGAACCACTCGTGAATAATTTCCTCGTTGCCTCTAGCCCGTTCGGTCAGCAGCTTCGTCTTCAGCGCCCGCTGTCGCTCCGCCCGCTCTACACCTGCCTGCCCGCCGAGACTCTGAACGTAAGCGATCAGGTTCTTGATGTCTTCGGTCGGCTCAAAATCACGGTAATAGAAACTGAACTGGGGCATGATCGACTTGGGGGAGGTCCAGCGAGGATTGTAGAAGTGAGCCAGGTGCCACTCATCGTCGTGAGCGCCTCCCTCCTGTGAGAGATCGGGGCCAGTGCGCTCGGTACCGAGCATGGGCGTCTGCTGGTAGTAGTAGTCTCCAGCCTGCGCCACGCGGCCAACCGTACGGAATGACTGCACGCCGGTCCAGTCCTGGGGCCGCAGGTATTGGCTGTGGCAGTAAAGGCAGCCGTTAGCGGCGTAGAGCCTGCGCCCTGCCTCTTCAGCGGCGGTAAGCGGGCGGGCGTCAGCGGAACGTGGTGGCTGGAAAGTCAAATAGGGCAGGGCCACCACAATGAAGATAATCGAGGCAAAGACGATGAACGCACCGAGGAACACGGTCCGCCCGTCCATTCTGAAAACTGCTCCACCGTTGTGGTCCATTTACACTCCTCGTCTTCAGGTCTGACAACGTTAGACCCTACAATGCGGGGTCGTGGCTAAGTCTAGTTAGGCGCTTCCGCTGGTGCCGGGGCGGCAGCCGTCATGGGCTGGCTGGCGGTAACTGTTTTGTAGATGTTCCAGGCCTGGAGTATGCCCGACAACACAATCATCGCCCCCGAAATAGCTCGTACTACCAGGTAGGGCTTGAGTTCCGGCAGCACCTTGTACTGCGAGTCTCCGCTCAGCCACATCGCACCCTGGATAAGGCCCCCTATCTGCAAGGAGAGCATCATCAGCAGGAAGCCCGCGGTCACCAGCCAGAACTGAATCTCCGCCAGGCCGGGGCTGTAAATGCGCCTGCGCAAGGTGACCGGGATGATGTAGTAGATGGCCCCCATCATCCAGAAGGAGAATGTGCCGAGCAATGCCAGGTGAGCGTGACCTACGATCCAGTTGGTGAAGTGGATCAATCTGTTGAAGCCCTGGATTGCCTGCAATGGCCCCTGGATACAAGTTATGAAGTAGAAGACGGTGCCCACTATCATGAACTTGAGCGGCAAGCTCTCGTATATCTTGCCCCAGTTGCCCCGCATGGTGAGCCAGATGTTAGTGAGGAAGGTAAAGACCGGGATAAATAACCCTAGAGAACCGACCACCGCCAACGTCTTCAGCCAGCCCGGAGTAGGGCTTTGGAGTATGTGGTGCTGACCTACGAGGCCATAGAAGAAGGCAATCGACCAGAACCCTATCAGCGACAACAGGTGGCTGTATAGGGGGCTTCTGATAATGACAGGGATGATGTAGTAGGCGATGGCGGTGCCGGACGTAGTGAACCAGTAGCCGAGCACGTTGTGGCCGTAGAACCATTGCCACGTAACGTCAATTATGCCCGTTAGTCCCCCAGACGGGAAGCCCGCCAGGTTCGTTTCCGCGCTGGGCAGTAATGGTTGCCACATCACGTTGCCGACGAAGTACAACATAGGCATCCATATCATGGTGCCCATGATGTACCACAACGACACGAACAGCTTCTTTTCCTTGCGGTTGAAAATAGTGCGAAAGATGTTGTAGCCCGCGAGCAACAGGGCCGTCATCACCATGATGTCCAGGGGCCAGATTAGCTCCGCGTACTCACGCGCCTGCGTCATGCCATTGGCAAGGGTAAGATAGCCCGCGATACCCACCATGTTCCACAGGATCATCGTGATGTTGCCCAGGACTTCGCTATAAAGCTTAGTGCCGCAAAGCCGGGGCACGATGTAAAGGAAGCTGCCGAGTTGGGCCATCGAGAGCCACATAAAGAGCACGCCGTTGGTATGCAACACCCGCAGCCGCCCGAAGCTCAGGAAGGGGATGCCTGCCAGGAAGTCGGGGCTGATCATCTGAGTGGCGGCGATCAGACCAACGAAGTCGGCAATGGTCAGCCAGGCAATCGCCGAGTAGAGGAAGTTGCGCGAGGCGCTACCTTCCCCCGACAAGAAGCCCGCGCGACCACGCGCATAGTCTAAATCCCGCACTGCTACGGACATAACTCCTCTTCCTCCCTCAGTTCCTCAACCTGCCTGGATATGGCACCACCCCGAGTGCCGAGTTAGCGAGAATCTGTAAGCGGCCTATGTGCCTCATGCCGTCAAGCATAGGCATGACACAAGTTCAGGTTTACGCGGATAGGCGGCGCATCGAGTAGGCGACCGCTCCTGCGGAAAGGGCCACGATGAGACCGAGTGTAACGAGACCGGCCGCGCCGCCACCTGTGGGTGCGGGGTACAGCAGCGTGTTCCAGGTCGAAACTGCCTTCATGCCCCTGGTCTCGCCTCTCGCCCCGTTCCACACGGCAAACGCGACGGCGGTGTTGATGCCGGGCGACAGCGGTGCCGTGCCTTCGTCACCCTCGGAGAGCGCACGCTTGAAGACCACGTGCCACATCTCACCGTCGTGATGCGAATATACCTGCGGTTCCGTGCCTGGTGTTTCGACCGCCTTGCAGATGCCGTTGCTGGTGAGGTTGCGCACGCCCTGGCCTTCGAGCGGCAGCGCGCCCATGTTTTCCAGGCGTTCGCGCTCCAGGGTCGCCCTCCACTGCCAGATGTTCACGCGGCTGCTGCTCTGGCCCATGCACTGGTAAGGCACGTGCGACGGATCGATGGGCAACTGGATGGCTGCGGAGTCGCTCGGTACGCTGCCCGGAACGTCGTTGCGCGTGTCGTCTTCCCACGAAACGCGGAAGCCGATGCTGGTGCCGTCGTCCAGCACTCTCACGCGGACCGCCCTGGTGGTGCCGCCACCCGGCTGGTATATTTGCTGGGCGCTGAGGGCTATCTCGGCCTCTTTGGCCCGGTCCCACAAGGGCGACTGCGGGTCTGTGGGCACGGCCTCTTCTATCTGCACGATGTCGACCGAGTTTGCCGCCGACGAAGCCAGGGGCACGTTCAACAGCCCCAGGCCGAGGCCCACCGAAAACAAGAGCGCCACAATACTGAGTGCCCTAACACGTGGTGTGAGCAGGAAACTGCGTTTGTTATTGCTGTAAAGACGGGCGAGTAGTGCCACTCTCTGTCCTCCGAGCATAGCTCGACCAGTTACCGCGTCGACACGCGAGCGTGCGACAGATATTCCACCAGGATGTTCAACTCCTCATCCGTCATCGGGATGGTCGGCATGAAGGTGCGCTCCATCGGATAGACATTGGGAGTGGCGCTAGGTTCCGCAGTGGCCCCTGCCTGAGCGTCCGCACCTGCCGGTGGCGGCAAGGTCGCGGTGGGAGCCACTAGCCAGAGGTTGGGGCCGCGCTCCGTGTGAGGCACGGACTTAGGGTCCTTGATCCACCGGCGCAGCCAGTCTGCGGTGCGCCGGCTACCCACGTCCGTCAGCTCAGCGCCGACCACGCCACCCGCCTTACCCATCCTGTGGCAGTTGAGGCAACCCTTCTCAAGCATCACCTCGCGCGCCTCAGCGGCGCGTGCTTTGTCAATGCCTGGGTAGGTTGGCAGTTCCTCACCCAAACCCGTGGCGGAGGTGGCTTCCTCAAGTGTCGTGCCCCAGTCGCCCCGCTGAATGAAGGTGATCAACTGCTCGATTTCTGCGTCGTTGAGCGCACCACCTTCCTGTATGGACCAGCGCGGCATCTCTATACCAGGCTGGTTTGAGGCACGACCGCGCACTATGGTGCGCTTGATCAGGTCGTATGTCGCAGGATCCCATTCAGTGTTGGGTGCGCCGTTCTCCAGCACGGGCCGCCATGCTTCCCGGTTGAGTGCGGGACCGATACAGCCTTCACCTAACGGGCCGTGGCACGCTATGCAGTACTGTGCGTAGATATGCTTACCTCTGCGCGCGTCGTCCTCGGTCTTGCTGGCTGTGACGGCAGTGCCCCGGTTGGCATCGATAAAGCCGTAGATGACGAGCGTCAGTAGCAGTACTATTGAGAGTGTAACGCCGAGAATGACCTTGTCCCGCATATCGCCTCCTGGCACGGCAGCCTGGCTGCCTTTCCTCTCCTGGGAATGGTGTTGCGGTTATATCGTGCTGCTATGCACGCGGAGTTAAACTTAGACCTTGACCGCGTCCGACGGCAACGCCTGAACGCGTGGAGTGATCTTGCCCGTGTCCACGATGATCCGGTTGCCCTGTAGCTCCAGCTTCATGATGTCGAGTGGCGCGGGGGCCGGGCCTGCCACGTTCTGGCCGTTAGGGAGGTATATGGAGCCGTGGCACGGGCAGCGAAATACCCCGGTCTGGCCCTGGAACTCCTCATCGGGCCTCCAGGGGACCGTGCAACCGAGGTGCTTGCACTTCCAATACAGGGCAAGCAGGCCCTCCGGCACATGCGACAGGTAGAACTTCCCCTCTCTGACCGGGAAGACGGTACCGACAGGGTAGTCGGCCACAGTACCTTCGACGGGAACGCGGCTACCGAACACACCTACCTTCTTCGGGTAGAAGAACATGATAAACGCCTGCCCGAAGCCGCCCAGCATGAGCAGGAGCGAGCCAAATAGCCCCCACTTTAGCAGGTCGCGGCGGCCGGTCTTCTGTGCGACCCGTCCCCCGGCGGTATCTTCGGGTCGCCCCGGTGCGTCCGCGCCTGTGCGTGGCGTCAGGGTCTCGCCGCGTCCCGTTCGATCTGCAATTGCCATGTACGTTCTCCTAGTTCCAGGCTAAAAGCGCTATGAAAGAATCAATTAGATGGAGCGGTGCCGGTGTTAGCCTCAGTGGCACCTAGCCCTCGCTGGGAGGCGGTAGCGCCCACGGCGGAAAGAACTCCATGCCGGGGCCGCGCATAGCCGTGCCAACGATTGTAAGTACCCAGTAGACCACGACAAATCCGGTGAACAGACCGATGATCACCTCACTGAGGTCAATCCCCCGGAATATGCGTTTCAGAAGGAGAACCAGCAACAAGGGGAAGAAGGTCAGCACGAATATCGGAATCAGCCAGCCTGCCACCGTCTCAACGAGGACGCCCTGCGCCGAAGCGTTTTGGGCCTCGACGTTGGCTCCACTCATAAAGCCGCCCGCGAATGTTGTGATGCCACCAAGGGCACCACTCGGTGCGAACAGCCCGTTGAACAGCGTTCGTAGCTTCACGATTTCATCAACGGCAATCAGCACCGCGGAAACGACCGTGCTGTAGATGGTTGTGAAGATCACGATCTTTGGGCCGCGGTCGCTGTACCACCACACACCGAGGCCCCTGGTTGTCCGGTCGATGTATGGTATGGCTGCGATGAGGCCGAGCGCGATTGTGGGCACGATTACACCTGCAAGGGCCGGGTTCATGTGTAGCAGCAGCTCTTGCAGGTTGAGGAAGTACCAGGGCGCCTTCGACGGGTTGGGTGTCTTGTCCGGGTTGGCAAGCTGCTCCAGCGGCCCGTTGAACAGGGTGGAGAGCAGGACCAGGTTGATAGTGATTATAATCGCGCCGAGAAACTCTATCACGACGAGGTGGGGCCATACCTGTACGGTATCCACCTCCTGGTCGGCGGGAGTTGTCGGGCGGGTGCGCGCCGGGGGCGTAAGCACCTTCGAGCCCTTTTGGACTGTGACGTTCTGTTCGCGCGTGGTCAGATTGTCTCCAGTTGTCGCCATCGGTCTCTCCTAGTTCTAGAACGTGAGAAACAACGCCGGTGCTAGTCCTTCTTCTGGCCCGCGGCCCTCGCGCCCGCCGAGCGCCGGTCTTCGTGCTCGACTACGCGGGAGGTGAAAGTCAGGCCGCGAGAGAAGCCGTCCTTACGGATGCGCCAGAAGTGCACGGCGAGGAAAACAGCCAGTATCAGTGGGAGACCCACCACGTGGAGTGTGTAGAAGCGTATCAAGGCGTTCTGGTCGACCGTATAACCTCCGATGAAGAGGAACTTTATGAACTCTCCAAGGAACGGGGTCGAGCCCACCATGTTCACGCCCACGTTAACGGCCCAGTACGCCAGTTGGTCCCACGGGAGCAGGTAGCCGGTGTAGCTGAGCAAGAAGGTAAGCACCAACAGGATCACGCCAACCACCCAGTTGAACTGGCGCGGTGCGCGGAACGAGCCTGTGTAAAAGACGCGGCACATGTGCAGGAAGACCGTAAAGACCATACCGTGCGCGGCGTAACGGTGCAGGTTGCGTAGCAGGAAGCCGAACGGCTGGGTCTCCTGGATGTCGTGCAATGTCTGCCATGCCAGTGTCGTTGACGGCACGTAGTAGAACATCAGCAGCACGCCCGTGAGCGTCAGCAGGAGGAACAAGAAGAACGAAATACCACCCAACCCGAAGGTGTACGTCATCTTGATGGCGTCGGGTCGGGTGCGAATGGGGTGCAGGTGGAGGAAGACGCTGTTCATGATCGCCAGCGAGCGACCGCGCACCGACGTGGGCCAGCCGTTGCGGACGATGGAGCCGCTAACGTCTTCCCAAGTGCGCTTGCCGAGCGCGGCCGCTTTGTCCACCCTGGTGCGGATGGGGCGTGGCAGCTTGTCCAATACATCCCCTGGCCTGGGGAAGCGGGGGATTCTGCGGGCAATACGCGCCATTAGACTTCCTCCTCCTCGTCATCAACCGTACCCCGGATGGTACCGATCCTGTCTATGATAACCAGGAGGAAGATCGAGAAGAGCAGGGATGGCAGGATAATGAACGGTTCCAGGTCCACACTTAGGGTCATGCTTTCTCCTCCTGAGCACCGTGAATCGATCTCTCCGTGGGAGTCACTGTATTATATATGACGACCTGTGCGCTGCCTAGACGTTTAGGCACCATTTCCCGGTGAATAAAGCTTAAAGTTTCATATAAAAACGCCCCAAGTTAGCATCAGGGCTGCAAGCGGACCACTTTCGGGTGGGTTGCGACCTCCCGGTACACCGCCAGTGTCTCACGCGCGCACCGGCCCCAGCTAAATTCCTTGCTGCGGGCCAGACCTTTGTCGCTCAGCGAGCGGGCAAGCCCCGGTTCCGACAGTATACGCCGGAAGGCCGCCGCCCACGCTGAGGGATCGTCCGCTGGGACATATACGGCAGCACCCCCAGCCACTTCCCGCAGGACGGGCACGTCTGACGTAACGACCGGCACCCCCAGCGACATTGCTTCCAGCGGCGGCAGACCGAACCCCTCTATGCGAGAAGGGTAGGCCAGCAGGCTAGCCCCTGACAGCAGCGCGTACAAGGTGTCGCGGGGTACAAAGCCGAGGCTCCGGATGCGCTGCCGAGTCTCGGGACGCACGCGGGCGATTAGCTCCTCAGGCTGAGCACCTTTCATGCCACTATTGACCCTCCCAGTGACCACCAGTGTTACACCGGGAAGCTCCCTCGCGAGCGTCTCAAACGCCTGTAGCACGACAGGCAAGTTCTTCCTGCGGGACCACGGCCCAATACACAGGATGTAGGTCGTACCGGCTAGGCCCAGCTCTCCGAGGAGCCTGTTGCCTTTGGTCTCAGTAGGATCAGTCTCCCTCAGGGGATCGAGGCCAGGGTAGACGACATGCACTTTCCCTCGCGTAGCTGGGTAGAACTTGTGCAGGTCCTCGGCTGTAGCTTGGGAGTCGGAGACGATTGCCGCCGAGCGTTTAAGAACAAGCGGTAGCAGCAGGTTCGTGGTAGCCAGCCAGGCACGGGGGTAGTCTTCGGGGTGTCTGCGGAAAATCAGGTCGTGCACCGTGACGATCAGCTTCCCTGGGCCTAAAACGGGGCCGATATGGGAGGTAGAGTGCACGACTTGTGGGCGGAAACGGGCGAGTCGCATAGGCAGTACGCCCTGTGTGTACAAGGGCCATTCCTGCACCAGGTCCAGCAGGTTGGTATTTCGGCCAGCGGCTCTGCATGCGGGGCCGAAGCAACGCAGACTCAGATGTTGCTGGCTAGCCATGCCCCTCAACTCCTCAGCCAAGCGTCGGGAGTAGAGGCCGACGCCTGTTGGATTGATGCCTGCGTACGTGGTGTCAAGCGCCACTCTCAAGCGAACAAGGCCGTGGGGATGGTGCTGTTGCACGCGCTACCTGGCAGGGACAGGGGGTGCGGCGAAGCGATAGCCAAGCCCTCGTTCGGTAAAGATGAATTCGGGCTGCTGGGGGTTGGCCTCAAGTTTCTCGCGCAGTCGCCGCACGTAGATGCGCAGGTAGTCCAACTCCCCGAGGTACTCCGGCCCCCAGATCTTGGTCAGTAGCTGGTCGTGCAAAAGCACCTGTCCGGCGTTCCGTGTAAGCTGGTACAGCAGCTTGTACTCGATGGGCGTGAGCTTGACTGGCCTACCCTCAAGGGTCACTTGGTGCGTGGCGTAGTTGATGGCGAGCGGTCCCATGTCGAAACGGCCCCCGCCGCTGATGGGGGGCAGCGATTGCGCTCGGCGCAGCACGGCCCTGATGCGGGCGGTTAGCTCCATGTACCCGAAGGGCTTGGTCACGTAGTCGTCGGCTCCAAGCTCCAGGCCCCGCACCTTGTCAACTTCCTCGCCGCGCGCCGAGATCATCAGCACCGGCACGTCCGACTGCTCTCGTATCTGGCTCAAGACGCGAAAGCCATCCGTGTCCGGCAGCGAAATGTCCAGCAACACCACATCGGGATTCTCCTGCTTGAACTTCGTCACGCCCGTGCGCCCATCACCCGCGCCGATTACCGACGCCTCCGGCCAGTGCACGCCGAATGAAAGCGTTATGGCTTCCACCACGTCGGGATCGTCGTCAACCAACAGTATCTTCATGAGTTACTCCAATGGTAGAAAGAAGCACAGCGGAGGAAGTTGTTGCATCCTCGTGCAGTTGGGGTAGGGTGAAGTAGAACGTGCTGCCGCTGCCCGGCCTACTGGCGAGTCCCATGCTGCCACCGTGCAGTTCCACTATGGAACGGGCAATCGCAAGGCCCAGACCCAGGCTCTCCGGTGACTCCGCGACTGTGCCCGTAAAGAACTTGTCGAACACCCTGGACTGCTCGTGCCGCGGTATGCCGGGGCCCTCGTCCCTTACGAAGATGCGCACCTGCCCGTCGCGTGGGGTGGCACCCACGGTAATTCTGCTGTTGGGCGGACTGTACTTGTTCGCGTTCGACACCAGGTTTATCAACACCTGCTCTAGTCGGCGGCGGTCCCCGCTCACGTTGAGCCGCTGCCAACGGTCGGAGTTCGCGGGCGGCAGGTCCAGCCCAAGCGTTTGCCCTCGCGCCTCTACGAGTGGAGCCACCTGCCCCACCAGGTCCGTAATGATGGCTCCCACGTGTACCTGCTGCATCTGGAGCGACACGCGTCCCGCCCGTAGCCGGGCCATGTCGAGCAGTTCGTTCACCAGCCCAATCAACCGCTCGGTGCTGCGCCCTACGTTTTGCAGTAGCCTCGCCTGTGTCGTCTCAGTGGCGGCAGGTGGTGTGGCGGGCGACATATCGCTCAAAGCTCCAATACAGGTCTTGATGGAAGTGAGAGGTGTGCGCAACTCGTGTGACACCATTGAGAGGAGGTCGCGTTCGAGACGCTCCCGTTCCTCCGATCTAATAGCTTTCTCTCGCTCCATCTCGTAGAGTCGCGCCAGCCTCACAGCCACCGCCACCTGGCTGGAAATCGCCATCAGGAGGCCGGTCTCAGCAGGGGTGAAGTGCCTCTGGTCGAACCGCCCCACGAAGAGGCCGCCTATCGCTCGCCCCTCCAGCACAAAAGGCACGCACACGAGACTGCACAGCCGAGCGCCGTCTCGCTCGAGGCCGGGGAAGTGGCGGGAGGTGTGGTCAGGCTCGCGGGCGCTCATCACGGCCGGGGCTTGCATCGAAACGGCTCTTGAAAGCAAATCGGTCTCAACTTGCGAAAGTTGCGGTGGATTCGGGTTCTTATTCGATACCAGCAGCAACTCTCGGTCACCCTGAACTGAGGTGGCAGCGGTCACCTGCTCGACGAAAAGCACCGCAAGCCCGCTATCGGATTGCAGTGCCTCGCTGGAGACCGACGCTACGGTGCGCATTACATCTTCGAGGTCTGGCGAGGCCGAAAGCACGGTGTTGATGAGGCCGTTCAAGAGGCGAAGCTGCCCCGCCGATTGCTCTTCAAGCTGCACGCGCCGCGCTTCCACCTCCAGGGCGTTGCGCATGCCCACTCCCGTGAGCACCACCATGACCAGCGAAGCAATCTCAATCACCACGATTGGCAGCTTGGCGGCACCGAGGTCTGCCTGGCTGACCATGCCCAGCACAACATAGACGACCGAACAGGCCCCTACGAGCAGCATAGAGCGTGAAAAGCCGACGCGCAAAGCCGCGCCAATTCCGAGGGCATAGTAGAGGATGATAAAGGGGCTGAGGAAGCCGCCCGTGAGCAGCACCGAGCCGGTGACCATCAGCCAGTCGAGCAGGAACAATGCAAAAGAGGGTGGGCGGCGGAAAGGCACCCCCAACAAAACTATGACAAGCAGGTTGTACAGCACAAGCCCGACTGCCACGCCTACAGGATCGGCCAGGCCCTCCGCGAAGTTGCCGCCCGCCCGCCCGTAGCCGAGTAGGCTCAAGATTAGGACCGTCGCTACTCCGAAGGCGCGCACCGCGGCGTCCAGCCCGTCGATACTGAGCACCCCGTCGCGTCCCACCAGTCCGCTGCGCGCTGAAGCGAGGAAACGCTCGGCTCCCGCCCGGACTGTTCTGAGGCTTTGTTGTGTTGGCCTAGCTTTCATGGTTTGCACGCCGTTGTTAGCTTGTGATGTATATAACATTATACATCGGCAGCAACCCCTACTCGCAACCAAGGAATAATCGGCAAGGACAACCACGAACCTTGCCGCAAGAAGGCCCCGCGTTGACAGGTCGGCGGCAGTATGGTAAGAATGCCTGCGTGACTACCTTTCTGATTGAGGCGCATCGCACGCTGTCCAACATGATCGGCATATACACGCTGGTCGTGGGTATATGGGGCATCGTCAACGCGTTTCGCCGCGTACCTCCGGACGGCAACTTCAACGGTGCCCTCGCGCTGGCGGTCGCCGTGTTCGTCGTAGAGGCCCTGGCCGGAGTGTTACTGGTGCTGTTGGGGCTGCGGCCCGCTCGCATCATCCATTTGCTCTACGGCGTGACTATCGCCCTTATCATTCCCGCAATCTTTGCCTTTACCAGGGGCCGCAACTCCAGCCGCGAATCGCTGCTCTATGGCCTGGGGATGATCTTCATCGCGGGGCTGAACGACCGTGCCGCTCACACCGCGCTTGTAGGTGACTGATGCACGGGCAAGTTGAGCTATCGTCCCATGCCATAGAAAATGAGTTCTCGCTTGTTGCCCGCTATGCCGCTGCCGCCCTTGCGGTGGTCGCTGGGCTGGAATGGCTTCTGGGCCGCACCATCTCGCGACTAGCGGCCGCTCCAACCCTGGAAGGCACGCCCAGAGACATAGTTGAATCCGTTGGCAGGGTGGGCCTCTACCTCATCTCTCCCACAGCCATACTGGCCCTCGCAGTGTTGTTGCTGCTGGTAATACAGGCAGGAGCCGGTGCCATTCGCACGCGGGATGCCTCCAAAATGGCGGTCGGCCTGTTCTTGGCAATCTTCGGACTCGTGGGACTGGTCCACACGTTCTATCCGACGCTGCTCTGGCTCAACGTCACCTTGAACCTCTTGACGTTCATAGCCCTGTGGTGGGTGGCGGTCATGTGCCTGGTGGCGCAGGAACGAAGCACGTCGATGCGTGTGGGTGTGGTGCTGGTTGCGCTGGCCTACTCCGGGTGGCTGTATTACGTCGTGCAACAGGACCTCACGGACGTAGGTGCGCCGTTGCTGGGTGCTCCGCTACTGTTCCTGAACCTGGGAGAGATTGCCGCTGTGTGCGCCCCTGCGGCGTTCTTTTGGGCAATCGCACTACCAAACGGTCAATGGCGGCACCCTGTGCGGTGGATCCTTCCCACAATTTTGGTGCTTGTCTTCTCGGCGGGAAACGTGGCAGATGCGCTGCTGAACCAGGGCTTCATGGGGGTCTTTGCTATCTGGTCGCTTGGGATGAATCTTTTCCTGCCGTGGCCGCTCTACGCGATTTCAGGAGGGCTGTTCGTCTACTCGGTGCTGACCTGCTTCGCGGGCCGAGGGCGCAGGTCGCGTGAAGCAAATCCGAGCACGGGACTCGGGTTGCTCCTCCTAGTGTTCGCGGGCTACGCGTTGCAATTGCCCTTCCAGTTCATCATGGCGGTGTTGAGTATCACGCTGCTATCCGGCCTGGTACGAGTACCCTCGCGCCTGACGATGAGACCTTCTAGTGCAGTCTCCAGGCAAGTAGAACCTGGTTCTCAGCAGGCTGCCAATTCCAGCCCCGGCATGACCGGCAGTCCGCTCTAGCAGCCTACCACTTGAAGTCGTCCACATCGGGGGTGACGCGCCGTTCCTTCGGCTTGCGATCCTGCTCACCCGACGTTGCGTCGATTTGCAGCTTGGGCGCACGAGTGCCATACGTACCGCGGTCGAACACCTGGAGCCGCTTCGGGTGCGGTCCGAGCCAGAAATACTCTCGCACCGGATTGCCGCGCCCAAAGTGCTCCCGCACGATCCGCGCTAGCCGCTCGTCGTCCACTTCCTGGTAATAGATGGGACCTGGATAGACTACCATCGTAGGGCCGGTCTCGCAGTGGCTCTGGCAGCCCGTTGGCAGCACCGCTACCCGCGCTGACATGCCCTGCCTCTCGACCTCTTCTTCCAACACGGTGAGAAGCTGCACCGAACCCTTGGGTCCGCAGTTCGGCCCGCAACAAATATAGGCTCTGTAGTCGGTCTGCTCCATGTTAGTCACCAGGAAAGGCTGAGGGCGGCCCGGCAAGCCCCGGAACCGCCCTCATCCACGTTCACAGTCCAGTCCTTGTACAAGCTAGGCCATCGCCGCCATCAGCTTGTCGAGGCTCTCCCTGGAGGGACGCAGTTGCTCCTCCTGAAGCTGCGCTAGCGGGGTGCCGGTCAGGTGCGCAGTGTCGTGCAGGGTGCCACGGCCCTCGTTGATGTAGATAAGCCCGGTGATGAACTCCTGCTTCTGCTGGGCTTCGGTAAGGAGCCGCAGGGCCGACACTTTGTCCCTGGGGTCGTAGTCGCGGTCCAGCTTCCTCAACTGGATGGTCGGGCCGTCGTGTAGCTGCACGTCGATATTGGTGCCTGGCTCGTAGTCCACGCTGATTTCCTCGTAGGCAGGCACGAAGGTGATGTCGTGCAGCCGCTCCTCGTGGGCCTTGCCGTAGGGGTAGCTCTTGGTCGACTCCTCGTGGTTGTTGAAGGTCACGCAGGGGCTGATGATGTCGAGCACCGCCGTGCCGTTGTAGGTGATAGCGGCCTTGAGCAGCTCGCGCACCTGTTTGGCATCGCCCGCGAACGACCGCGCTACGAATCCACAGTCGAGCACGACCGCTTCCAGGCAGAGGTCAATCGGCGGCAGTTCGTTCGTGCCCGCGTACTTGAGTTGCTGGCCCCGGTCCGCCGTGGCCGAGAACTGGCCCTTGGTGAGGCCGTACACGCCATTGTTTTCGATGATGTAGACCATCGGCACGTTGCGGCGCAGCAAGTGCTTGTACTGTCCAAGGCCGATCGAGCCGGTGTCGCCGTCGCCGCTTACCGCCAGGGGCAGCAGCGCACGGTTGGCAAGAGAGGCACCGGTCACCACCGACGGCATGCGCCCGTGCAGTGCGTTGAAGCCGTGCGAGCGATTGAGGAAGTACGCAGGCGACTTGCTGGAGCAGCCGATGCCGCTCATCTTGATCACTTCGTGCGGCTTGAGCGAAAGCTCGAAGGCCACGTTGATGATCTGGCTCGAAATCGAGTCGTGCCCGCAGCCCTGGCAAAGGGTAGAAGGCGCTCCCCTGTAGTCGCCCTTTTCCAGGCCGATCAGGTTGAGCTTTTCGTTGCGTTCGGGTCTGGCTGTAGCTACCATGTTACATCTGCTCCATTTCCAGGATGGCTTTGCGAACGAAGCTCGCGGTCAGCGGCAGGCCGTCGAGGTGCGCCACCGACCGGAAGTCCATCGACCGCTCCGGTACGTCGAGCCTCAGCAGGGAACGAAGTTGCGCTTCCTGGCTTAGCTCCACCACGTAGAAACGCTTGTGCTTGCTCACGAATTCGCGCAGGGTGTCCTCGAAAGGTAGGGCGCGCACCTGCAAGTAGCTCGTCTCGATGCCCTGCTTGCGAAGCTGGTCGCGCGCCTCTTGAATCGCGGGGTCGGTGGAGCCATAGGCGATTATGCCTATCTCTGCACCTTCGCGGACGTCAACGCGGGGCTTGGGTACGTACTGCCTGGCGGTCTCGTGCTTGCGCTCCAGGCGTTGCAGGTTGCGCTGCCAGTCGTCGGGACGCTCGCTGTACACCGCCTTCTCCGTGTGCCCCGTGCCGCGTGTGAAGTAGGCCGAGGCCGGGTGGCGGTTGCCGGGCAGCGTGCGGTACGGAATGGCGTCACCGTCCACGTCGGCGTAACGCGCCCAGCCTTCAATCTGGCTCAACTGTTCTTCGCTGAGCACCTTGCCCCGGTCCATCGGCTGGTCAGGGTACTGGAACGGCTCCGTCATCCAGATGTTCATGCCGAGGTCGAGGTCGCTGAGCACAAACACGGGTGTTTGCAGTCGCTCCGCCAGGTCAAAGGCACGCCAGCCGAACTCGAAGCAGTCCGCAACCGAACCAGGCAGCAGTATGACGTGTCGCGTGTCGCCGTGCCCCAGGAAGTAGGTCGGCAGCAGGTCGGCCTGAGAGGTGCGGGTGGGTAGACCTGTGCTGGGGCCGACGCGCTGGATGTCCCAGATGACACCGGGGATTTCAGCGAAGTAGCCCAGGCCCGCGAACTCCGTCATGAGGGAGATGCCGGGGCCGGACGTGGAAGTCATGGCCCTCGCTCCCGCCCAACCCGCGCCGAACACCATGCCGATAGCGGCCAACTCATCCTCTGCCTGGACGATGGCGTAGGTCTGGCTGCCGTCTTCCGCAGGGGGCCGCAGCCGCCCGATGTAAGCAGCCAGCGCATCCACGAGGCTGGTGGAGGGAGTGATCGGGTACCACGCGACCACCGATACGCCGCCGAAGATCGCGCCCAGTCCGCCCGCCGTGTTACCGTCGATCATAATCAGCCCGTGGTTGCCCTCCATGCGCTCAATGCGGTAGGGGTCGCGCTTCTCCATGTTGTCGGCGGCCCACTGGAGCGTGAGGCGCACCACGTTCATGTTCATCTCGACCGCTTTGGCCTTGCCCTTGAAGTGGTGGTTCAGACCTTCCTCAATCTCGGCCAGGTCGATGCCCAGCAGGTGAACCAGGCCGCCGACGTACACCATGTTGGCGACGTGGTCGCGCAGCTTGGGGTCGATAGTGGCCTGCTTCATCAGCTCCTTCACCGGGAGCGGATAGCTGATTACGTCTTCGCGCGGGTTGAGGAACTTCATGTCCTCCGGGTGCAGTACGATACCACCCGGTGGCAGGGCCGAATAGTCCTCCTGCGCGGTTGCCGGGTTAAACGCCACCAGCACCTCGGCGCTTTCGCGGCGGGCGGTGTAGCCGTCCTTGCTCAGGCGGATGGTATACCACGTGGGCAGGCCCGAGATGTTGGACGGGAACAGGTTCTTGGCGCTCACCGGCACACCCATCTTGAAGGCGGCGCGCGCGAGCAAGCTGTTAGCGGTCTGGCTACCCGAGCCATTTACCGTCGCGACCACTATTGAAAAGTCGTTTACAATCTCCTCAGGTTCTCTGTTTGCCTGCGTTGCAGGCTGCTCTAGCACGTCCAGCGTGCCCATAAAATCATCTCCCTCCGTTGGAATTGGCTCAAGTTGTCGTGGTTGACTACCCCGGAGTGATCTCATTCCTGGGGTCTATCAGTTCTTCGCCGATTTCGGTGTCGCCGTCCTCGTTGCCCTGAGCGTTCTCGTTGTGCCGGCCCAGCAGGTCGGCGGGGCCAGCCATGGGTGGCACAATTGGGACGACCTCGGTATCCACCGCTCCAAGATGCATGCCCCCGCCCCTGGGTCCGTCTGCTTCGGGCTGGCGGTACTCGCCTACGTGCGTGATCAACTCCTGGTCTAGCTCTTCTCTGACGTACTCAGGGTGCACCTCCGGGGACTGGGGTGTCCCCTCATCACGTTGCGCGGTCATGACGTTCTCCTATGTGCGGGAGTGTAGGCAACCCGGCGATTTTCCGGGGCCGTGAAATGAGGCTTAATACTATTAGTATAGCACAACGCATCAGCCATGCCAAAGCGAAAGGAGGGGCAGGCGCATCATGTAGCGCACCTGCCCCTCCTTTCGCTGCTAGGTTCTAAATGTCTTCCAGGTCTATCTGGGCGCGCTGCAACTTGCCCGAGAAGTCGATGTAGAGAGTCTTCCACTCGGTGAACACGTCGAGACCAGCCTGCCCGGCTTCGCGGTGCCCATTGCCCGTACCTCGCGTGCCGCCGAACGGAAGCTGTATCTCAGCGCCGATGGTGCCCGCGTTGACATAAATAATGCCAGTGGTGATGTCGCGCATGGCGCGGAAGGCATTGTTCACGTCGCGGGTGTAGATGGACGAAGAGAGGCCGTACTTGGTGTTGTTGTTCACCTCGATTGCCTCTTCCAGGCTGTCCACCGGGATGAGCGCCGTCACCGGGCCGAAAATCTCCTCCTGCGCCAGCATGTCGTCCCACTTGACGTTGGTGAAGAGGGTAGGCTTGTAGAAGTTGCCCTTCGACAGGTCGCCGTCCGTGGCGATTTCGCCGCCGGTCAGCATCTCGCTGCCGCTTTCCCGCCCCTCCGTAACCAGGTTGTGTATGCGCTCAAGCTGGCTCCTGTTGACCACCGGGCCGATGTCGGTGCTAGACTCCAGGCCGTTGCCCAGGCGGAACCGCTCGATGCGCTCCACCAGGCGGTCCTGCAAGTTGCTAATAGCGGACCGATGCACTATCACGCGGGAGGCGGCGGTGCAACGCTGGCCCGTGGTGCCGAACGCGCTCCACAGGATGCCTTCGACCGCCAGGTCCAGGTCGGCGTCGTCCATGACGATGATGGCGTTCTTGCCGCCCATCTCCAGCGACACCCGCTTGAGAGTTTGGGCTGCCCTGAGAGATACCTGCTGCCCGGCAGCCGTCGATCCGGTAAAGGAGATTAGCTTGACGCCGGGGTGGTCGATGATAGCCTCACCGACGCTGCCGCCGGGCCCGAGCACAACGTTGACCACGCCTTCCGGCAGGCCCGCCTCTTCCAGGATCTTGACAAGTTCTATTGCGAGAAGGGGAGTGTCCGAGGCGGGCTTGAAAACGACAGTGTTGCCCGCGATGACCGCTGGCATCAGCTTCCACGATGGGATGGCGATGGGGAAGTTCCAGGGCGTAATAGCGCCCACCACGCCAATTGGGTCCCGCACGGCCATAGCAAACTTGTTGGGAAGCTCGGACGGCGCGACCTCGCCAAGCAGCCGCCGTCCCTCGCCCGCCATGTAGAAGGTCATGTCGATGGCCTCCTGCACGTCGCCGCGAGCCTCATTGAGCACCTTGCCCATCTCCTGCGTCATCAGCCGGGCGAGGTCTTCCTTACGCTCCATGAGCATCTGGCCGCACTTGAAGAGGATCTCACCCCTGCGCGGTGCGGGCACCAGCCGCCAGGACTTGAACGCCTTCTCAGCCGCTTCGACGGCCCGGTTCACATCTTCAGGGGCCGAGACCGTCAGCACACCCAGCAATTCGCCCGTGGCCGGGTTACGGCTGTCGAAGGTGCGCCCGGCGGAACCCTCCACCCATTTGCCGCCGATGTAATTCTTCACCAAGTCACGCGCGAACGAGGGCTTCTCGTTGCCGTCGTGAGACTTCTCCGCGTATTCAGCCCTACGGACCTCAGGGTCGCCCGGCGTCGAGCCAGGATTAGCCACTGCCTTGTCCATGCTAATCTCCTTTCTCGCCATTGAGTCATGAAGTAGTTGTGCCTTCCTCCGCGTACTGGAAGCCAGGCACCAGCGCAAGTGTAGCACAGGCGCGTAGGAGGGTCAAGGAAGCTGTGCGTCCGAGATGAGGTGGCCGACGGCATCAAAGTAGGACTTGCTAACACCACGCGCTGCCGGGTGTTGCATGATAACGAACAGGGTGGAGGTGCTGCGCGCCGTCCAGACCTTGTCTGTGGTGGAGGGTCCCAACTGTGCGGCGGCAATCCGGTGCCACCAGTGTCGATAGCCGCTGCCATAGAATACGACCGCGCGTGGTTTGTGCTTCTCGATCCTTGCTTTCAAATGTGCAAGCCGCATTGGAGCCACATGGCTCGTATAGGTGTCACGGTCCCTCAGGTAGGAAAGCTGCGGGTACTTCGCCGCAAACGCAGGGTAGAACTTCCAGTGACCAAGCCCCGGCGATGGGAGGGGCAGCAACTCAAGAAGGCAATCCAACCCGCCTTCACGCCCCAGCCATTCTCTCTGGTAGTTGCGAATGCTCTCGTTGTCGACGGACCGGCCCTCGGCCACAAGCATTACGCGGATGAGTCTAGCCCACGTTTTTTGCAACGGGTAAGGCGGCCGGAACCAGCGTGAGCCTGCCCCGGCCCCATTCGGACCCAGGTCCTCCAACTCTGCACCTCCACGGGCATGCCACCCCTGGACGCGGCTTACTATCTCCTCCAGCGAACCGCCGCCCCCGAACTCCATGCCTATAAACCAGTAGTTGGCGTCGTAGCTGCCGTGCCCGTAGAACCCACAAATGTAGGATTCGAGCACAGCAGGGTCCAGGTCTGGAGCGCTCATGTTACCTCCGATCAACTTCGCGGTAAGTTCTCGTGCAGATACAGGTGCGCATTATAGCACTTACCCGGATGGCATCCATCTGGCATAGAAACTGCTTCTTAACCGATTGTAACTTAACGATATGCATGGCTATGCGCTCCAGAGCGTCAGCGCGTACGGGGCGCGGAGGGTAGCCATAGCGGCAAGGAGGCCAAAATTGGCAGAGGACAAGAAGAAAGATATCGTGACGAAGTACCTGGCCGACATGGTGGCCGTGGTCGGTCACGTGTACCAGGCAATCGACAAGCAGGTCAAGGAGACTCAGGACGAGCAGGATATAAACCCGCTCCTCGTGCGCTTGCGGGACGGGCTTGAAGCACAGACCGAAAGCCTGCGCGACCGCCTCGAAGCGTTAGGTGGGAAGGGCACAAGCCCCATCAAGGAACTTGGCGCTTCGGTGCTAGGCGTAGCAGCCGGCATCATCGACAAGCTGCGCGCGGAAGAAGTATCGAAGATGCTCCGCGACAACTATACCGCGCTGGGCCTGGTGAACATCAGCTACACGATGCTGATTACCACTTCCCTGGCGTGCGGCGACCGTGAGACAGCCGAGCTTTGCTCTCGCAACCTCAAGGAGACCGCAGGGTACGAGATGGAAATCGGCAAGACTATCTCTTACGCGGTAGTACGCGATCTCAGCGACCTTGCTGACCTCGACCCCAACGCCATCGAAGAAGGCCAGCAGATGTACTCCGATGCCTGGACCAGCAACCAGGGCAACCGCGGCAACGGCAACGGTGCAGGTGGCGGTAAGTCGAAGAGCGGTGCCAAGTCTGGCGCAGGCAGCGGCTCCAAGTAGCCCACCCAAACGGGGCTGAGACATGGAAACGTAAAAATGGGGAGTGGCTGATGCCACTCCCCCTTTATTTCACCTGGCTGCTCCAGTCGCACGAGCTTAAGCAGAAAGAGCTTTCCATTTGGAAAGCTCTTTCTTAGTTACCTTATCCAACTGAAGAGTGGTGAGTGTCGTAAATGAACTTGCAAGTTCTTATACAAGCCCTGTGGGTAAGACAGTGTGCTTGCATTTGTTGGTATTACCAACGGGTGCAGGTGTCATCCGTTCCAAACGAGGGGCCTTTGCAGGGCCATCTCTCTACTTGCGTAGTGGAGCGATGAGTTGACCTGGGATCGGGTGGCTAGATGGGCGAACCCACTTTGTCACCAACGAACTCCCTAGAAAGGAGGTGATCCAGCCGCAGCTTCCGCTACGGCTACCTTGTTACGACTTCGTCCCAGTCACCAGCCCCACCCTCGGCCGCTGCCCCCCTACCGAAGTAGGGTTAGCTCACGGA
>JALZHG010000727.1 GCA_030914045.1 Chloroflexota bacterium | reverse complement strand
GACGACGCTGAGGCGAAAGAAGCGGTGAGTGAGCTGCTCCGAAGCATGGGCTGGACGGACATCATCGACCTGGGCGACATCACCACTGCACGAGGCACCGAGATGCTGCTCCCCATCTGGGTGCGGCTCTTTGGAGCGCTGCAGAAGCCCATCTTCAACTTCAAGATCGTCCGCTGATCCCTATGCCCGATTCTTTCCGCCGCAACCCCTTCTTTGGGGGGCGGCGGAAAGGAACGGTGGCATCCGGGACGAGGCCGGAGCATGAGATAATAAAGTGGAATCCTACAGCCAGATCATGAGCAAACCATCGGCAACTAGGGGACTAGGACAAGAGTACTTCGTCGAGATGAGGACCTAATCGCAACCAAAGGCTTCACCCACGTCAGCGTACACGCCCATGACCTGGAGGAGTCGGTGCACTTCTACAAGGACCTCTTCGGCATGGAGGAGATACCTTCCCCGGATTTTCCTTCTCCGGTGCGCTGGCTGAAGGTTGGCACCCTCCAGCTTCACCTCTTCGCCAGCGAGGAGACGGCGCCCACCCCACACCACTTCGGGCTGGACGTGGAGGACTTCGAGGCGGTTTACCTCAAAGCGAAGGACATGGGTGCCCAAGTGTCTGAGGGCTACTTCTCCAAGGTCAAAGAGCTTCCCGACGGGGCCGTGCAGCTCTACCTGCTCGACCCAGCGGGCAACATGGTTGAGGTCAACTACCCGGATGCCGCTGCTCTCGACCGCTCGGTGGTCGGCCAGATCGCGAAGGTGTCCGCTAAGAGCCAGGAGTCGGCCAAAGCTAGGCTCTACATGCGCTAACGCCCTTCCGGAGCATGCGCAATTGGCATTCAAGTCAGCTACCATAGAAGTGAGCAGGACACGTCCTACTGGGGGACGTGATCGCCAGGAAAAGGAGGATCTACGTGTCGAATCTGGCCGAGACCGACGGGCTTCGGCTGTTGCGGTGCATCAACGACACCCAGGCTCATGGGCGCGAGGGAGCGAAGGTGGACCCGCCCCGGGCCGCGCAGGAGATCGGGCTGGAGGTGGGCTCCGAGCGCTACCATGATGCCTTGGTCTACCTCGCGCGCGAGGACGCGCTGGTCGGCGACGAGCACACCGAGATGCACTCCGAGGAGGTGGAGGGACCCCAGCCCCGCGCCTACGCGATATATCTCTTCACCGAGCAGGCGGTGAGGCTGCTGGAGGAGCACGAAGACTGGCTGACGACCTTAGATCTGGACGATCCAAACGCCTACCCAGAGGCTTACTAGGAGGGATCAACTCTGGTTGGCTGCGCTTGTTCCTCGATCTACCGGACTCGGCCCATGATGGCCTCGGGGGGCAACTCGTAGTGGCGTGGTTCGTTGGCCGCTTGCAGCTCCTTGTCCGTCGGTGCGGGAAATTCGCCCTGCGCCATGGGCAGGGTCTCCCCGTGAGGCTCGGACTTCGCCAGCGGTCCCGGGGGATCTTCGGGCCGCCCTTTCGACTGCGGCGGGGGTTGCACGTCTGGCTCCAGCTGGACGTGAGGCTCCGGAGGCGCTTCGGACTCAGGGGACGCCAAGCTCGCGGTCGAGGCGTCTGGATCCTGGGTCTTCTTGGGCGCGGTCCTACCCTCCGGCCCCGACGCCGGCGGTGACTCTGGCGATGGCTCCGGTTGTGGTTCTGATGATGACTCCGGTTGTAGCTCCGACTGTTGTTCTGGCTGCACCCGCTCTTCCACTTTGGGGTAGGATCGCTCCAATGGTTTAAGTGCAGACTTAGAGGCGGGCGTTGCTGCAATAGCCGGCTCCGAGTCGTCGCGCATACTCACGGCGACGCCGGCAACGATGGCGGCAAACGTCAGCGCCACGGCCATCATGGCTATACCCACCTTGAGGAGCATCTACCTTTTACTCCCGGTTCCCTCGCCTTACCGGTTGGTAGTTAGCGTCGCAGGAAAATCCTGAGCAGCGTTGCTCCGAGCGTGAGGGAGAACAGGCCGAGCACGGGGAGGAGAAGGAGCGGCCCGCCTGTGTC
>JALZHG010000726.1 GCA_030914045.1 Chloroflexota bacterium | reverse complement strand
CTCATGCTCTAACCCCTTGACTCTCAAGACGGCTGCTTAGAGGATTCGGACGATAGCCATGAACGGCATAGAAGACGGAGCAATGCGGCTTCTGCAGGCAACCAGGGAACAACTCCACGGCAAGCCTACCCGCGAGGTGGAGCCGTGCGAGGTGGCCGAGAAAGCGGGATTCAACCTCTATTCGCGAGAATACGACATCACCGTGCGGTACCTAGTCGACCACGGCTACATAGAGCCCTACTTAAACTCGGACTTTGGGAGCTTAGGGTTCTATAGGGTTACGAACAAGGGACTTGAAGAAATTCTCAGCAACCCTTAGCAATCGTGCGAAGAGCTAGGTCGGGTTATCAATCCTCTGGGGGCTCCAAATCGGCAAAGACGTGGGTCTGCGCGGCGTGCGCGAAGTCCGCGAGGTCCAGGGCATACCCTACTGCATCCGCCAACGCTTCGTACTCGGGCGAGCTTATTGCTAGCTCCTCGGCCCGCATGACCGCCAGGGCCAAGGTGTCCAAAAGCTCCTCGGTCTTAACCAGCACGCCTCTCCTCCTCGGCATAAGTCTTTGTCACTGGGTATACGTGCTCGCGAGGAGAACAGATTACCCTCCTCGTACCGCTCCGGTCTTCGGCCTCCCATTCTCTAGGCCGCCTCGGTCATAGCAAGCGCCATCGAGCCCAATCGCGAGATCGTTGGTAGCCCGACCGACTAGCCACATTGCTGCCCACCGAGCCAGGACATCCTTATGGAGAGTGTCCGATCCTCCGTTGCTGCTAATATGCTCGCTTGTGGCGAAAAGCGAAAGGGGAAGCAGATGAGACGAGCGGTATCCGGCCAGCAAGGGGGTGACCTTCGATGCCTCCTCGTATGGCCCTGTTGCTGGTCGTTTTCTGCGTCGCGCTAAACGCAGCCGGGTTCTTGTTCCATCTCTTCGAGCCGATCCCGCTCTACGACGAGCTAGCGCACTTCATAACCCCTTTCACACTGGTTGCGCTGGTCGCTGAGATCATCTACCGCTGGGGCGGGGACGACGAGTTCTTCCCCACGCCGCAGCGAGCTATCGTCACCGGCACAGCGATAGGATTGTTGGGAGCCGTCGGTTGGGAGGTCATAGAGGTGATCCTGGGTGCTATGGGTGCGGCCATCTCCAACACCTTGGCAGACAGTATCTTCGATGTGTTTCTAGGAGTGTGCGGTGGGGGCTTGGGAGGATGGTTCGCGGATCGCTACCTAGATAGGATCTTCGGGCGCTCGCGCCACGACCCTCACCAGCGCAGGGTGAGGTAGTTGCTGGGGGATGTAACCGCTCCAACTCTTTCTCCTGACTTATTCATCCAACCACGTTAGTAGTTATGTTCTCCGAAGTTCGCACGAGGTGAGGAAGCATAGAGAGAGCCAGGGTTTTAGTGCACCCCGGCCTTCATGGTCCGTCTTCCCGTTTCCCTCAGGAGCTTACGAGCTGCCCCTTATCTTGCGAACAAACTCATCCATGAGCGTATCGCGATTCTCTACCGGCCGACACTTCTCCGCACGAGCTAAGGGTAGGCCGCTTAGTGTAGCCAGGTGCCACGGAGGGGTTCGATGGCTCGCAAGTACCCAATGCACAGGAGTCAAAGCCGAATGGATAGTCAACAGCAGCAGATGATAAACAGGGAGGCCCAAGAGTTCACCGATGCCGTATTGGCAGCGTGTAAGACGACTTCCGATAGCACCGTGATGGCCCAGCAGCTGGTTGCTCAACATATTGAATAATTCTTCAGTACGGTGATCAACAACCTTCGCACCCAAGCTGAGGGCACTTTGCACATAACGCAGCAGTTGGCCACTCAGCAGCAGCTTGCACGAAAGGCTACACAGGAACTCACGCAGCTCTCAACGGATAATTACATGGATTTCCTCGACTCTGTGGGCTGAAAGAAATCAGGAGCGGCGCCGAGAGCCAGGGAGGTGACGACGAGGGTGAAACGAAAGTCGACGCCGTCCGCCACCCGCTGAGCAATTGGGTGCGGACCTCCGGGA
>JALZHG010000725.1 GCA_030914045.1 Chloroflexota bacterium | reverse complement strand
CGCCCGAATCCCTGACACCGTTTGACACCACTTTGACACCACCGGGAACGCAATACAGTGCAACACACGGCAATCCAGGGAAAAGAAATCGGCTTAGATATAGGAGATTTGCAAACCTGTGCAAACCCCTGCAACCCCCGATTTATCACTCGTAGCTGGAGCAGGGGTAAGCGGTTCGAGTCCGCTCGTCGGCCCTCTCTTTCTCCAGATTTGCAGGGAAAATCCGGAACCCAAAGAGGCCTCGGCGCCAAGGGTGAGGCTAACTTACTGCAACCCGCCGCAGAAGCAATTCGCGGCCGGGGGTAGGGCAGAGGAAGGGGCGCTCTTCTGCATCTTACTGAGGGGTGTGTGCGGGGCCTCATGAGGCCCCAAGTATCCTTCCTCTTTCGGACCCGATAACCGCTAGCCCACTCGGCGCTTATGCGACGGGGGGAGCGTTAGACCGCTCCGTGCTCGAGGGGGACATCTGGGAGGGACTGTCTCGGGAACCGCATCTTCTGGAGACGAGCCTGCCGGGGGTATTCGCAGCGGGCGACGTGCGCAGTGGCTCGATCAAGCGGGTAGCCTCTGCGGTGGGCGAGGTCTCTATGGCGGTGAGGTTTGTCCATCAGTACCTGGCGGACAACGGCGTGTGAGGAAGGCCTATGGGTTCGTCACTGCCACGAACTTATACACGGTCGAGGGGTAACTTCGAAAACCTCGAATGATAACCGTACGAACCGACAACGCCCCGAAAGTCCGCTTCTCGGCCACGGTGGGCAAGGAGCCTGAGATCGAGGTGGGCTGGTGTAGCGGTTACGCGCTCGTGCTCTGCTCACGGGACCGTGGGCAATTGGCATTCTCGGAACTTCGCACATAGAGCGTTCTACAAAGTCGAGAAGGCCGTAGCCTAAGCGGCCCGCTCAGAAAGTATTGATGAATTTGCCTCAGCCTCTTGACAGCGGCTATCCTGATGTGGATAATTCAATAAATAATTCATTTAATAAAAAGGTGGGTATTGGCTCCTCGCAAGTACAGCATGGACAAGCGCCGGGCGGCCGTGGAAGAGACTCGTCAGCGGATCTTGGAGGCCACCCTGGCTCTGCACTCGGAGAAGGGCATTCTTGGCACGTCTTGGCAGGACATCGCCCGGCGCGCTGATGTTTCGGTAGGCACTGTCTATAAGCACTTCCCTTCGCTCGACGAGTTGGTGCCTGCTTGTGGGGAGCTGATGTACGCCATCACCCGGCCTCCTTCGTTGGAGGACGCTCCGGAGATCTTCGCCGAGGCTCACTCGCTTGAGGAGCGGCTGGAGCGCTTGATCTCCGAGCTCCTCGACTTCTATGAGAGGGGGGCTCCGTACATCGAGACGGACTTCCAAGAGCGACAGCTGCCCATGGTCCAGGAGTGGGAGGCTCATATGCGAGCCACGATTGCAGGGCTCGTGCACGAGGCCCTCCTTCCTGTTGGACCCGATGAGGACACGGTGCAGGTGGTAAGCGCGCTACTTGACTTTTCCACCTTCAAGTCCTTCATGGAGCGGGATATCCGGAAGGAGCAGGCCGCAAAGACTATGAACGAGGTCTTGCTGTGTTGGATAAAGGGGGAACGATCATGATCGGTAAAAGGGGGAGGGCAGGACACCTTGTCATCAGCCTGATCGGGAATGAGCCTGGTCTGGTTACCGAAAGGAGGAGCTGATGGACACAAATGCTGCTAGCCGGGTCTTTGGGCTCGGACAAGGTGAAGGCGAGGCATGGTGGTGGCTCGGTGTCACTCTGGCCACCATCAAGGCTACGGGTAAGGAGACGGGCGGACAATACACGCTCGTCGAGGTAGTAGAACCTCAGGGAGTCGATGTGCCGCTCCACGTGCACCATAACGAGGACGAGGCCTTCTACATCCTCGAAGGCGAGATGACCTTCTACGTAGGCGAAGAGAAGATAAAGGCGGGTCCCGGCTCCTTTCTCTTTGGGCCCAAAGACGTCCCTCACGCCTACACGGTGGACTCGGGGCCGGCGAGACTCTTGTTCCT
>JALZHG010000724.1 GCA_030914045.1 Chloroflexota bacterium | reverse complement strand
CCAGGAGGAGGCCGCTCTGAGCCCTCCTGAGCTCCTCCACTGCCCGGCCGGGCCTCCCCCTTCCGGCTGCTCCACGACGCTCCTGGAGGCTACTGGGGGCTCCTGAGAGAGCGCTGGCTCTGTGACCGGCCCCTCCAGCTCAGGGATGCGCTGCGTGAGGGACATAAGTATCGCGTCCTTGCGCTCCAGCTCCCGCCGCAGGAAGTAAAGCGGGGCACCAAACGCTCCACGGCGGTGGACGCACAAGGCATCCCCCTGGGCACCGTCACCGCTCCGGCAAACCGCCACGACTCGCCGCTGTTGACCGAGACCCTCGACGTGGTGGCACAGACGCTTGGAGAGTTGCCCGAGAGCACCAGCATACATCTGGATCGCGGCTACGACTCCGAGACTACCCGCCAGCGGCTAGGAGAGCGCGCTCTTAGCGCCGAGATCTCCCGAAAGGGCGAGCCCGCCCCGCTAGCGGCCACCAAGCGTTGGGTCGTGGAGCGGAGCGGCTCCTGGCACAACGCCCACAAAAAGCTGGTGTGGTGTACGGAGAGGAGGGGGAGGGTGGTGGACTTCTGGGTTGCCTTCTCTGAGGTGGTCATCATCGTCAGGAGGCTCATCCGAGAGGGCTGGATCCGCTACCGTTGGGAAGGTCGTCCCTCCCGACGGCCATGACCTATCCGCGGAGCCTCTAAAATGGGTGTACCTTGCTCAAGCAGCGAGACGGCGCTGCGGGCGCGTTCGATCTGCTGAATCGTTTTGTGGGTTAATCCGGTTGCCTGCAAGAAGCGGTACTGTAGGGAACGCGTATCGACATCTCGGGCGTGTGTCCCTGTATCGCCGCCTCGACCACCGGATCGCGCACGAGTATCCCCTGACGGATAAGCCTGTCGACGAACACGTCGGCGTTTTCAAAGTTGCCGACCTCTCGCCAAATACAAGTTCCATGCTGTCTTCCGTAGGAATGGCAGAACCACCGGATCAACTGGCAAATCTCCGCGCGGCACGCGCCTGCGCCTTTGCCGCCTCTACTTCGCGGTTTCTCGGCGGCGCATTGGTTTGAAGTGAGGCAAGCAGTCTGCTTGAAGCTGCCGCTATCTCATCAACGGCGGCATAAAAGGCGACTTCGTTGGCTTTGGATGGCTTGTTGAAGCCGCTGATCTTGCGCACATATTGTAACGCTGCCGCGCGGACTTCTTCGTCGTTCACGGGTGGCTCGAAATTGAACAGAGGCTTGATGTTTCGACACATATGCTCTTCTCCCTCGCCGTGGAGCTCATAGTACAAGTTGAGGTCATTTACCTGAGCGTAGTTGCTCCTCCCGCGGTTGGGCGTTGTCTGAGCGCAGCATACGGCATGAATCCAGAAATCCAATAGGGAGTGTGAAAGGGTATGGTAGGAACTCAACCTTCAGGCTGGCTCCAGCCATGTGTCGCAGACATCGGTTCTGTCGGTCTTTTGGTGATCGACGGGGATCGAAGCGCAGATGCCCCAGCGGGGCATCCTGGGAACGCCGTCAAGCGGTAGCTATATGTTGCTAGCGCATTCCAAGCGACCGCTAATCGAGGTGTTTGGCCTCGTGGACGCCTATCTTCACCAAGAACGCGACAGAACCCAGACATCATGAGTCAGTCTGGTCGGGGTCCTCGTAGTCGGCCAAGGACCATAACTCGGAGCTAAGACGCCCTCGGGCAGAGGAGCACCGCGTGGCTCTTGTCGCCCTTGCCGAAGAGGGAGACCTGTCCGCCCTCGTCCCTTTCTTTAAGGTCTCTCGTCCGCTCAAGGAGGCGGCCTCGGCGACTCTAAGCTCGACTTTAGCCATTTGCGAGCGAAAGGCATAGAGATAGGCTGCTCGCCCCAATACTCCAGAAGCGCTGATCGCGAGGTGCTCTTAGCCCCTAAACCGACCATGATGATACGGCTTTCGCCCCTTCGCCCCACGTTTCTCAGTACGCCTCTTCCGACAGCTGCAGGTTCTTTTCTAGGACGACTTTTTGCGGGTCATTGCGGAAAACCGACACGCAAAAA
>JALZHG010000239.1 GCA_030914045.1 Chloroflexota bacterium | reverse complement strand
TTCTAAGAGTACTCGGCACTCGCTACTCGGTACTCGGTACTCGGTACTCGGTACTCGGCACTAATAGACAGGAGACTAGACCGATGTCCATAACCGAACTCCCTCCCAACGGCGCGAGGGACAAGCAGGCGGCACATGCCGAGAGGGTGACTACCACCAAGTTCCGGGCGATGAAGGCGCGGGGCGAGAAGATCACCATGATGACGGCCTACGACTATTCGACGGCGCGCCTGCTCGACTTGGCGGGGATTGACGCTATCTTGGTGGGCGACTCGCTCGGGCAGGTGATGCTGGGTTACGACTCGACGGTGCCTGTGACGATGGACGATATGGTGCACCATACGAAGGCGGTCGTCCGGGGCGCGCAACGGGCGCTGGTGATTGGCGACCTGCCGTTCATGAGCTACCACCTGAGCGTGGAGCAGGCGCTTTCCAACGCCGCGCGCTTTATGCAGGAGGCGGGGGCGCGGGCGGTCAAGCTCGAAGGGGCCTCCGTGACCGCTGCCGTCGAGCGGATGGTGGCGGCGGGCATACCCGTAATGGGCCACCTGGGCCTCACTCCGCAGTCCATCAACGTGCTCGGCAGGCACCGCATCCAGGGGAAGACGAGAGAGGCCGCCGCCGCTATCCTGCGGGACGCGATACGTCTGGAAGAGGCAGGGGTGTTCGCCATCGTGCTGGAAACGGTGCCCGCGCCGCTTGCCGCTGTCATCTCTCGCCGCCTGTCGGTGCCCACGATTGGTATTGGGGCGGGTGCGGGCTGCGACGGGCAGGTGCAGATCGTCCACGACCTTCTCGGCTGGTACCCCGACTTCACCCCCAAGCACGCCCGCAAGTACGCCAACCTCTCCGACACCCTGCCCCAGGCCTTCAAGCAGTACATTCAAGACGTGCGCGCAGGCACCTTCCCCGCCGAAGAGCACTCCTTCCCAATGGACGAATCGCTCCTGAATGGGCTGGAAGAAGCGATTAGCGAGTAAAGACGGGACCGAATAACGACAAGGTTATTTTCACCGCAGAGACGCAGAGAGCGCAGAGATTACGCCGAGATTGTGGCTGTTGGGTTAAGGGTAAGTGTTACATTGTGTGGTACGGTGCTGCCCCTGCACTGAACACCCTCAACTATTCTCCGCGTAGTCTCCGCGTCCTCTGCGTCTCTGCGGTGCAATTCTTTGTTACTCCTGGTACGGTGCTGATTTCCAATCCCACAGCATAATGTTTATGTCATTTTTATGCAGCCAGCCAGGTTGCTCGTTGGGTGGCGTGTTACAATGAGGGGCTATGTTCAGGAACGGCTATTTAGGTAAGCGCATGGGGTCTGCTATAGCGGGGGTGGTGCTCTCCGGCCTGTTGGCGGCTTGTTCGGGGCCTTCTGTGCCCATCCCGCCCACGCCCACGGCCAATCCTTCTGCCGACCCCGTGGTGTCGAACCACCACCACGGCGAGGGCGGGGGCGGCGGGGGACTGCGGCTCATCACGAAGTATGGTGGCCCAATTGACGTGAGCGTGGATGAGCAGCCGCCTCAGCCCCAGCCATCGCAGCCCTTTACCATCACTTACACGCTGAAGGACGGACAGGGTAATCCGGTGGAGGAGCCTGGGCTGCGACTCACCCACGAACGGCTCATGCACCTGATCCTGGTGAGCCAGGACCTTACCCACTTCCAGCATATTCACCCGCTGCCGGAGGGTGAAGGTCGCTACAGCGTGGCGAGCGCGGTGCCCGGTGCCGGTAAGTACTTGCTCTTCAACGAGTTCGTCACGGCGGCGGGTGTGACCCAGATAGAGCGTGACCCGCTGGACACCACCGGCTCGTCGTCCGACGCACAGGCCCAACTCACCCCCGACCTCGGCAGCACCCAGCGAGTGGGCGAGCTAGAGACGCTACTGACCACCGTTTCGCCCAAAGTGCGCCGCCGCATCCCGGTGACGTTCAACCTGGACGTGACGCGAGACGGCCAGCCCGTGACCGAGCTTGAGCCGTACCTGGCGGCCCCCTGCCACATCGTGATTATCAGCGCCGACACCCGCCAGTTCGCCCACACCCACGGCGACGTTCCGGGCGGCCCTATGTCGGGCGACATGAGCGGCATGGACATGAGCCAGATGGACGGCATGCCGGTGCCCGACCGCTTCGGCCCCCGCCTCCAGTTCACCCACACCTTTATGCAACAGGGCGTCTACCGCATCTGGTTCCAGTTCGGCTACAAAGGCGAGGTGCCGACCGTCGCATACAACGTGCGGGTGGACAAGTAGCATGCTTGGTGCTGGTATACGGGACAGGTAGGTACTAGCAGTACATTGAGACGGAACCGCCAAGACGCCAAGGACGCCCAGATAAGCGCCAAGACTGAGAGAATTATTCACCGCAGAGACGCAGAGGACGCAGAGGATGCGCCGAGATTGTTATTGTTGAGGTACCTATAAGGAGCCACGTCGTACGGTAGGACCTGGCCCTACAAAGAACACCCTCCACTATTCTCCGCGTAATCTCCGCGTCCTCTGCGTCTCTGCGGTGCAACCCTTCTTCTCTTGGCGTCCTTGGCGTCTTGGCGGTTCCGTCTCTTGTTGTTACGCATGCTATTCGTCCAAGATTGCGCTGAGGTACTGGTGGAAGTCCACTTTTGTGTCGTGGGACATGCCTGGGTCGGGGGATAGTGCGCCCAGGTAAACGGCGCGGATGACGCCCGTCTTGTCTATGAAGAAGTGGGTGGGTAGGCCGCCGACCATGTAGCGGTCCACCACTTTGCCATCGGTGTCAATCAGGAACGTCCAGTCGAATTTGCCAGCGGTGAACTTGCGGACGGCCTCCTCGCTTTCCTGCACGTCGATACCCACCAGCGCCAGGTCGCTGTGTCTGTACCGGTCGTACAGCTTCTGCATTTCGGGCATCTCTTCGGCGCAGGGCGGGCACCAGCTAGCCCAGAAGTTGATCCACACCGGCCTGCCCCTAAGCTCGGTTAGCTTCACCATCTGCCCGGTGTTGATGTCCCTAAGCTCGAAGTCAGGGGCGATGGAGCCTACTTGCGCGCGGACCTGAGGGGCGTCGGACGCCGGTGTGCCCGGCCAGTTCAGCATTCGCCAGCCGGAGAAAATCGCCAGGCCGAGGGCAACGACAACGGCAGCACTCACTATGGTGTTGCGCACCGGGGCGTGAGGTCTGCCGTGGCTTACTTGAATATCAGGTTGGAGGTGAGGGTCTATGTCGCTTGCCGCCATCCTGCACGAGGCTTCTATTACTCTGTGACGAGAATGTACCCCGGCTCCATCATCTCCATCCCGCAGTTGATTTCGTATACCCCTGTGGTCGAGGCGGTGAACTCGGCGGTGTTGATTTTGCCGGGTTGGGCGAGGCCGTGAGCGCCCAGGCCGCGAAAAGCGACGAACTGGCCGCAGCCGGGGTCGCGTCCCTCCACGCTGATGGTGAAGTGCACCGGCACGTCCTTCTTCACCTTGAGCACGCGAGGCTTGTACGACATCGTATCGCCTACCACCGTGAAATTGACTTTCTGCTTGCCGTCCGAGGCTACGGGCACGGTTACGGCCTTTGCTTCTAGCTTGCGCACTTCGCTCTCCGGCAGGTTGCGCTCGTTGTTCACGTAGCCTAGCACCGGGGTGCCGAGGTTGGTGGCCGTCTGGTTGCCCGTGCCAACTGGCCTGCCCGACTGAGCGGCAAACCACCACATGCCCAGCACCGCCAGCGTCACCAACCCCGCCGTCACACCCACCCACGAGATAGGCGCTTCCTTCTTGCGTGCGACCGCCCGCGACCGCTCCTGGTGGCTAGCGCGTGCCTGTTGCGCTTGATGCGGCTGCTTCGACTTGCGCGGCCTTACTTGCATGGTTGCTGCGTGGTTGGTTGCTGTGCCGGTGACTGCAATAGTGCCATTACCCGACCGTGTGGCTGCCCGGTTCTTGTGCGGAGGCGTGGCATGGTCCCCCGTGACATCTGAGGGGCGATGGGCGGCCAGCACTGCGTCGTAGGCCCGCCTCCTGATGGGGTTGGTGAGGGTGGCGAAGGCTACTTCAGCAGTGCGTACCTCGGTTGGCGTGGAGGTAGCAAGCTTCTCCAGGTAGGCCTGCGCTATCGTGTCAGCATCAGCCTCGGGCGCGACACCCAGGAAGGCATAGTAGTCAGGGATGTGCAAGGTGTGATGTCTGCCGGTTGGGCTTTCAAGCTCCTCCCGCACTTCGGCGTTCAACGTGCGGGCGAAGAAGGGCAGGAGCCGGTGCAGGGCGGCGTGACCGGGCGCGCTCCTCTCTATCAGAAGCACCAGGCCCAGCATGCCGGGCACGTAGACCGCGACGAGCAGCACGGCGGTCCAATTCAATGCCCACGTTGGGAAGGCGAGCATGGCCGCGAGCATCGCGCCCATAGAGCCGCCCATCGCCCCGCCCATACCGCCGTCCATCACGCCCATGAGGCCCCCGGCCCGGCCATACCACGCGCCCAGGAGTAGGCCAAGCGGCAAGCCTATCAGGTTGCCCCAGAACATGCTCGACGTGAAGGCAGCGGCCGCGTAGCCGACCAGGAGGCCGTTGAGCATGCCCATCGTCATGCCCACCATCATGCCCGTCATCTCGGTGTAGGCTTCCCGGAAGCGTCCCAGGTAGCGCCCCACAGCGAGGGCCACCCCCAGCACGACGATTGCGTAGATTATCCAGATAATGTTGTTCATGTAGACATCCAGACCATACGAAAAAAGGGTCGTTAGCACGCGGTCTTCACTAATTATACTACGTACGGCGCATGTCGCAGGTATCTATTTGGTGAAAACAGGTGAAAGTGCGCCCCTCATGCCTGCATCACCCTACGATATTAGAACCCTGCTCCCACTTGTCATCCTGAGTGGATCGTCTTGCAAGTAAGTTTCATTTCCTGACGAGATCGTAGGGGC
>JALZHG010000723.1 GCA_030914045.1 Chloroflexota bacterium | reverse complement strand
TCTCTGGCTCCGAAGAAGAATCCAGGGTCCGCTCCGAGGCTGAACGACAGGGCCATGAAGGTCTTGGAGGAGGCCCTCAAAGAGCGTCCCTTCGCTACCCTCCAAGATCGCTGCGATTGCGTAGAGGTTATGACGAGACTCTGCGTGAGTCGCTCCACCATGTGCCGTGCTATCGCCCGGATCGGCCCCACCAGGAAAAAGGGGAACGATTAGCCACCGAGCGCGACGAATTCGAGAGGGCTGCCTGGAGGGTGATGGTAGCCGAAGCGGTGGAGCCGGGGAGGCTGGTCTTCGTCGACGAGTGCGGGACGCACACCTCCTTGGCGCCGCTCTGCGGCTACGCGCCCAGGGGCGAGCGACTGCGGCTTTCGGTGCCTCGCAAGCGGGGCAAGAACACTACGCTTCTTTCAAGCATGACCATCGAGGGGATGGGACCGTCGCTGAGCGTAGAGGGAGCGACCACGGCTCGGCTCTTCGAGGCTTACGTGGAGAAGGTGCTGGCGCCGAGCCTCAAAGAAGGCCAGATCGTGGTCATGGACAACCTCGGAGCACACCGGCCAAAGAGGCTAAGGGAGCTCATCGAGGAGAGGGGCTGCGAGCTGGTGTATCTGCCGGCCTATTCGCCCGACTACAACCCGATCGGAGTGGCGTTTGCCAAGATCAAGAACCTCCTTCGCAACGCTGCGGCTAGGACCAAGGAGGCTTTGGTAGAAGCGATAGGGGTGGCGCTATCCGCGGTCAGTGCCCAAGACGCTCAGGGCTTCTTCGAGCATGCTGGATACCGTTCGTCAGCTCACCTACTGTGAAACGTGCTGTAGGAACTCGTCGCGCTCGGTGGCGACTCGTCCCCCTTTTTGCGCGTGGAACCGATTCGAGCTATGGCGCGGCACATCGTGGAGCGGCTCACCGAAACCCCGCTTATGGCCTCCACGTAGTCGCAACGCTGCCGGAGGGTGACGAACGGGCGCTCCTTTAGGTCTTCTTCGAGGAGCTTCCCGACCCGCTCGTCCATCTTGGGACGTTAGCCGGGTGCCTTACGCGGCTCTAGCGGCTCTCCCCTTTGGGCCTTGGTGGCGTAACGCTTGACGGTGGAGATCCCGACCCCGAAGGTGCGGGCCGCCTCGGCCTTGGGCATGCCTCGCTCTATGGCGTCCACGATCTTCTGAGGCAGGTCTTTGGAGTATGCTTTCATCTGTCCATGTTGCCATGCGGACCATCCTCATCGCAACACGCTGTGAGCCGAAACCGATCGCTTAGAGAAACCTACAGGTATTAGGACCTGCGGTTCTTCAACAATTTTTTGAAGTTGTTCAGCTGGTGTACAGCACGCTTAGTCCACTGGGGCGTGCTATCCGACCTTACGGACCGTTTGGCTCTGGAGCGCAGAACGTGAAATGCTGCGTGAGGCATCCAGATAAGCAGGTTTCGGCCCAAGATCGCCCGATGGCAGGGGATCATTCTAGAAGCCCACCGCAGCTTGTAGGGTTCCTCTCCTCGCAGGAGATCCAGGCACGCATTGTTGCGGTCGTGGGCAATGTTGAGTCCCTCCCAGATGAGAAGAGAGCTCCACTGGTAGCGCTGAAGAGCTTCCTGGTTGGCGCCCGAATTGAAAAAACCAACGAAGTCCTGGCCAAAGATCCAAGAGAGTGAAATGAGGACCTCTCCGTCTCGCCGAAACTCGGATATTCCTGCTAGCCCACGGGCCATCATCCGGGAAAAGGCAGCTTCTACAAAAGAGCCCCATCTCTGGGTTAGGCGACCCGGAAGTATATCTCGCCCTCGCCAAAGTTCCCGATGCAGGGCCACCAGCCGCCGGGCCGCCCGCTCCGCTTCCTTCGGGCCTACCTGCCAGCGGCTGAGCTTGTCCGCCTGGACTCGTCGCAGAGCTCTGCGGGCCGTACTGCGGTGATTCTTGCTGAGAGACGCCACCAGTTCGTCCCAAGGCCTGACCTCTACTACCGGACAAGTTTCCTGCCAGATCTTGATCCGATGACCGTCCCACCGCTGAAAGGCATCCCAGG
>JALZHG010000722.1 GCA_030914045.1 Chloroflexota bacterium | reverse complement strand
CGAATCCGCTGAACGAGATGGATTTAGAACGTTCCCTATCCGCCCTGTCATTCATCGCGGCTCAAAGAGTTGGACTGATAGATACCACGGGAAAATTCTCGGTGAAGGGTAGACGCAACGCCGAGCTACACGCTCTCTTCACGCAGGCTGATGCGGTCTTCGAAAGGTGGCCGGTTAACTTCGAAAACTTTCTCGACTGGCGGCGGACTCAGCACAGCGACTCCGGATGCGGCACGGGTCTGCACAAAGATTTCGGCACGCTCTACCCCGGCCTCTACTTCAACCTCTCGGACGTGGCCTTCGACTTCATGAGGAGGGCGTTCGAAGACTACGTCGGCAGGCGCTGGAGCGGCGGGTACGCGGCCACGATTATGAGGCGCAAAGGTGCCGTCCTGAATGACATGAAGTATGCGACTAAGACGGAGGCCAGAAACAGGCTGCGGGTCGATGCGGCGTACGTCGAACGCCTCGTCGAGGCCGGAAGATTGGAAGGCTTGGTGCGGATGCGCAACAGGAGGAGGATGTTCTTGATTGGGATCGCCAGCCTCGAAAAGCTTGAGCTTGAGTTCCGGGAGTCGCTGAGCGTTAAGGAGGCCGCCGAACTGCTGAACGTGGAGAAGGCGGCCGTCGCCGATCTCGTCCGCCACGGCTGTCTGATGCCTCACCGGGGGCCTGACATAGACGGCCTGCCGTTCCGGAAATACACGAGGGGCGCGGTTACCGAATTGCTTAAAAGTCTTGTGAGCCGCGTGCCGCCGAAGCCTGACCGCCCCTTTAATGACGCCGTGGACTTTCCGACGGCATTGTGCCACCTCTGCCGGCCATGCTACGGGATCGGGCACTTCGTGCAGGACATACTCGACGGCAAGATCAATCCCTGCGGCAGAGGTAGCGGACGCGGTGTGCAATGCTTGATTTTCAGACAAAAGGACATAAAGACGCTGCTGCTAACCAGAGGCGGCGCGACGTGAGAGATTATTCTTGTGTGTGTGCGCGCGGTTTAATACCGTCGCGCCGTGGGCAAAGAGATCGGCACAGATCAGATAGGCTCCGGAAGGCTTCCGCGGAGGGATAAACCGAGGCCCGGCGAGAATTTAATGGGGTTCATCCTGCGGCTGACGGAGTTGAACGGCTACTCCACCGCAGTGTGGATTCTCTACCTGAGCAGACTCTGGAACCCAAAAGTACAAGGATACTCGTTCTTCTTCAGTCCGCCGGATAACCTTGAAGGGCTTAGCAGGCTGAGCGGCGTCGAAGTGTCTGAACTGGCAAAGCTCTGTCATCCCCCGGCCGCCTCGCCGAACTTTTCGAACGATAATCTCTTCTTCGGGCTGCCCGTTTCTAAATTCTGCATACGGGCGGACAGCCCAAAGATTTGTCCGCTTTGTCTGCGGGAATCGGCTTACTGTCGCAAGGTGTGGGATTTCGCGGCGGTGACGGTTTGCCCCGCCCACAGCGTGATGCTGTTGGACAAATGCCCGCGTTGTAACAAGCGGATTAGGTGGACACGAAAAAGCGTCTGCGCCTGCCCCTGTGAGTTCGACTTCCGCCTAGCAGAGCCCACGCCGGTGACGGGGCCCGAGTTATCGCTCACGGAGCACATCCATCACCTCTGCGGGCTTCCGACCTCCGACCGTAAATCCGAAGTGGGCGGCAATAATCCTCTCCTTGAGTTAACGCTGAAAGATTGCATAACCGCCCTGCTATTCATTTCCGGTCAGTACAGGAATATCCGAGATGCGAGTGGGAGGAAAATCGCCCCGCATAAGCAGAACTCTGAAATTCACGCCATGCTCTCGAAAGCTTTCTTGGTTTTCGCCGACTGGCCCCGTAATTACTTCAGGTTTCTCGCTTGGCGGCGTAATCACGAGGCCAAAGTTTCGCCGTCGGACAATCTCATGACCGGCCTGAAGAAGGACTTCGGCATATTTTATTACGGGATCTTCAGACTATTGACGGCGAGCCAATTCGACTTTCTGCGCGATGCGTTCGGCGAGTATTTGTCCCGGCATTGGCAGGGAG
>JALZHG010000721.1 GCA_030914045.1 Chloroflexota bacterium | reverse complement strand
ATGGACGGCCGCAAGTACGCTGGTGACGAGCCCCGCCACGAGCCCAACCAGCAGGATTGGGTGCGAGACCAGCGTCGAGAGGCCTAGTGGGTCACTTGCCATGGGGTGTGCCATACTGGGCAGTCTCGGATGGCGAGGTGATCCATGTCACGGCGTCAGAAAGATCCGCTGCGCCCCTTGAGCGATGCAGAGAGGAGAGCGCTCGCACGACTGAGCCGATCGCAGAGTGCACCGGCAGCCCAGGTTGCCCGTGCCCGAGCCTTACTGGCTGTGGCCGAGGGGCAGAGCTACACGAGGGCGGCCCAGTTGGTTGGGCGTCACACCGGCGACACCGTCGCGCGCTGGGTAGCGGGCTTCAACCGCGCCGGCCTGGCCGCGGTAGTGCCGCGCCACGGCGGTGGCCACCCGGTCTGCTATGGTGAGGCTGAGCAGCGGCGCATCCTGGCCGAAGTGGCCCGGGCGCCAGAGCGGGTGCTGGACGGCACGGCAACCTGGTCTCTGGCGACGCTGCGGAATGCGCTGCGCCGGGCGGAGGACGGCCTGCCCGGCATCAGCACCTATACGATCGGTCGTACGCTGCACGCCGCTGGCTTGAGCTGGCAGAAGGGACGGAGCTGGTGCAAGGCCGGCGTGGTCGTGCGCAAGCGCAAGCACGGAGGTCTTGTCACCGTCACCGATCCGGATGCCGCCGAAAAAAGGGGCTGATCGAACGGGCCTACGCGCTCGGCGCCTCTCTCGGCCTGGCGGTCTGGTGCGAGGACGAGGCTGGTCCGTTCCAGGCTATACCGCAGCCGGGCAGCAGTTGGCGGCCGCAAGGTCACCCTGCAATCCGGCCGCACGAGTATGTCCGGGGTGGCACGTGCAAGATCCTGACCCTGTTCCATCCCGCAACCGGACAAGTGCACCTCCAGCCGGTCAGCAGCTGCACCAACTCGGTCCTGCATGGTTGGCTCAAGGCGAGGCTGGCCGCGATTGTGGCAGCTCTGCCGGTGCAAGCCGAGCCGACCGATGCAGCAGTGACCCGCGGCACGTGGGAAGCTTGGCAAGGCGGGTTGGTAGAACGCTTCGCACTGCCCACCGAACTGCCGCCGCTGCGCATGCTCCTCGTGTGGGACAACCTCACCGGTCACAAGACGGCCGAGATGGTCGTCTGGCTCTGTCGGCACGGGATCATGCCGCTCTACACACCGCTCGGTGGTAGCTGGCTGAACATGGCCGAATCCGTCCAGCGCATCCTCAAGCGACGCACGCTCGACGGCCAGCACCCGCAGAGCCCGAAGGAGATCGGTACCTGGTTCCAGCAGACCGCACAGGCCTGGAATCAGCAGCCCACGCCATTTCTCTGGAACGGCAAGCGCCGGCAACGGCGGCGAAGGCAACCCGGCGATGGACACGACATCGGCGGCTCGGCCGCTCGCACTGAGCAACCAATATCACCGCGCAGGCGCCGCCATCACGAATGGCACACCCCATGGCAAGTGACCCACTAGATCACCGACAACCGCAACGATGCGCTGACACTCCGCGGTATGCTGGTTCGAGCCCAGGATGGTGGCGGCTTCCCGCAAGGTGCGCAGATCGCGCACGATCTGAGCATTCGCGCTCTGACGCAGTTCGCTCTTGCGAGATCGCCTGTTCCAGCTTGAGGTCGGTCACACCGCAATGGGACAGGACCGGGCTAGAGAACGCGAGGCCGCCTGCGGTCAAGATCAGAACAGGAGCGGCTTCCATGGTAAAATCCCGTGGTGTCGTCCCGGCCGTTGCGGCCTGATAC
Organism: Chloroflexota bacterium; assembly: GCA_030914045.1. GTDB lineage: Bacteria > Chloroflexota > Chloroflexia > QHBQ01 > JADMIH01 > JADMIH01. Next base: position 248 of record JALZHG010000721.1, on the reverse strand, counting down.
TCGGGAGATCAATCGTCAAGTCTGCCTGCGCTCGCTGCCGATCGCTCGAATTGCTCAGGCTGGGTGAGTGAAATTGCTAACATCCTCGCCTCTGCCGAGCGTGAAGCCTGTCTTTGCGTACCAAGCACCGCACATGTGGGCCGCCCCGAGCGCATGCGTTATCAAGCCGGGGCAGGCTCTCGGGTGCGAAACGGATGATCAGTGGCTCACGCGTGCGGACAGAGCATCACTTGCAGGTCCGTTATACG
>JALZHG010000720.1 GCA_030914045.1 Chloroflexota bacterium | reverse complement strand
GGGTGCGCCTGATCATCGTGGGGAGGCGGAACCGAGGACTGATAAGGAGGGCGCTGGCCGGGAGCGTCTCCGATTCGGTAGTTAGGCATGCCCACCGTCCTGTCTTGGTGGTGCCCTCGCACAAGGCGGCCGACAATCCTCCCTGACCGGTGGCCCCGGTTTGCCGATGATCCCCATGCCGGGGTTGCCCTGCGCGAATCTCCAGTCCACGAAGCGCCGGTTGGCCTCTTCGGCTACGGTCGCGTCGATGGTAAGCAAGATCGTGGCGCGGACCGACCGGTAGCGCTCATTCGCGCTAAATAGCAGGTCGGAGATCTCCTGAAAGTCGTCGTCGGTCGGAGCGGCCATGATCAACTCGTTGGCCAGCTTTGGTAACTTTCACATAGTCTTGGCAACGGTCGCCCGACGAGTTTACGGCCAAGGGCGCGCTACGCGGTTGGTGCTTCTGGGACGTCAGTCGCCGGGGGGAGCTTCTAGCTGGTCCTCTCTGGCCTGTCGGTGCTGCTCGCTGGCTTCCTCGGGCATTGCCGCTACTTCTTCGCTTATGTCGCGGGGTTTCTCCCACTGTGGGCGGTCTTCTTCGGTTCCTTCGTCACCCGTGCTAAAACTCTGCTCTTCGCGTACCTCGCGGGTAGTCTGCTCGAAACGTCTGGGATCTTCTTCCCGTTTTCCGCCAGTGGTTTCCCGGTGCTCGTTTTGGTTCATCACTCGCCTCCCAACATCCCGCACTAGCATGATTGTACGCCCTGCAGCACCCTCCGTGGATGATGCTTTCGAACTAGCGCCTGGTGTAGCTTGCCCGTCGCTGTCAGACGCGCGTGCAACACGACATGTACGGGGTATCGATAAGGCCGGTGCCCGTAGAAGGTGAAAGATGGGAACTGAGAAATGGTTGCGTATGAGGCTTTAAACCTCAAGTGCAACCACTTCTCCGAAGGGAAAGGAGTATGGGCACCGGCTATTGAGGGGTACTCATGCCGCAATGGGCTGCCTGCTTAACCCTCTTCACGTGCTCCAGCGCACATTTGCAGCGAACCGAAGCCCATAGTGGCCCAAAATATGTAGCTCAACCGTATCTGCACGGTAGTACTCTGGGCTACACTGCTTACACTGCGCGTTCCACAGGAGGGAATACATTGTCACCGACGTTAGGGGTGGATAACGAAACTGCGGCTCTGGCCTGGTTGGTTAGCGCATTAGAACAAACGCGTGCACAGAGCCGGACAAAGCTCGTTGGCTATCTGGAAGTGATCTTGGAGGATGTCGTGTTCGAGATGGAATCGGCTGCTCGGAGCAGGCGCAAAAGGGTATCTTCCAGCACGCAACTCGGGCCAAGCCAACGCTGACGGGCCGACGTCTAGTCGCCCCAGCCCAAGAATTCCGTCTTCTGCTCGTCCCTATTGCCAGCACCCACCAGCCGGAACACCTTCGAGGGCGTAGGGTTCTTTATCATCTGCATATTGCCCAGGGAGTCGTACACCTGTAAGGCCACGCAAAGGTAGTCGCCCGGGATGTGCTCGTCTCGGACCCGCAGGGTTGCCTCTACCGTGGCATGCTCCTGCCCCTTCCCATTACCCCGCAACTCCACCCTGTCATCGGGATCGAGACTGGGCGGACCTATCCCCCCTGCCCGCAACATACGACGGAAGACGGCCCTGACGTGGGCCACGCCGTCTTCATCCTTCAGCACTACGGGCACCCTTATCACGTCGTCTATGGTGTAAGACTCGATCTCTGCCTGCTCGGCTGGCAACCTGAACCTCCTGTGACGGTCCCCGATCAGACCCCTACCTCTTTATCACCCCAACACCTGGGCCCCAAACCTGACCCCGAATCAGCCCTGGTAGATGGCCGGGTTTCTGTCATCTAAAGCGTGGGAGGCTTCTGTGAGGTGCTTTTCGCTCCGGGCACGGCTCGCGTCTACGTCCGCCAACACGAGCTCTTCCTCCGTGGGATCCCCGAGGGCGAGCACCCCGCCGGTCGGGTCCACGATACAATTGCGTCCCAAGTAGCCGTCCCCGACG
>JALZHG010000059.1 GCA_030914045.1 Chloroflexota bacterium | reverse complement strand
GTATTGCTAGTGCCCAGAGGACAGGCTGGGGGATTTTCGTCTCCATGCTTCAGTATTTAGCCGTTCCATCCCGCCCGCTCCTCGCAGTGTTTTTCCTGCCGAATAGCACCCTGGTCTTGCCGTTGGCGGCTACTGCCAGCACTCTCCCAGCCTTTGTTCTGAGATTGTAGCCAGAAGGGATGCCCTTGAAGCGGGCGGGGTTGCCGGTGCGGGCGCGTTCGGCGCGGTAGGCGGCGTCCACCACCTGCACGGGGTGGAGGACCGGCTTGTCAGAGTCGGCGGCGCGGCGGCCATAGTCGAGTTGGAGCAGGCAGCCGGGGTTGCCGGTGAGCACCACTTCCGCGTCCGTAGCCTCTATGTGGTCCATCTTGCGGTCGAGGATAAGCATGGAGCGGTCGTTGTGGGTGAGGTTGTAGACGCCCGCGCTGCCGCAGCACATGTCGCTCTCCTTGAGCGGGGCGAGTTCGACGCCGACGGAAGTCAGCACGTCCACCGGCTCCTGGCGTACCTTCTGGGCGTGGCAAAGGTGGCAGGCTTCGTGGTAGGCCACCCGCTTAGAAAGCTCGGCAAAGGAATCGCGCAGGGGTATCTCACCCAGGAACTGCATTATGTCACGTACTTTGGCGCTGAAATGGCGGGCGCGCTCGGACCATTCGGGGTCGTCGTGCAACAGCTCGGCGTACTCTTTGGTCTGGGCACCGCAGGCGGCACAGTCGCAGATGATATAGTCCACGTTGTAACGCTCGAATAAGGCGATGTTCTCTTTGGCGAAACGCTTGACCGACTCGAAGTCGCCCTCCTCGGCGTGGGGCGCGCCGCAGCACTTCTGGGTCTTAGGCGTGACTGTCTCGCAGCCGTTCTCGCTGAGCACGCGCACGGTGGCGGACGAGGTTTGCGCGAACATGGTGCTCATAACGCAGCCGAGGAAGAAGCCCACTCTGTAGCGTTTCTCGCCCTGCGGTGGCACGGTGACGGCTATCTGCTGTCGCAGGGAGCGGATGGGTATGCGCTCCGGCAGTAGCTCCTCCATGAAGGCGAGTATGCGCAGGCGCTTGGGTAAGGCCCAGTGGAGCACGCGGGTCTTGCGCACGAGCCATTGCAGCCCTATGCGCTGGTAGAGGGCAATGGGGAGCATGAGTAGCTCTAGCCGCCGCTGGTCGCCTAGCGCGAAGTCGAGGCCAATTTTCTTGGCGAAGGGTTGCGGGCGGGTCTTCTCGACCTGCACGCGGGCGCGAAGCACCTGCTCTCCTATGCGCACGCCGGTGGGGCAGGCGGTCTGGCAGGCACGGCAGTCGAGGCAGTGGTACATGTGCTCTGCGAAGTTGGGGGAAGGCTCCAGCAGCCCCTCCTCCACCTGTCGCATGAGCTGGACCCGGCCGCGCGGCGACTGCACCTCCAGCAGGTCGGTGTTGTAGGTGGGGCAGACGGGCAGGCACGCGCCGCACCTGATGCAGGCCAGCAAGTTGTCGTAGTCGAGCGCGTCGAGCTGGCCGTCATAGAAGGGGTGGTCGGTGGGTGCCACGCCCAGCGGGATGGTGGCCTCGTTGAGCGCCCCACGCAGCAACAGCTCGAGCGGGGATAGCTCTTCCTCCCGCTTTTGAAGGTCTAAGGTCATACGTGAATTATATCAGATGATTGCCCCTCAACTGGAAATCCAGCATACTAAATGTACGTTTGTGGAGGTCTTGATACTGGTGAAGGGAAGACCGAAGAAGTTAAGACTCTCGCCTATGCAGCGCGAGATCATGTGGACACTAGAGGAAGATTATGAATCACTTCCAACGGTGTTCAACACCTTGCAGGCTCATTTTCCTGAATACCCTGAGGTTAGCTTTGCAGAACAGGTTATGGACGCAATGTTAGATTTGTTCGCTATGGGCTTTGTCGAGTTCAGCAGGCAAGTGACCGTAAAACATGGTCCGCCCGTTCGAATTGTGGAGCAAGATGAATCTGTGGTCGTGGAGTCGCTCAAGTGCGTTCTCTATGATGCTCATGTGCAAGCGTGGGGATGGAATCAGGATCGCTACGGTGAAGAGAATATCGCCGTAGCGTTGACGGATACGGGTATCCGTGCCTTACGTACATGAAACTAATCGGGGCCTTGTTCGAAGGAGTGCCTGCGTTATAATGGCCTGGGCTGTGCCCCATTTACAAGGAGGATACATAATGTCATTGACGGAAGTGTCCAGCACTCAGTCATTGAGCCAGAAGAGTGCTGACTTCATAGATTGGATCGATGGGTGGCTGGGGGAGCGCACGCCGCTGGACCTGCGCTCGTATTTGCAGGATGAAGGCATCGGCCCTGAGCGCGTGGCGGTGGTCTGCGTGGACGTGATCGTGGGCTTTTGCTACGAAGGGCGGCTGGCATCCCCACGCATCGCGGGGATAGTGGAGCCGATTGCACAACTGTTCAGCCGGGCGCACGGTCTGGGGGTGAGGCATTTCTTGCTGCCGCAGGAGCACCATACGCACGACGCGGCGGAGTTCGAGCAGTACGGGCCTCATGGCATCAGGGACACCAGGGAAGCCGACACGGTGGACGCGCTCAGGGGCTTGCCTTTTGCAGATAGCTACAGGGTGTTCCTCAAGAACTCGATACACCCCGCGTTGGGCAACGGCTTCAACGAGTGGCTGGACGAGCATCCCGAGGTGGACACGTTTATCGTGGTGGGCGACTGCACGGACCTGTGCGCGCACCAGGCGGTGATGTACCTCAAGTTGCGGGGCAACGAGGTAGACCGGCGCGTGAGCGTGATCGTGCCGGAGGACTGCGTGCAGACCTACGACTTGCCAGTTGAGACGGCTCGGCAGATTGGCGCTCTGCCCCACGACGGCGACCTATTGCACGCGGTCTTCCTGTACCACATGGCGCTCAACGGCGCGCAGGTGGTGGAGAGGGTCGTCTAGGAGGCTGGTTTGAAGTTACGCTATACATTGTCCGTTTGCCTGCTGGTCGCGTTCCTGGCGCTAGCGGGCTGTGACATGGGTCCGGCTCCAGCAGCACCAACGGTGACGGCCACTTCGGCAGCCACGCTAACACAGGCAGAGAGCACCCCCGAAGCTACGGGCACGGCGGGCAACGAGGGCAACGTAGAGCCTACAGAGGCATTGCCCACCGCTACGGGCACCATCGTAGACGCAGCGAAGATTGAGGAGCCTACTGAGCCTGTAGTAGAGGTACCAACACCGACACAGGTCACCGGCAGGAATAGCGGGGATGCGGTTACGGCGCTGGAGGCGCTCGCGCAACTGCGGGACGTAGCGCTGGCGGAGATGCCGGACGCAAGATTTGCCATGCTGGTAACCTCTCTGCCCGGCCAGCAGAAGATACTGCTCGGCACGTCGCTTGGTGACCCAAACGTGCATGCCGCTACGCCGGGCGGCATGGGACGCAACTGGACCCTGATAGCGGTATCGCCTTCTGAGGAGCGGGCGGTGGCCTTCAGCACGGACGGCACGGTAGTCGATCTTACGGCGGCGGGACAGGTGCCGGATGAACTGCTGGCAAACTTCGGGTCGCCGGGGGCGGCAGCCCTCGACCTGACGGCGCTGGACCTCGACAACCTCCAGGACTCAGACGCGATAGCCCAGGCGGCTGGCGAAGGGGGCGCGGGAGACAAGGTCGCTATTGCTCTGCTCGCACCTGAGGCGTTGGGCATAGGCCCGCTGCCCACCCCGGAGGCGGGTGGACCTTCGCCTCAGTTGGTCTACCAGTTGTTCAGCACCGACCCGGCCATGCAGCTATTCGTCATTTTCGACGCGAAGACGGGCGACGTTGTGCTGGACAGCGGGACGTAGGGCAGGGTAGTTGGACCGGCTGATAACAGCTATTTGGGACCGGCTACCGCTCAACCGCAAGCTGCGTAGCGGCCTGGTGTGGCTGTTCAACGCCAAGTTCACGGTGGGTGTAATCGCGCTGGTGCAGGACGAAGCAGGGCGGGTGTTGCTGTTCAAGCACACGTACAGGCGCGACAAACCGTGGGGCCTGCCCGGTGGCAGCCTACAGCCGGGGGAAAGCCTGGAGAGGTGCCTGGCAAGGGAACTGCGCGAGGAAACGGGCATGGAGATCGAGGTGGGCAGGCTTCTCTCGGCGGCGGCGCACCCTGAGCGCAGGCGGGTAGACACCATCTTCGCTTGCAGGCTGACAGAGGGCAAGGGGCTTGAGCGTTTCAGGCCAAGCGCGGAGGTGTCTGAAGCCCGCTTTTTCGCCCTGGACGAGCTGCCGCAGGGGATGTACGGAGGGCAGAGAGGGTTGATTGCACGGGCGGTTGGATGGGCGGAGAGGTCTGAGACCTGAAACGTGAAACGTGACGCGGCTTGCTCTTGTTGGTGCGCAAATGCCACGCGGCTTGCCTTACAGGACCATACTTCCCCTATCATCCTGAGCGTAGCGAAGGATCAGTAGCTCGTTCTTGACTCTCCCGATTGGAGGGCCAATTTTTCTCTTGTGAGCATCATCCCCAATGTTGAGGACTCTCACTTATCCACCTGATCCTTCGCTACGCTCAGGATGACAAGGACTCGCTTTGGTCCCGCAAGCCCACAAGCCCGTATTCACGAACCAAAGATATGAGCCGCATCACGTTTCACGTTTCAGAACTACGTTTCAGCACCGACCGGCGCGAATTCCGGCAGCACGTCTAACACGCTGGCGCATAGCTCGTAGCGGCCGAAGGAGGGCATGAGGTAGGCCCCGGCGTAGCGTCTGTAGGCGTACTGAAGGATCTCCTGCGCCATCTCGACGCCTGCTTGCCTGCCGTTCGCACCCGCGTCTTCCATGCGCCTCAGGACGAAGTCGGGGATGACGATGCCGGGCACTTCGTTGTGGAGGAACTCGGCGTGGCGGAAGCTCTGGAGGGGTAGAATGCCCAGGAGCACCTTCGCGTTGAAGGCTTTGACGCTGTCGAGGGTGCGCTCCACAAGCTCCAGGTCGTACACGGGCTGCGTCATCACGAAGTGCGCGCCCGCTTCGAGCTTCTGGCCGAGGCGGTCTATTTCGAGGGGCAAGTCGCGGGCGGTGGGGTTGAAGGCGCAGCCGATAAGGAAGTCGGTGGTGCCGCCGATGCTGTTGTCCGCCAGGTCAACGCCGTTGTTGAGGCGGGTCAGCAGCTTGATGAGACCTATCGCGTCGATGTCAAACACGGCGGACGAGCCGAGGCGGTCCACCGGATTGGGGGCGTCGCCGGTGAGGGCCAGGATGTGGCGCAGGCCCATCGCGTGGGCACCCAGTAGCTCGGCCTGTATGCCCATGAGGGTGCGGTCGCGGGTGGTGAAGTGGACGATCACGCCCATGTGGGCCTGCTGCTGCACCAGGTAGCTCACCGCGAGGGCGCTCATCGAGGCGCGGCCCAGCGCGGAGTCGGTGACGTTTACCGCGTCCACGCCCTTCTCCTTGAGCATCTGAGCGCCCGCCAGCAGCTTGGAGGGGTTTACGCCACGCGGCGGTGCTAGCTCGATGCTGACCACGAACTCGTTGCCGAGCTTCCAACCGAACGAACCGACCTCGGAGTGCACCGACGCCTTTTCGTCGCTGATCTCGAGGGGCGCGGCTTCACGGAGCATTGGGGGTTCAGGCTCGGATACGCGCACAGGGACCGAAGGTTGCGCAGCCGCCTGGTTCGCCTGCCTGGTGGCCTCAAGCTCCTGCACGGAAGCAGCGATTGCCTGGATGTGGGCGGGGGTGGTGCCGCAACAGCCTCCCAGGATGCGCGCCCCGGCTGCCATCATGCGGGAGGCGAAGCTCGCCACGTAGTCGGGCGTGGAGACATAGACGATGCGGTCGCCCACCATTTCGGGCCAGCCCGCGTTGGGTTGGGCCGACAGGGGTGTGCTAACGACGGCGGACATCTCAGAAATAACCCGCGACATGCGCTGGGGGCCGGTGGAGCAGTTCGCGCCTATGACATCGGCACCTAGCTCCGCGAGCGCCTTAGCTACTTCGTCGGGGGTGTTGCCCATCTGCGTGCGGCCGTCGCCATCGAAGGTCATCTGGGCTACTACGGGCAGGTCGCAGGCTTCGTGGGAGGCGATGAGGGCCTGGCGCATCTCTTCGAGATCGGGTATCGTCTCCAGGATGATAAGGTCTACCCCGCCCTCTAATAGCGCCTCTATCTGCTCTCGGAAGACGGCGCGGGCCTCAAGCGCGGGAATGAGGCCGACAGGCTTGAGCGGCTTACCCAGCGGCCCCACGGCCCCAGCCACCATGACGGGCCGCCCGCTGACCTCTCGCACCTCACGAGCCAGGCGGGCGCCACGCTTGTTGATCTGCCCCACCTTGTCGGCCAGGTCGTAGCCCGCCAGCTTGAGCCGGTTGGCACCGTAGGTGTTGGTCTCTACGATCTCAGCGCCCGCCTTGATATAAGCCTCGTGCACCTTGCGCACCAGGTCGGGCTGCGTCAGGTTGCTCTCGTCGAAGCAGCTATTGGCGGGCACGCCCATAGAGTACAGCATGGTACCCATAGCCCCATCGCACACAATGGGCCGCACCTCGCGCAGCCGCACCAGGAATGGGTGATTGCTCTTCGCCGCTGTGGTTCCGTTGCCTGCCATGTCATGCTCCAGTACCGAGTTCTGAGTACCGAGTTCCGAGTTCTGAGTTCTGAGTGGTTCGTAGCTAACTCGGCACTCGGAACTCGCAACTCGGCACTTAAACAAAAACGCCTCTACACGGAGAGGCTTGTATCTTGCCGGACGGCCTAATCCTTCCCCTTGGGGCTGGGTGGGGCACCGCGCTGTAGCCGGTTGCCGGGTAGGTCTCCGAGCCAGTTCTCTCGCTACCACTCTCGATTTCTATTTGGTTGGTTTGAGTGTACACGAGGTGGGGCGGGGTGTCAAGAGTGGGAGTGTAGCGTAGGGTGATGGTCAGTTAATTGCGGCGTTTTCCGGCGACCCTGTTCCCATCTGTCATCCTGAGCGTAGCGAAGGATCAGGTGGGTAGATAAGAATCTACGACGTTGTGGATGCTGGGGGTAAAAGGAACAATTGCATCTGCATTGGGAGAGTCAAACACGGGTTACTGATCCTTCGCTACGCTCAGGATGACAGGGGGGAGTAGGGTCGCCGCGAAGGGGGTGTGGTCTAGCGTGGGAACGCAGGAGGATCACCTGCCTAGCGGCTTGGTCTTGGCAAGGCCTACTCTGCGGGGGTAGCCGGGAGGAGTCGGGGCGGTCTTGCGGACGGAGATGACGGCGCGGGGTTCTTCGTCGCCTGGGAGAACGAAGGGGTAGGTTTTTGCGAGTTGGCCCCCCAGCAGCCTGGCTGCACGCTTGCCCTCTGATAGCTCCTGGGATATGTCTCCCTTCTTCGGGGCTAGCAGGCGGCCCCCTACCCTGGCGAGAGGGAGGCAGTATTCGCACAGCACGGGCAGAGCCGACACGGCGCGAGCGGTGACAAGGTCGTAACGCTGGCGGTGGAGTTTGTCCTGGCCTAACTCCTCGGCCCTGGCGGTGACAACCTCTACGGCGGAGAGGTCGAGCACGCGGGCAAGCTCCTGGAGAAACGTGGTCTTCTTGCCTATGGAGTCGTTCAGGGTGAGGCTGATCTGGGGCCACACGATTTTCAGGGGCACGCCTGGGAAGCCCGCGCCCGTGCCGATGTCGATAACCCGGAAGTCAGGGGGCGGCGCTTCGATTGGTGGCTTGCCTTCTCGCAGATCGGAGAGTAAGGCCGCCGCTACCGTGAGGCTGTCAAGGAAGTGGCGCACCTGTACAAGGTCGTAGTCGGTGATGGCGGTGAGATTCATGCGGCTGTTCCAGTCTACCAGCGTGTCGTAGTAGAGTTGGAACTGGTCAAGCTGGCGCGGGCTGAGAGTGAAGCCGAGTTGCCGCGCGCCTTCTTCGAGTACAGCGAGCCGGGCTTCCAATGTTAGATGTAACCCCGCTCGCGGAAGATGCGCTCGCACAGCAGCAGGGCCAGGGCCGAGTTGCCGTCCTTGATGCGGCCGTCGCGCGACATCGCCAGGGCTTCAGCGGCGGATACGGGCTTCACATATATCTCCTCAGTTTCCTCGGTGGACTGCTCGCGCGTCAGGGTTACGTCGAGGGCCAGGTAGATGTGGTAAGCCTGGTCGCTCTGGCCCACGGTGGTGTAGTAGCAGCCGAAGTACTGCAATTCGCCGCAGGTCGCGCCTATCTCCTGCTCTATCTCCTTGCAGGCTACCTCCTCATGCGTGGCACCGTCCGCGTCGTGCATACCGCCTGCCGGTACCTCCACGCTCCAGCCGTCAATCGCATAACGGTACTGGCGTATGAGGATCACTTTGCCTTCTTTGGTTACGGGCACAATGCCCACCGCGCCTGGATGCTCCAAATAGCTGAAGTCGATAGGTTCGTCTTTGCCGTCCAGTTCCACGCGGTCCAGCCGAAGCACGAACCAGGGGGAGATGAAGGGATAGGTGGTGCCGAGCAGGTGCCAGCCAAGCTGTTCGCCAAGCGGCTTGCCTTTCTTTTGCAGTATGTCACCTTCAGAGGTGCCGCTCATAGACGCTCCATCAATTCGAGTCTGTTCCCGAACGGGTCCGACACGTAGAAGCGCGAGACGCCGGGGATGGGTTCGGCTTGAGCAATTGTGAGGCCAGCCTCTTCGAGCCTGCGGCGCAAAGCAGGGAGATCGCTCACCAGGAGCGCGGGGTGGGCCTTGAGCGCGGGGCTGAAGGTATCCTCCAGCCCGACGTGTAGCTCACCACGCCCCAGGGAAAACCAGACGCCGCCCTTCGGCTTCAATATGCCGGGCTTCTCTAGCTCCTGGAGGCCCAGCAGGCCGCCGTAAAAGGCCCGCGCTTGCTCCTCCACACCTTCGGTACGGGGAGCGGCTACCTGGACGTGGTCGAGACCGATGATGGGCATGCGTGCGGGTCACTCCTTCTCCACGAGATGCGGGGTAAAGCGCAGGGCTTCTAGGTCGGCGGCCCCGATGCCGAACATAGCGATGCGTAGCTGGTCGCGTAACACTCCCCCTAGCTCCACCGTGGCCTCAGTGGATATGGCGGCGGCCTTGAGGAAGGGCCGGGCGATACCGACCAGGTCGGCACCCAGGGCGAGGGCTTTGGCGGCATCGATGCCGTTGCGGATGCCCCCACTGGCGAAGACTTTGCCGCCCTCCGGCACGTTGGTGACGAGCATCTTGAGGCTGTCGGCGGTGGGGATTCCCCAGTCCGCGAAGGCCTCGGCTACCAGGCGGTCGCGCTCGTTGGGGATGCGGTGGGCTTCGACCTGGCTCCAGGATGTGCCGCCCGCACCCGCTACGTCTATGGCCGCCACGCCCGCCTCCCACAGCAAAAAGGCGGACTGCTCGGAGATGCCCCAGCCTACCTCTTTCGCGATCACCGGCACATCCAGAGCGCGGCAGACCTGGGCTATCTTGCTCGCCAGCCCCGCGAAGTTGGTGTCACCCTCGGGCTGAACGGCCTCTTGCATGGAGTTGAGGTGGAGGATGAGGGCGTCGGCCTCTATCATATCGACGGCCCGCCTGCACTCGTCTAGGCCGTAAGAGTAGTTGAGTTGCACGGCCCCCAGGTTGGAGAAGAGGGGCACGTCGGGGGCGTAGCGGCGTACCTGGTAGGTGGGGGCGAGAGCGGGGTCTTTCAGGGCTGCCCGTTGCGAACCCACACCCATCGCCAGGCCAAGCTCCTGCGCCGCCAGTGCCAGGTTGCGGTTGATCTCTTCGGCCCTGGGCGCGCCGCCGGTCATCGAGGAGATCAGCAAAGGCAAGCGCAGCGTATGGAGCCAGAGCTTGCGGGAGGTGTCCACCGACATGAGGTCGAGTTCCGGCAGGGCCTGGTGCACGAACTTGTAGCGTTCAAGGCCCGTGGTGATGCCCCGCCCGCTGACATCCTCTTCCAGGCAGATGCGAATGTGGTCGGCTTTGCGGTTCTCGATGGACATGGCAGTTGCAAGTGCATTGTACTGTGGTTCAACTTGGGTGACAACGGGAAAGATAAGATGTGAAACCGCAAAGGCGCAAAGAGCGCAAAGGACACGGAAAGAAGATAATCGTTTAGAGAATGTAAATGGGGCCAGGGTATATACTTTCGTACTCTGGTACTTTCGTTTAGAACACCCACTTAATCAATGGTGTCCTTTGCGCTCTTTGCGCCTTTGCGGTTTCACATTCTAATTCTATTTCACTACTTCGAGGACGAAGAGGAGTTCTTGGCCGGGGATGATGTAGGCTAGGTGCTCTTCGTAGAACGGTAGGATGCGGTTGATGACGCGCATCAAGAGGCGGTTGAAGGGAGTGGCGGGGCGCATGTCCATGCGGGCTACGAGCTTGCGGAAGGTGACGGTTGAGTAGCCGTAGCGCTGTTCAGGCTCGCCCTCGCAGAGATAGTTGAAGCTGCGGGAGGAGAAGGCGTGTATGTGGGTCGGGTCGGTGTTGAAATTGAGGCTGCTGAAATGGGGCACGCGCACCCACACTTTCGCCCCTGGCCTGGACACGCGGTGTAGCTCCTCCATCACGCCGATGACGTTTTGCAGGTGCTCAATTACGTGCTCGCATACGACCGTGTCGAAGGTGTCGTCGGGGAAAGGATAGGGGAACTGGTTGAGGTCCCACACTACGTCGGGTTCGAGGGCCGGGTTGATGTCAAGGGTAACGGCACCTACGATCTTGCGGCGGCCCGCGCCTATGTGGAGGACGTAGGGGCGGGGTGCAGAGAGCTTGGCAGAGGCTTTGGACGAGGGTGTGAGAGCGTCAGTAGGGGGTGGGGGCTGAGGTGTCATGGCCTCTCATTATACATGTGGGGTGGTAGCGACAAAAGTGTGAGGGATAGAGGTGCGGGGGGATAATCCTTCCTAGCAAGAGACGCCCGTCGATTGATCTTGTACAAGTTTCCGAATGCGAAGGCCGACGCCCGTCGATTGAAATCGAGGGCTACACCTTGCAAAGTCTGCATAGGCAGACTGGTGCATCTCAAATCACCTCAAGGGACCTTGTAAGAGGTATCAGTCCCGCAGGGACTTCACAAAGTGTAGCCCTCGATTTCAATCGACGGGCGTCGAATGGCGATTTATCCTACTTATACATCCCGTGCGCCCCTAGTCGGCGGCTGCGCCTGCGGCTACCTTCCGGGGTACGTGGTACAGTTCGGGGAACTGCTTCTGCACCTCGCGCACGATGCCCTCCGCGCTCAGGTTGAAGCGGTCGCGGTAGAGGGCTTGGGGTCCGTGGTCGATGTACTCGTCGGGGAGGCCCAGCATGCGAATCTTAGGCTCTTTGAGGCCGGGCTGCGAGTGGAAGAACTCCACCACCGCGTCACCGAAGCCACCGGGTATCGAGCCTTCCTCCACCGTGAGCACGCGGCTGAACTTGCTAATGCGCTCGGCCAGCAACTCCTCGTCAAGGGGCTTGGCGAAGCGAGCGTTGACCACCATCACCTCGATACCGTCCTGGGACAGCATTTCGGCGGCGGCCAGGGCTGCGTGTACCGGGTTGCCGTAGGCGAGGATGGCAACGTCCTTGCCCTCGCGCATGACAACCGCCTTGCCTATCGGCAACTCCTGCAACTCCTCGTCCATCGGCACGTCATAACCGTTGCCGCGGGGGTAGCGGAAGGCGATAGGGCCGTCGTACTTGCAGGCGGTGTAGACCATGTGCTGCAAGTCGTTTTCGTCGGCGGGGGCCATGAGCACCATCTTAGGTATGGGGCGCAGGTAGGAGATGTCGAACGCGCCCTGGTGGGTGCGGCCGTCATCGCCCACGATGCCGCCACGGTCCATCGCGAAGACCACGGGCAGGTTCTGTATGCACACGTCGTGGATCACCTGGTCGTAGGCCCGCTGGAGGAACGTGGAGTAGATGGCGACCACCGGCTTGATGCCTTCGGTGGCGAGGCCAGCCGCGAAGGTCACGGCGTGCTGCTCGGCTATGCCCACGTCAAACATCCTGTCGGGGAACGCCTGGGCAAACTGGTTGAGCGAGGTGCCGTCGGGCATGGCGGCGGTGATAGCCACCACGCGCTTGTCTTCGCGGGCCGTCTTGATGAGGGCCTGTGCGAACACGTCCTGGAACTTGGGGGCGGTCGGCTTGGGAGCGCCGGGCTTGCCGGGGGCGGCTACCGCGTGCCACTTGACCGCGTCTTCCTCCGCCTGGTCGTGTCCCTTGCCCTTGACCGTCAACACGTGGATGAACACCGGGCACTCGGCCTTCTTGGCGGCTTCCAGCACGTCCAGCAGCGCACCTACATCGTGGCCGTCCACGGGGCCGAGGTAGACGAAGCCAAGCTCCTCCCAGATCATGGTGGGCATGGCGAACTCTTTGATCGAGTCCTTGAAATGCTTCCCCAGGTCGAGGATTTTGTCGCCAAACGGCAAGCTCTGGAGGGCCTTCTCGGCCCGGACCTTGGCGCTGTAGTAGCGCGGATCGGTGCGCACGTTGTACAGGTACTTCGAGACGGCACCCACATTGGGCGCGATGGACATCTCGTTGTCGTTCAGGATGACTATGAAGCGGCGGTTGGAGTCGCCGGCGTTGTTCAAGGCTTCGTAGGCCATGCCGCCCGTCAAGGCACCGTCGCCAATCACGGCGATCACGTGGTTGTCTTCGCCTTTCAGGTCGCGGGCGACGGCCATGCCGTAGGCGGCTGAGATGGAGGTGGAGGCGTGGCCCGCACCGAAGCAGTCGTGCACGCTCTCGTCACGCGACAGGAAGCCACTGATGCCTCCGTACTGCCGAATGCTGCTGAAGCGGTCGCGGCGGCCCGTGAGTATCTTGTGGGGGTAGGCCTGGTGCCCCACGTCCCACACGATCTTGTCCCACGGCGAGCGGAAGACCTTGTGCAGAGCGACGGCCAACTCAACCGTACCCAGGTTGGAGGCATAGTGCCCGCCAATGCTGTTGATGATGGTGATGATCTCCTGGCGGACCTCCACGGACAGTTGCTCCAACTGCTCCAGGGAGAGAGGCTTGAGATCGGAAGGGCCGGTTATCGAGTCTAAAATTCGTGTCATAGGGTCCCTACGAGAGTATTGTGAAGAATTGCACTAATAGCTAAGTTTACCACCCTGAGCAATCCCTGTCAATAAGTATACGCGCCCGGCGGGCTAACGGTGCAGTTTATGTGCCAGGGCAATTTTGGTGCATTTCGCCCGACGCGAGGGCACACCTATACAACGCTGCATAGGCGTAGAAGTTACACCGCGTCGGTATATGGGCGGGATTATAACACATAACTTTGTTTACGCTCTTGAGGGTAATGGGCGCTGTCGTACCTGACGACGCTCAACGACAGTAAATCGTCCCGTTAATTCAATCTTAGATCGGATGAGAGTTAACAGAATCTCCGCAGGCTCTTGCGATGTTCGCGGAAGAAAGCGAAAATATACCACACCCGGAGGCGCAGGCAGGCCCAAGTTATACAGCAGTTCGCCGTAATCCCTATCGAAAGTAAGGACAACGCGACCTTCAGTGTGAGCACGCTCAAGGACAACCGAGTCATCCGCACCAGGAATCAGGAGGCTTACAGAAACTACATCGAAGCAAGAAGTTCGGAGTAGCTCCACACTAGCCAAAGGAAAGTTTTCATTGGCTAGAAACCCTATCAATCGACTTCAGGCGGGATAGAATAGAGGGCATCATCTCGAAGACACTCAGCAGCAAATGCGAATACCGCCCTTATTCCATCAGGCGTGAGTGTGGGATAGTTCTCAAGCACCTGCTGCTCGGTCCATCCGGAGGCGAACAGACCCAAGATAAAGTCCACCGCCAGCCGGGTGCCCCGGACCACTGGCTTACCCGCAAGCACGGCGCTGTCCGAATGGATGAACTGTCGCCAGTCCGCGGAAGTTGCGTCTAACATGCTTTTCCTCTCACAACCTGTAGACCATGAAGAATGCTCTTCCTATATGTTACTACAGCATGCACATCGGGCAGCGTAAGCTGCGGATGCAGGTCCACGATTTGCTCCCCGCTCAGCCCACCCGCCAGCAGGTCGAGTATGGTCGAGACCGGGATGCGAGTGCCTTTGATGCAGGGTTCGCCGGAGCAGATGTCCGGGTGAATGGATATACGGTTGATGGGTGAATACATCACGCGACTCCAGGTTGCGCATGTGGAATGGAGGTCGTTACAGGGCTTTGATAGAATCATAGAGGGTCGTGGTGGCGATTACAAGCACCTGGGTGTTTGACAAGGTAAGAGACGGAACCGCCAAGCCGCCAAGGACGCCAAGAGCGCGCCAAGATAGTCGTAGGCTAAGAGAGAACAAAAAGGATCGGAGTAGATGATGTCGTACTCCGATCCTTTTTACTTGAAACACCCTTATTACCTTGGCACGCTCTTGGCGTCCTTGGCGGCTTGGCGGTTCCGTCTCTACACCGTTGGCTAGGCCTACAGGTAGTCGCGGAAGCGTTCGGTGAGGGCGGGTTCGCGCAGCTTGCGCAGGGCCTCGGCCTCTATCTGGCGGACGCGCTCGCGAGTGACGCCCAGCATCTCGCCCACTTTTTCGAGCGGGTACTGGTGGCCGTCGCCGAGACCGAAGCGCATTTGCAGCACAATCTTTTCGCGGGGGGTCAGCACCTTTTCGAGGGTGGTCTCAAGCTGGTCCTTCAGCAGTTCGTGGCTGGCTTCTTCCTCGGGGGTGGCCGACTCGGAGTCGCTGATGAAGTTGTGCAGTTGGTTCTCGTCGCTCTCGTCACCCACCGGGGCTTCGAGGGAAACGGGGGTCTCGGCGGCACGCAGGATTTCGCGGATGCGCTCGCCCGTCATACCCAGGGCCTTGCCGATCTCCTCGGCGCGGGCGGGGCGGCCAAGCTTCTGCGATAGCTCCTGGCTCACCTGCGAGATCTTGCCCATCGCCTCACCTATGTGGGCGGGGAGCCTGATCGTGCGGGCCTGCTCGGAGATGGCGCGCAGGATGGCCTGGCGTATCCACCACGTCGCGTAGGTGGAGAACTTGTAGCCACGCGAGGGGTCGAACTTGTGCACGGCACGCAACAGGCCCATGTTGCCTTCCTGGATCAGGTCCAGCAGGGTGAGGCCACGGCCTACGTACTTCTTAGCCACGCTCACCACCAGGCGCAGGTTGGCTAGCACGAACTTCTGGGTGGACTCCACGTCCCCTTCGGCTATCCGCTGGGCAAGCTCAAGCTCCTGCTCGCCCTTGAGGAGGGGAGCGTGGCTTATCTCGCGCAGGTAAAGGCGCACCGGGTCGGTGACGAAGCTGGGGTCTGCCTTGGCGAGGTGGTCCAGGTCGGTCTCTACGTCGCCGGAGGCGTCCACCTCGTCTTCCTCGTCTATATCGAGGGCGGTGCGGCCGGGGCGCAGGGGGACCCTCACACGTGGAGCCCCTTCATCGTATTCTTCGCGCTCCATGCGGATGGGACGCGGGGTGTCCACGTCAGCATCTTCTATCGGCAGGTTGGCAATAGCATCGGTGGCTATGGCCGCATCCAGCAAGGAGTCCTCGGCGTCCGGGTCCTCTATCGACTCGATCTCCATCTGCTTGAGGTCGCGGTACAGCTTCTCGCCTTCGGGGCTTTCCTGCATGGCTATCATGGTGGCGGCAGGCTCCGCGGGCGGCTCGTAGCCGGGAGCAGGACCGAACATCACTTCGGCTACATCTTCGTTGATCTTAGTCCGCCTGGACGTGCCTTTCCCATTGCTGGTGGCACGAGCAGCATGGCCACGGCTGCCGTTCCCGGCACCCGAAGCCTGGTTCTGCTGCGTCTCGTCCACGCTGGCGTCGTCGTTATTCTTGGCTCGTCGGGGCATGTGTAGGCTCCTTCTAATAAAAACCGCTTGCTCTCTTGTACTCTTGTATAAGCTCTTCAAGCAGTAAGAGAGTGCAAGGTCTATGCCACAGGGCGAGTGAATCGGCCGCCTGGAGCGGCAGTAATGACGCGGCCCTCCTGTACCACCTGCCGACCGCGCAGCCACACGCCCTCCACAGCACCGACTACGGGGATGCCCTCGAAGGGAGTCCAGCCGCATTTGGTGTACAGGCTTTCCGAAGTGAGGTTCCATTGCCGCTCGGAATCTACCTCGATAAAGCTGTCGGGTTGGTCCGGCAGGTTGAATATGCGCTTCGGGGCGTGGTGCATCATCTCTACAAGCCTTTCGAGGGTGAGGCGGCCCGCGTTTACCGCTGTGAGCATCAATGGGAGGGAGGTCTCAAGCCCGGGCACGCCGAAGGGAGGGTTGTCGCTCTCTTTCTCCTGTAACGTATGGGGCGCGTGGTCGGTAGCGATCATATCCACCACTTCGAGGTTGCGCCAGAGGGCATCTACATCGGAGGCGGTGCCGAGAGGGGGTTTCATAACGCCGAAACCACCGAGGCGGGGCACGTCGTCCTCGGTCAGGTAGAGGTGGTGCGGCGCGACCTCACATGTTACCGGAAGGCCCCGCTCCTTGGCTTCGCGGATCATAGTAATCTCGTCGGCCAGGCTTACGTGGCATACATGTACGCTCCGGCCCACGGAAGGCAGCAGGTCTAGTACCATAGCCAGCGTGCTCCCCTCCGCGTGCACGCACAGGGGCTTGTGGCGGGGCCAGGCTAACATGATTGCGCGTATGGTATCGACACCCTCTATCTTGAGGTCGCCGGTGGTATGGTTGAGGTAGAGTTTCAGGCCCGCCACGTCGGGGGCGACTTCGGTATAGGTGTCGGTGTTGGCTGGGCCTGCACCGTAGAAGAAACCCACGTCGCAGAAGAGGCGGTCCTGCGTGGCAGCAATCTTGCCGGAGAGGGCTTCGGGGGAGACTACGGGGCTGCCGTAGTTGTTGGGCATGTCGAGCAGCATGGTGAAGCCACCCGCGAGGGCGGCCTGGGTACCGGTGGTGAAGTCTTCCTTGTGGGTAGCGCCGGGGTCGCGCAGGTGGACGTGGGGGTCGATGAGGCCGGGGAGGCGGATGGTGCTCATGGAGGATGCTCCTGCTCTGGGCATAGTGTCGCCCCATTCTATCATGTGGTACTAAGGTACGGAAACGCCAAGACGCAAAGACGCCAAGGACCACGCCACGGTTAAGAAGGGTCGGGATGAACGTCCGGGCAGTTAGAGTAAAATGAGGCGATGGTATTGTGCGGCATCGTTAGAACGGTGAGAGGTGGATATGGAAGAGGGTACAAGTCTGAACCTGACGCACCTTGTGAGGGTGTCACGTGAGGCGAGCGGGGAGCGGGGCAGTCCGGGGTTGCTACTGTTGCACGGGCGGGGGGCGGACGAGGCCGACCTGATGGGTCTGGAGGCGGCGCTTGACCCGAGGCTGACGGTGATTAGCGCACGCGCCCCCTTCAGGTTGGGCTACGGCTTCGCCTGGTACGGTATGGCGCAGGTCGGCAGCCCTGAGGACGAGACGTTGCGCGCCAGCCTGGGCGAATTGCAGGAGTTCATAGAGCGTGCGGTACCCGTGTACAAGCTCGACCCTGCGGCGCTGTTCGTTATGGGCTTCAGCCAGGGCGCGGTGATGTCGGCGGCGCTGGCCCTCACGGTGCCTGAGCGGGTGAGGGGCGTAGTGATGCACAGCGGCTACGTGCCGGTCGATTCGGGGCTGGACTTCAAGGTGGAGCAGGCTCAGGGCAAGCCGTTCTTCGTGGCCCACGGCATGTACGACGAGGTAATCCCGGTGCGCTTCGGCCGGCACGCGAACGAGTATTTGAGCGGAATAGGGGCCGAGGTAACCTACCAGGAATACCCCATCGGCCACTCCATCAGCGAGGAGAGCCTGGACGACCTGGGAGAGTGGCTTGTCAGGACGATGGACGATAGAGAAGTAACTCGTAACTCGTAAGGCGGCTGAATTACTTCATACTCAATGCTCCGTCTACAAATCCAAGGCTTTCCGCGCTATAGGGGAGGATACGCAAAATCACCCGGCGTGACAAACCCGCCAGTTCGAACCCACGAGAATGTAGCACAAGTTGACTATGTAATAAATAGATGGCATCATTAGCTTTTTACGATTATACCTATTGACTGGCAGAGACTTAGGAACTATAATCGGTAATAACAGCAGTGACCGCATAGATCAGCTTACTCTCTTTGTAATGCTGAGACGATTGATTCTGCTGTTCATGGTGCATGGTTGCGCACGGGGCTATGATGCCTCCCTTTCGTGCTTAAGGCAAGACTATCTGGATATGCGGGTACGCTATAGCACGCCACAGACTTAGAAGTCTCTGCCGCATTATTTGTGAAATAGGAGGGTACAGGAATGGCAGGTCCACTGACAGGTTCCGCAGGGAGTTCTACAGGCAACGGGTCGGCCTCGTCCGCGAAGCCACTGAACGTAGGTCTCGCGTGTGCCATCTTTCTAGCAGTGGTACTTATTGAGCTGGTGCTCATTGTAGCCACCTTCGACAAGGACCGCGAAAGTTTCATTACTACAGCCGCGCTTTTCGCTGTGATAACAGGCAGCGCCCTGGTTATCGAACGGATAATAGAGCTTGTTTGGACGTTTATTGGCCTAACTAAAGGTTCCTGGTGGCCTCTTACAAACGTAAGCCGAGATGTTGATCAACTGGTGGAGGGGTTGACAAGTACCATCAAACCGTTTTACGACCAGGCTGAAACCCTGATAGCGAGATTGGATACCGGAACCGATGAGGCCAAGAAGCAGGTTGCCAGGGCCAATGAAGTGCTCAAGGGCATAGAGGCGGACCTCAATAAAATCAGGCAACTGACGGCAAATAACTCGACAGGAATTAGTCTGCCCAACTTCAAGATATATGTGGATGCTACTACGGCACGCGTAGAGCAACTGAGAGGACTATTGAAAGAAGTTGGTGACCTGAGTCCCTTGGCAGACCAGGCGCTTGAAGTCCTATCAACGCTTGTGGGTTCATTTAAGGACAATCCGGGGCGAAGGCTCCTGAGTCTCTTTGCAGGCATAATTATCGGCTTGGCTGTATCAGCCGCTCTGGGCCTCGATATATTCCAGATCCCCCCTGAGGAAGCAGCAGCCACAGGCACCGCTGCGGCCACCGCCACCGCCACCGCCACTGCTACTGCTACGGCTATCGCAGACACAGCCACCACTGTAGCAACTAACTATGTACCGAGACTGGCCGGTATAATCGTCAGCGGTTTGGTAATTGGGCTGGGTTCAAGCCCCGCACATGAAGTAGTTAAGCTGGTGCAGGAAACAAAGCGCAAGTTCAAGGGTGACAATAGTTCATCAGGACAGGATAGCAAAGGACGGTAGGACACCAGGAGGAAAGGCCGGTGACTTTGATGCACTGGCCTTTCCTCCTCACATTTCATACTTCAGAGTCACACCCTCACCGTACCAACACCCCGGCCACCTCTTCCAACGCCGACATGACCTCGTCTATGTCTTGCCCGGTTACGAAGCCCATGTGGCCGATGCGGATTAGCCGCTCTTTGTAGGCATCCTGGCCCCCAGCTATGATAACGCCCCGGTCACGCATGGCGGCGAGGATGGCGGAGGCGGTGAGGCCGGGGGGCACCCGAATGGCGGTGACGGTGCGGGAGGCTATCTCGTCGGGGGCCAGCAGTTCGAGGTGCATGCGGCGGGCGGCGGTGCGTACCCGGTCTCGAAGGCGCTCGTGGCGGGCGAAGACGTTGGGCAAGCCTTCCCGCATGATGAGGGTGAGCGAGGCTTGCAGGGCGTAGAGCAGCGACACGGCGGGGGTATAGGGAGTCTCCCACTTGCCCAGGTACCTCCTGGCCTCCGCGAAGTCCCAGTAGAAGCGGGGCAGTTTGGCCTGCTTGTGGGCTTCCCAGGCGCGCTCGCTTACGGACAGCATGGTGAGGCCGGGCGGGGCCATCCAGGCTTTTTGGGAGGCCGTGATCGCTACGTCAATGCCCCACCTATCGACGGGGATGTCTGCGGCTCCAAGGGAGGAGATGCAGTCCACCAGCAGGAGAGGCGAGTCGCCTTCCGCGCGGGTCATATGGCGAACGAGGCGGCTGACCGCTTCTACGTCGTTCTGCACGCCGGTGGAGGTCTCGTTGTGGGTCACCAGCACGCCCTTGACGTTAGGCGTGGCATCCAGGGCGTCTTGCAGAGCGTCCATGTCAGCGGCCTCACCCCAGGGTGAGATCAACCGCACCACATGCAGGCCGAACCGCTCGGCTATCTCGGCGTAGCGGTCGCCAAATGAGCCTACTGATAGGGAGATCACCGTATCGCCGGGAGAGAATAGGTTGGCTATAGAGGCTTCGAGGCCGCCCGTGCCCGCGCCGGGGAAGACCAGCACGTCGCCCTCGGTCTGAAAGCCGCGCTTGAGCATGGTCGTGACGTCCCGCAGCAGGTCGTGGAACTCGTCCTCGCGGTGGCTGATCATGTCGCGGTGCATCGCGTCGATAACCTCGTCCGGGAGGGGCGTGGGGCCGGGTATCCTCAGTTGCATATGCCCTCCATGCAGAACTTGCGCACCCGCTCGAAGAAGTGCCTGTACTCGGGGCGGTAATCGGCTGCACCCTCGCGCATCAGCTTCGAGAAGCCCTTGATGACCAGCGGGCGGAAGCGGGCCTCGTTCAGCAGTTGCACACAACCGTCCATCCCGGCGGCCATGACCAGCAGAGGGGTGAGGCTGTTGCTGTGCAGGTAGATAGGCGACATGTCGCGCACGGGCTTGCGCCGCTCCACCCCACCGTAGCCGACGAACATATCTACGAAGGGCATCACCTCAACGTCCGAAGCGCCGTCACCGATGAACAGGGTAGTCGCCCTGTGGGGCAGGCTCTGTAATACCTCGCTCTTGCCGCCCGAGCGCGCCAGGGGGTTCTCGGTATCGAAGCCCGTGTAATGCCCGTTGGCGTCGAAGTGGAGGTCGTTGGCGTGTACCTGCTCGTGGGGCACGCCCAACTCGTCGGCCAGCGGCAGCAGGGCGTCCCGGTAGCCGCCCGATACGAGCCGCAACTCGATGCCCAGGTGAGCGAGCGCGGAGGCTACCAGCGAGGCGTCCTCCACCAGGGTCGAGGTGTAGAGGTCGCCCACGGCAGCCAGGTGCTTGCGATGAGGTTGAATTATGTCAAGGCGGCGGGCGAACACTTCCTCGAAGGGCACCTCGCCGCCCATGGCCTGCCGGGTCATCTCGGCCACCTCGAAGGGCACGCCCACCATTGCGGCAAGCTCGTTGATGCCCTCTATCTCCGATAGGGTGCTGTCGCAGTCGAACACCACGCGGTCGAAGCGCCGCCACTGGTTGAGCATGGCCGATAAGTCTACAGGCTCCGGTGCCATGACTTCGGGGTTGATGATGTGGCTCGGGTACTCGGCACGGAGCAGCGCCCTCACCTGCGCCGCCACTTCGAGGGCCGAGTGCCGCATCGCTTCGTGGGTGGTGCCGCCCAGGTGCGGGGTCAGGATGACGTTCTTCAGGTCGAACAGCTTGCTGCCGACGGGAGGCTCTTTCTCGAACACGTCGAGCGCAGCCCCGGCAATTGCGCCCGTTTTGCAAGCCTCGTACAGCGCCGACTCGTCAACGACCTTGCCGCGAGCGCAGTTGATGAGGTAGGCGTCTCGCTTCATAAGGGCAAGCTCGCGAGCGCCTATCATGTGCCTGGTGATGGGGGTGAGGGGCACGTGCAGGGTCACGAAGTCGGCCTGGCGCAGCAAGTCGTTGAGGGTTACCAGGGGGATGTCAGGGCGCGGGTCGATGAACGGGTCGTAGGCGATTACGTCCATGTCCAACGCCTTCGCCATCTTCGCCACCTGAGAGCCGACCTTACCGAGGCCGACGATGCCCAGCGTCTTGCCCGCGATTTCGCAACCCATAAAGTGGTTCTTGCCCCAGACGCCTTCGTGCAGGAGGTCGTGGGCCTGGGGGATGTTGCGGGCGAGGGCGAACAGCAGGGCGATGGAATGCTCGGCGGCGGCCCGCACGTTGCCGTTGGGCGCGTTCACCACGGCCACGCCACATCGTGTAGCGGCCTCTATGTCTATGTTGTCCACGCCGATACCCGCGCGCCCCACCACCTTGAGATTGCCGGACGCGCCCGCCTCAAGCATCTCGGCTGTGACGGCGGTGCCCGAACGGGTAATAACGGCCTCGTATTCGCCTATCTCGCGCAGAAGGTTCGCCGGCGACAGCCCCAGCTTGACTTCCACTTCAAACTCTTCGCTTAAGAAATCAATACCTGCCTGGTGCAGGGGTTCGGTAACCAGTATCTTGAACATGACCCCTCCGGAGTTTTGAGTGTTGAGTTTTGAATTTTGAGTTGAACTTGCATAACTCAAAACTCAACACTCAAAACTTAGAACTTAAAACAAAACGCCCGTCCTCAACTCGAGGACGAGCCTTAGCCCGTGGTGCCACCCTTGTTCGCCATGATGTCGCCACCACAGCCTCTTCGAGTGCTCCGGCCTCGGCCACTACGCCTGCCGACACACTCTAGCCCTGTAACGGGGGCTTCCGGCGCAACTTAGTCGTGCCTATCTTGCGATTACACGTTTCCGAAGCGCGGCTACATCGAGGGAATGTTCGATGCAATATCGCCGATTGCTATGCCTGATGAACGTATGATAAAACATGGCGGAAAGGGTTGTCAAGTGGGTTATGCACAAGATACGCCTTTTGGCGGAGCATTGAGACCTAAATGAGGGATGCGCCTGTCTGCTGTCGGTAGCCTTGTTCGGCAGTGGTACCCCACTATAGGTTCAGTAAGAGTCTACAGTTCTTGAACTAATAATGGAATATAGGTTCAATAACGTTGACAAGCAATCGGCGCTATGCTACCATCCCTCTTGCCATTTCTATGCTGAGGATTGCCCACTGCGCGTCTGGCGCTAAGTGTCAAAGGCAAGGCGGCCATCCCTGCATAGGATGTTCCTATGGGCGACACCCAGGTTGAGCACTTCAGGGAGGGACTAGACGCTATGGACGAGAAGATAGTGCGGGCGGCGATCCACCCGGCGATAGGCATTGCCCGCGTGGGAAATAGTGAGACCGAGTATTTCATCGGGCCGGAGGTGCCCGACCCGCTGCCGGAGCCGCCGGGTTTCTATAAGGACCAGCAAGGCGCGCTCAAACGCCAGGCGGCGCTCTTCCGCGTCTATGGCTACAACGCGGCAGGAGAGGTGGTGTCGGAGCTAACCACCGAGACCGCCGATATTAGCTGGACCGTCCACGTGGCGAACACAAAGGCCGCCTGGTACCAGTTCCAAATCGCGCTCGACATCCCGGAAGCGCCGTCAGCCCAGCCCAGTGAGCTTCGCAACCAGAACGTAGCGGACCGCACCCAGTTGGTCATAGACCCTGGGCCGCGCAGCATACAGGGGGCCAATGAGTCCGGCGACCAGTACGCTTTCAACAGCGGCACGTTCCAGGGAGTGACCGTCTACCTGGGCGAGTTGCGCACCGACGAGCAGGGCAGGCTCATTTTCCTGGGTGGCAAAGGCACGTCCGCCAACCCCAGCGGCGGCACGATAACCACGTTCGCCAACAACGACGGCTGGTATGACGACGTTTCCGACGGCCCTGTCACCGCGACGGTGTCCATCGGCGGGCAGCAAGTCCCGGTTGATCCCGCCTGGGTAATCACAGGCCCGCCAAACTACGGCACAAACGTGATCGCCCTGCGCACCATGTACGACCTGCTCTACGACGTCTACATCACGGCAGGCATGCTCCCGCCGCCGCAGAGCGTGTCTTTCACGAAGGACGTTTATCCCATCCTGGCGCGCTTTTGCAACCTCCAGTGGGTGAACCAGGGCTTCGCGGTGCAGTTCGGCTGGGGCGGGCCGAACAATTTCACCGACCCGGAGTACGTAAAGCAGTTGGCCGACACGGGCAACGAATACAAGGAGCTGCGCCAGCAAATCTACAATTCGATGCGCGTGCTGGCGCGCGACGGCGAGTCGCCTGTGCCCTGGCCCTGGATATACGGCGATGCTATGAACCTTCCGCCAGTGTCGGCGCGACAGCACCTTACGCTCTCTCCCACTCAGATGAATACGCTGCAAAAGTGGGTGAGCGGCGAGTTCGCGGACGATTGGGGTTCGCAAAGCGAGCAGCCGCACAGCTTCGACCAGGTACCGCTGGAGCAGCAGCCCGCCACGCTGGACCAGGCGGCGCTCCACTTTTGCCTGGCCGACGCGTTCCACCCCGGCTGTGAGATGACCTGGCCGGTGCGGCACGCCACCATGTATTCCGCACCCTTCCGTATTATTCATCGCCCGGAAGGCGAGCCGGTGCCCGACTACGGCCCGGTCTTGCTCCCGCAGGTAGCTGTGGGCCCCACCGGCCCGCTCTACGCCCAGGGGCCTGGGGACATCTCGCGCTGGATGGCTATTCCCTGGCAGGCGGATACCGCCAGTTGCCGGTCGGCCTACGTGGACCCCTCGTACGGCGAGTACGACCCTTACGTGCCCACCTTCTGGCCCGCTCGCGTGCCCAATCACGTGCTGACCGAAGAGAACTACGATATCGTTATGGACACGAACAGAACGCGTGAGGAACGTATCGCCGCCTTCAGAGAGAGGGCCAGTTGGTTCCGCGTGTTGAAAGGGGACGGCCTGGAACAGAAGGAGCAGATGGTCCACGACTTCTACAAGATGGGTGTTGTGGAGGTGCGAGAGGGCATAACCGACGACCCCGATTTCCCGCCCTACATATTCGTAGAGTCGCGGCCCGACTTCCCGGTGGAGGAGATCTCGCCACGGCGCAACCTGGTCATGCTGCACATGCCCGCGGCCCAGGGAGGCGCGGCGCCCGGAATGATGGCAGAGGCAGCCATGACCGCGGGGAGGCCGGGCGAAGAAGTGGTGGCGGGGTACCACGACGAGGTCCACCGCTTCGTACGTCGGCCTTACACGCTGGTGCCCACGGAAACTCTCACACCAGAACAGGAATAAGGCACTGCCCACGTGGCTGACGGTGCCTTATACGATGTAGGCGTGGTGGGCGGCGGGCCGGCGGGGGCGGTGACCGCCCTGGGACTGGCCCGCGCCTCCCGTAAGGTCCTGCTGCTAGACAAGAGCCGGGCCGGGGAGTTCAAGATTGGGGAGGGCCTGCCACCCGCCGCGATGCCTTTGCTGCGCGACCTTGGGCTTTGGGAGGCGTTCCTGGCAGCCGGGCACCTGCCCTCTTACGGCAACCTCTCGGCCTGGGGCGCGCCTTCCCTCCAGAGCACTGATTTTATCTTCGACCCGAACGGGCACGGCTGGCACCTCGACCGCGCCTGCTTCGATGCCTTTCTGCGCGGCCAGGCGGGAGCAGCCGGGGCCGAAGTCCGGCAGGCGACCACGTTACGCCATCAGTGGGATGGGGAGGCGGGACTCTGGCATCTTAGTTTGCTGGGGCCTGAAGGGAAAACGGTGGCGCGCTGCCGCAGGCTGGTTGACGCGAGCGGCCGTCGCTGCGTGGTCGCACGGCAGCAAGGTGTGCGCCGCCGGGCCGACGATGCCCTCACGGCTGTGTACGCCGTGTTCCAGCAAGCAGACGATGCAACGAACCCAGACCAGGACTCGCGCACCCTGATCGAAGCCGCCCCCGACGGCTGGTGGTACACGGCACGCCTGCCCTCGGACCGCCGGGTGGTTGTCTACCACAGCGACACCGACCTGCTGCCCACTGCAACCCTGCTCGCGCCGGACGGGTTCATGTCGCTACTCGACAGGACAGAGCACGTACGCGGCTACTTCATGGCGCGGGGCTATACGATGCTGGAGCTGCCGAGAGCTACCCCAGCCCAGAGCGCCCGCATCGAACGCTTCACTGGTGAAGGCTGGCTCGCCACCGGGGATGCCTCCATCTCCTTCGACCCACTCTCCTCGCAGGGTATCATGACCGCGCTCTTTGGTGGGATGCTGGCCGCTCGGGCAGTAGAGGCGCACCTTTCGGGTGACCCGCAGGCTCCGGACGGCTACAGCGCACGTCTTGGCGCGGTCTACAACGCCTACCTCAAGAACAGGTTGTTCTATTATAGTTATGAAAGGCGCTGGCCCGACCGTCCCTTTTGGCGGCGCAGAACAGGTAATTCACCCGGCTAGACCCAAGCACTACCTGCCCAGACTTTGCCTGCCCTTATGCGGCGACGGTTTCTCCGTTGCAACATTGAAGCCCAAACCCGCGTATGAAGTTACGTGTTACGAGTTACGTGTTACGACTCACCAGTAATATGCAACAACGCCCCGAATCCCCACAGCACCCACCCTCGCCCGGAGGCGCGCCCCCGCAGCCGCCTCAGATGGCAGCGGGTGGCATGGACCGCGAGACGGAGAGGCTGCTTGCGGGTGTGGCGCACGGCGCAATCGCGTTCGGGCTGTTAGGGCTGACGCTGCCGATTTCGCTGCTGATAACGGGCATCATCTGGCTCTATTCCAGGCGCTCACCCTACGTGCGCTTCCACTCGGACCAGGCGGGCTGCTACCAGTGCTCGGTGCTGCTGATAAACGTCCTGGTTGTGGTGATACTGGCGGTGTCCGGTGGGTTTGCCATCTTCGGGGTAATACGCGGGGAAAGCACCTGGGCCGAGTTGGGGCTTGTGCTGTGGGCGATAGTGCTGTTTGCAGTATGGTTCGCAATCACGATAGTCTTGGGCATTGTAGGCGCGGTAATGGTGCTGCTGGGACGGCCCTTCAAGTACCCATTTATTGGGGACTGGTTTCTGAAACGTGAAACGTGAAACGTGATGCGGCTTATGCTATTTGGTGCGTGAATAGCCGGACGTTAGTTTAGCGGGACCAACTCCCCTTTTGTCATTCTGAGCGTAGCGAAGAATCTCGTCCCCCTCTTAGGTGTTGCCCTCTTCCTATGGGAGAGTGCCGCATGAGAAAGGTGATACTTGGGTGATGAAGGACGAGATTCTTCGCTACGCTCAGAATGACAAAAGGGGAGTTGGTCCTGCAATACCAACTCCCCCTCTTCACGCACCAAATAGCATAAGCCGCATCACGTTTCACGTTT
>JALZHG010000238.1 GCA_030914045.1 Chloroflexota bacterium | reverse complement strand
CACCAAAGCTGGTCAGAAGACCTTTGGCCTCGACCGCTTCTTCTCGGGCGTCCTTCAGAAAGCTGTCCCTGGCGTTGCCTTCTTCAGTTTGGCCCTCATCTCCACCAAAACCCGTCGCGCCTTCCCCCTGCGCTTGGAGCAAGTGGTGCGCACCGAGGCTGAGAAAGCTGCCGCCAAAGCCAAAGCTGCTGCCAAGAAACCCAAGCCGCCTGCCGCCAAGCGCAAGTCCGGACGACCGAAGGGGAGCAAGAACAAGCCTAAAACCGATGCCACCTTGTCGCCTGAGCTACAGCGGATCCAGAGCATGCTGCAAGCTCAACTCGACCTGATTGCTGGCACCCTTCCCCTGGGCTATCTGGCGATGGATGGGCATTTCGGCAATAGCCCGACCCTGCAGATGGTGCGCGGCTGTGGCTTGCATCTCATCAGCAAGCTGCGCTCGGATGCGGCCTTATATTTTCCGTACGATGGTCCTTATCAAGGACGAGGTCCACACCGCAAGTATGGTGACAAGCTTAAAGTCGACACCATTCCCGAGCAGTTTGTGCGCCAGCGGAGTGTGGAGGACGGGGTAGAAACCTGTGTGTTTCAGGCCGAGCTGCTGCACAAGGAATTTGCACAGCCGCTGAATGTGGTGGTAATCGTCAAGACGAACCTGACGAGCGGGGCGCGGGCGCATGTGCTGTTGTTCAGCAGTGACTTGGGCCTGGCGTTTGATAGGCTGGTGGAGTATTACGGCTTGAGGTTCCAAATCGAGTTTACGTTCCGCGACGCTAAACAGCATTGGGGCTTGGAAGACTTCATGACGGTGACGTCGAGCGGGGTGAGCAATGCGGCGAACCTGTCACTCTTCATGGTCAGCCTGAGCGCGGTCTTGCTGGCAGAAGCGCGGCGGACGGACCCGCGCTGTAGTGTGTTGGACCTCAAAGCGTCGTACCGTGGCGCAAAGTATGTGGCGGAAACGATAAAATTGCTTCCGGAGAAGCTGGATGAGGGTTTAATAGCGCGAATCGTTGACAAGGTGGCGAGTTTGGGCCGCATTCATCCTTCCGGAGCTTCGCTCAAGTCTGCATGACTGGCGTAGGTATTGGTACTTAATTATACGCAACTTGTTAGTTTGACCCCCTGAGACCCATGGTCAACTTCAGCTAAGCCCACTTAGATGCCATTCGCGCCTTCGCACGTGTTTAATGGCCCGTGACAATCACTGGAACCAAAAACCGGAATAAGGACTCGGGGGTCATACCAACTCAAGCTCATTTGGGTCGCGGAGTGGGCGTTGTTCGCCACGCCTGATCGGTTCGGGATCGCTGAAGGAATGGCGGTCGTGGAGATTGATATGCTTAAATCCGAGCGGCGAAAGCCACTCGACATCCGCCGG
The DNA here is from genome assembly GCA_030914045.1 of Chloroflexota bacterium. Taxonomy (GTDB): domain Bacteria; phylum Chloroflexota; class Chloroflexia; order QHBQ01; family JADMIH01; genus JADMIH01. The sequence goes on along the minus strand of JALZHG010000238.1, from coordinate 3,530 downwards.
CTTTACCTCGCCCCTTCGCGCTCGAGTTGTGCCAGCGCGGCATCCATGTAGCGGGTGTGCCACAGCACCAACACATTGACCAGCGCTCTGGGCACGCTCCTGCAAGCAGGCAGGGACATGGTGTAGCCTGCACCAACTCCGCCACACGCACGCGACGGAATTGGTCAATGCAGGTGTCAGCTTAGCCACTATTCGAAAGCGCCTCAGGCACAAAAACCTGCAAACGACGCTGCGGTATGCCGAACAATCCGATGCAACGGCAGACGCAGAACTGCGGGCATGGCGCCGCTACCGGCGAACCTGAAGCCCGGGACTAGGTTGACGTGCGGAAGGGGCATTGGCGCGCCGTTCGTGCTCCTCCGACCAGTGGCAATTAAACGATGTTAGGTGATCGAAAGCATCTGGTCGGTCAGGATCAGGGTGATGTGGGCCGGGTCACGCACGACGATGCCTTCGGGTGTCTGCTCGGCCGGCAGGCCCGCTGCTTGAACGCGCTCTAGAGCGCGCTGGAGCGCACCAGTCGTGGGCAACACGATCGTAAAGTAGCGAAGGCCAAGTGCACCCGCTGGAGCCGGTGGAATTCCAGTCCCTTTCCAGGTATTGAAGGCAACGACATGTGGCTGCTGCTGGTCCAATCCCACCTCTCCCATGCGGAAGCTCTTGATCAGCGGCCCTGCTTGAAAGCCGAGAATATTGGCATAGAACTGCATCGTGGCTTCAAGACTTGATGTATACAGATGCATGTGACCGAGTCGCGTGCCTTCTGGCAACGGCCGATCGAGATGATCACCTGGATCCATCTCGCGAACAAGGGCTGCAACATCCAATGGATCGCGTCCAGTGCCGATGCGCCCATCGGCATAGCGGACCACGATCTGCTCGTTCACAATCTCGAACGTCGCATCGTCCAGGGAGCGGACATACAACTCGATTGTGTTACCTTCCGGGTCATCCAGATAGGTGGTCTTGGATACACCATGGTCCGTAGGGGCATTCGGGTAGCGCAGCGCAAAGAGCCGCGCAATGGCACGCGCGAGCTCCTTGCGGTTGGGATAGAGGATGGCGAAATGGTACATCCCCGTGGTGTGCTGTACGCGCCGCGCCGCGGGATCTGCCGACAGGCGCAGCAGCACCTCGGTCGCCGTGCCAAGGGCGGCCTCCGCCCCGTCACGCCAGTGGAGCGTGAAGTTCAGCACCTCGGTGTAGAACGTGATCTGCCGATCTAGGCTGTTGACCGTCAGATGGACATGGCCCAGGCGGGTGGTCGGCGGGAGCACTGACGCTCCCGCTATTTCCACTGTTGGTGTGGTTGGCATAGCACCTCATTAGAGCGGAACGGCGACGAACCGCCCATAGACGACGGCCACCGCCAGCAGCACGAGCACGAAATTCATCCCGATCATCGGCTGTTCTTTGCGGCGCAGATGGGTCAGCATCGCACCAAGCATCGTAAGAACCAATCCGAGCGCCGCAAGCGGGGTCAGGATCGGCAGGATGCCGGTGATCGCCGGCAGTATCAGCCCGATAGCGGCGAGCAGCTCCACGCCGCCGATCACGCGCACCGTCCCCTGCGAAAAGTCCTCGACCCAGCCCATCTGCGCTGCGAGCTTGGCTTTCGGTTGGGTCAGTTTCGCTCCTCCTGCCAGGCCAAACAGCAGTGCCAGGACGACTTGAAGAATCCACAAGACGATGTTCATGTTCGGTTTCCCTTGTTGGTCGTGTGATTAATCGATACCTTCTCGGTAGAACAGAGCCCAGCTGAGGGATCTGTCTGGGTGGCGCTGCCACCGGGCTGGTCAACGTGACTCCAGGGGCGAGGGGAGGTTACCCTCCCCACACTGCCGGCTTAGGCAACGGTAATGACGACTTTCCCCGGCGCTTGGCCCTGCGGTCTGGCATACAGCGCGGTCTGGGTCTCCTCAAGCGGGTAGGTAGCATTGACGATGACGTTCAGTTTCCCCGCGTCGATCGCGTCGGCGAGTTTGCCGAGCTCGTCAACGGTTGGCTGTGTGAAAGTGCCCGTAGCCACGATGCCCTGCTCTTGTCCAGCATCCGGCGGTAGCATCGCCGCAGTGGTAACATAGCGTCCGCCGGGCTGGAGGACGGTGTAGGAGCGCTCGACGTAGTCACCCCCGACCAGATCGAGGACGACATCGACCGTCCCAACATGATCCTCAAAGCTTTGGCTGTCGGCGGTGATCACCGTATCCGCGCCAAGCTGCTGGATGAACGCTGCACTATCGGCCTTATCATGCCCGATCACGTGGGCGCCGAGCGCTTTCGCCAATTGCACGGCGAAGCTGCCAATGGCACCACCTGCACCATGAATAAGGATCCGCTCGCCGGGCTGCAGCTTCGCCAGATTGTGGAGTGTCTGCCAGGCACTGAGGCCGGCGAGCGGCACGGCGGCCGCGTGCACATGATCGAGGGTTTGCGGCTTGGGCGCGACGGCGGCCGCCGCGACGACGGCATACTCGGCGAACGTGCCACGCGAGAGACTGAAGCCGTAGACGGCATCGCCTGGTTTGACATGCTGCACATCCGCGCCAACGGCGACCACCTCGCCGGAAAAATCCGTGCCGAGGGTGAGGGGCGGGCTGTACATCATCTGCATGTAGCCCGCGGCGATCGCCCGATCGACGGGGTTGACCGACGCGGCGTGGACCCGCACCAGGACCTCATCGTTGCCTGGAGCTGGCTGTGGGACATCCTCGATCTGGACCGGTTGCCCCCACTCGTTGATCCGTGCTGCTTTCATGACTCCTCCATGTGTGTCTGCGTGAGATAAACCATACAATCACGCCGTCCCTCGAGGTGTCCCTCGTAGACCAGCGTGCCCGTGCCGGTGGGTCCCTCATTGGGCTAGTACTGTCCCAGAGCAGAGCGTGCTAGCCGCCCGCCGCTCGTCACTCGGGGTACGGGTGGGGCACGTGCCGTGCCCCGTTCCTGTTCTCAGCTCGTTGGCGAGTTCAGGAAGATGTACTCCTCGGCGATGGCACCATCGCGCCACTTGGCGACCGTGACCATCCGTATGCCACCGGCGATCTCTCCCACCACCGCGGTCCACTCGCCCTGGGCGATCTTGATGGGGTGACCGACGATCTTCGCTGGGTAGGCCGCGAGAGACTGACGGGCCATCTCCTCGTGGGCGTCGATGCCCTCCGTGCGCGTGCCTGCCCAATCGACAATGACGTCCGGCGTGTGGAGTTGACGGAACAGGTCCCAGTCCGGGCCGTTCCACGCCTCGAAATCGACTCTATCGAAGGCCGCGAGGTTCTGCTCTTCTTGTGTTGCCATGGTTGTGATCTTCCTCTCTGGGTACTGGGGCCATCTGGCCCTCGGTTCCATCGGCTATCCCGCGTACCACTGCGGCGCGGCGAGGACGCCGCGCTTGAGGACCCTACGTGCGTGCTTCCAGCCGCCGCATTGCTCTTGTCCTCGCCTGTTCGCGCGGCGGGTCTCCTCGCCATGCCCCGCTGCCATCCTGCGTCGCGTTTAGCCTTGCTCAGCTTCAGTGCTCTCAGTTGGCA
>JALZHG010000719.1 GCA_030914045.1 Chloroflexota bacterium | reverse complement strand
CGATGCATCGGCTAAGCCTAGCAACGCTGGGCATTTTTGTCAACCTACTTCCTAATAATGGAGCTTTTTGTTTGATTTTGGCTAATGTAAGTAGTCGCTGGCGCGAAATTAAACCCTCTCTGCACCTTCAGGCTGAGGGGGAGTGGAGCCTGATTCAGAATTCATTGAGTGGGGTTCTCGATTTGTACTACGCCATTGCTTTGATGTCTTTGCCCAGCAAGTGTCGAATGAGCTGACGGAGATTGAAGCCCCCAATGGAAGCGTAGCCGGCAGCCAGAGTGCTCTCGTCTTTTTTCATGCGGCTCTTACCCAGTTGCCCTCCCTGTTAGCCGATCAAGGGCTCGATGCCAGATCGGCGGTCCAGCAGACGGGCCTGGATTGCGATAGCGTCAGGCGATTGATGTTCTAGGTCCAACCCAGGTTGCGGGAGGCAAAACTCCTCTAGCCCTTCTAACCCTCTCAGATACCCCCGATTAGCTTCGCTGTAATATCCCTTGTCCGTGCCCAAGGACTTCAATATTCCTTTGCCAAAGAGATGTTGATGTTCGACAATCATCGGGCGCAGAGAGGTTTTATCCTCCATCGGGATGGAGCTACACCAGCCAGCTAGCAGGAAATTGCCCTCAATCCGCCCCAGCTGAAAGGCCCTCCCGAACTGCAATCCTTTGGCGAGCTTGCCCTTGTTAAAGCAACTGACCGCTTGGGCGTGCAAGGATAACGGTTTGTCTCGAACCATTACTCCCTGGCAGATGAAGCTGGCGATATGCAGAAAGAGCTTGGAACTGTGCTCTTGGACCTGGGCCCATGCTCGATGAATATTCCAGGGCAGGCGTTGCCCATCGTAGTTCAGCAGCCCATCGAAATACTTGGTGACTGGGCTAACCTGGCTAAAGGCTTCCCGCCAAAGCTCCAATAAGGTGGCGTTGGCTTGCTCTCGGTCCTTGCGTGCGTCAAAGAAGTGGGCTTTGGCCTTGGCTTTGACGTCGACGGTGGGGGTAAAGTCAACGAAGTAGGAGAGGTTCTCTTTCAAATAGGTCCAGACTTTGCCTGCCAACAGGGTTAGCTTCACCATCAGGTGAGCATCCGAGGGATAGGTGATATTGGCCTCTTGGACGGTGGAATCGATATCCATCTTGGCTGGATCAGCAAATCCCAGCTGGGTAGCCCAGCAGACGATGGCATTGGTGACTTGTCGCTGGGTTTCTGGTGCTAGACGGGAGCGGAATTCCTCGATCTTGGTGTGATCTGGGCAATGCCACTGGTCCACCACCCCCCAGCCGCAGAACAGTTGGTAGGCAGCATTATCCTTGATCCCCCACTCGACTCGGCGGTCGGTGAGGTTGTAGAGCCACTGGAGCAGGAAGGCCCCGAGGTGGATGCGTAGCTGGAGCTTTCTGCCGATCCACCATTTGCGCTTGGCGGTGGTGTGTTGCAGGTCCGGTAGGACCAGTTGGGCCAGGGCTTGCCAGGGGATGACCTGAGCCAGCTGGATCAACGGATGGGTGGGAGCCACTGCGATGGTCACTGGTTGCAATGGGCCAGGGCTGCTGAGTCCAGAGGAACAGATGCTCATGATACTGCCTTCTCATTTAGAGCTTTCCCCCATTATGGCAGCTAGGCCGAGCATCAACTGGCTTGGCCAATTGTCCTCTGCAGTACTCGGGCCTCATTCCTAATTTCGCGCCAGCGACTAGCTATTACTTTAATGGGTCGGCCAATGACTGAGGAATTGCTGGCTTGCCTTTTGGTAAGCTGCTGGCTTGCTGGGGCTCGGTCAAGCCCCAAAGTCCTTGGGATGCGCAGCAGGGCTTGACCGAGCCCTGAGCCAGCTATGGTAGGCTCCAAGCCAGCAATTCGGTTGCAAATCAACTCGGTCTGATGCTGTCGATGAAACCAAGTTGTGGTTACTACTTACAGAAGGTGTTCGGATTGAGTCTTGAATTTAGGCGACAGGTTGTCTCAAAAAGGACCCTTTTTGATACTTTCTTTCAATTACATATTTTTTCAGAGGAAGAAGGCTATCTC
>JALZHG010000718.1 GCA_030914045.1 Chloroflexota bacterium | reverse complement strand
GACAACTCTGGGGTGGTGCGCTTCAGGGAAAGCGCCCCGGGAGTGACGCTGGTGGAGGTGGTTCTAGACTACGCCGACCCGCCGGGAGGACAAGTAGGGGAAGCGGCATCGAGGGTGGTCGCCGACCCCCAGCTCCAGCTGCAGCAGGACCTTAGGAATCTCAAAGACGTCTTGGAGGGGCGGGTGACCCCCGAGGAGGTCCAACAGCAACCGGCGGCCTCAACGGCGCAAAGCTCCATAGTGGCATTGCTCACCAGCGGTGTGGGATTATTGCTCCTGGTCGCAACCGTGCTTGCGTTCTTCTTGCTTCGCCGTCAAGATTCCGACTCGAAGGATAGAGCACACATCGTGGGAAGGCCTTCTAGGACCGGGAAGGTGGCGCACGATCTCGGCCTCTCGACGTGGTTCGGGGGGACGCTCTTCGGGCAGGTAGCCCTCAACCCTGCGGTGAGCAGCATCAGCGACCAGAGGGAGCGCGGGCGGGTCCTCAACGAGGCTTGGGCGCGCTTCCAGGCGGCGAACCTTCCCGCCATGCTCTCGGCGCTGCTTGGATGGCGCCTCGGCGGCGTGAGGGACGACTCGCAGCTGCGGGCGCCGGGCCTGACGCGCACCAAGGACCTGCTGCTGGGAGGAGCTGCCTTCAACACGGTGGCCTCGGCCCTGCTCGGGGCGAGCACGGCAGCCAGTTCTCGAGGAGGAGCCACGCCAGTCAGGTCGGGCACCAAACCCTCGCGCCAGACCCCGCCCGAGGCGGCGCTCGCTGTGCGGCTTTTGCGCTTCACGGGCAACGGCTCGCTGGTGTTGCTGGCGGCAACGGTCGTCGTCTCGGCCCTGATCGAGGCGGCCGAGGCCAAGCCGCGTGGCCTGCTCTCGCGTCTCCTCTCAGACTAGCGGAGATGCTGGCGGCAGCGCCAGGTCGTAAGGACCGAGCGGAATGTTTAGGTTCAGCGCAGGCGGGCAATAGCTTAACCAACAACATGGCCAGCGGCCCTGCAGAGGTTGCTAACCTTTCTTCGTGGGACCCCCTCCAAAGATAAGCCGCCGGGTAGCTTTCACGCTAGGGGCCGGATCGCGTACTTTGCTGGCCCTTCTAGTTACATAGGTTGGAACTGTCTGGCCGCTGGTGAACGGCAGCGTCAGACAGGCATGAGGGTAATATTGACACGTCCCGCTGTTTTCGCAGCGTGTGGCCGTCCTCGATGCGAATCCTGGCGACCCCAACTACCTCGACGGCGAGGGAGACGACATAGCCTGCGAGTTGCTGCCGACGGCTCTTGCGTCCGCGGTCCTGTCGCTCCTGCTTATGGGGGCTTGTTCGGGCCGCGAAATTGGTGCAGATGATCCTCGACCTCGTAGTTGGGTGGGCCGCCATGACCAATTGGATGTCCGCTCCACCCAGCGGATAACGGAGGTGAGATCAATCGATCGTCTCAGACTCCTATATTCACCCAGCTGCCTAAACGTTCTAGACTGAACGGCATGAAACCTTTCTCGAACCGCACCAAGATCCTAAGAGCCCTCATTTTCGTAGTCGCCTTCGTCGTCGTCCTCCTGGTAGGTGCCTGGCTCTATGGAGCCTACCGCTGGAACTCCGAAACGCAGCAACTGCGCGCACGGCTAGATGCAGCCCGCGTACCCCTTCAGCCACAGACCATAGACTCCCGTGAGCTGGAGGGCCTGCCTGCTCCGGTTCAGCGCTACTTCCGCGTAGTGCTCAAGGAGGGGCAGCCTATGGTGGCGGGGGTGCGCGTACAACACACGGGCACATTCAACGTGGGCGAAACCACAGACCAATGGAAGCCTTTCACCTCGGATCAGAAGGTGGTTACCCAACGGCCGGGCTTCGACTGGAACGGACGCGTCGCAATGATGCCGGGTGTGCCCGTGCGGGTGCACGACGCCTACGTAGCGGGCGAAGGCATCCTGCACGCGTCTCTGCTCGGGCTCTTTACGGTCGTCGACATGCGCGGCACCGGCGATGTGGCAGAGGGTGAGTTGATGCGCTTCTTCGCCGAGGCAGCATGG
>JALZHG010000717.1 GCA_030914045.1 Chloroflexota bacterium | reverse complement strand
CCCCCGCCGGCATAGGACCGGGGCCAAAGCCTCAAACCAGCGGGAGGATAGAAGGGGCCGAACCTGGAGGATAATGTGTGTCGATTGGAGCCCGACCCCAACAAGGTAACTACTTGACTCTACGGCGGCGAGGGCGTAGAGCGCATCGGCCAGGCGGCATATCTTTAACCTTAGTGCCTAAAGGTGAAGCTAGAGGCTAAGCCCCGGCCCCTAGATGTCTGTTGCGTGGTTTAGGGGTAGAAAGGGGGCCATCCAACTCCCCACCACAAGGAGCATCAGATGGCCCACCCTCAGCATACCCTCTCCCTCGACCACCTGGAAGAAGCTTTGACCGTGCTCTTCTGCCTCATAGACGACACCTACTCCACCCTCAACCCTCGGGGAGCGTACCGCTACGAAACCCTCAAACACCTCTCCGATTCGGAGGTCATCGCTCTGGCCCTCTTCCAGCAGCTTAGGGGCGTGGAGTCGGAGCGTTCGTTCTTGCGTGATTGCGAGCGGTTCTTCTCGCACCTGTTCCCAGGAGTGGTGGGACTCTATCCTTCCTCGTTCAACCGACGCGTGAAGAAGCTCAGGCGCTTCTTGGAGCTGCTGCGGCGGGAGATCCTCCCCGAGTTGGTGGGAGATCCTCAGACCCTGCTCGTGGACTCCACTTTGCTGGAAGTCCTCCATCCGCGCCAGATTTCTCAGTCGGCGGGTTGGGCAAGCTCTTCGGAGGGAGCCGCGTGGGTGAGGTGGGGCTCCTTCAGCGTCTATGGGGTGAAGCTGCATCTGCTTTGTGCAACCAATTGCATTCCTATCTCCTACGAGCTCACCCCTGCCAATGTGGCGGACATCTGCCTGACCGAGGAACTCATACGCCAACGAGGCGGCTTTGGGGCGGGGAGTAGCGAGGAAGCTCTTGGCAGACCTGGCCTACAGCAGCGAGCAGCTCAGAGCAGCCCTGGCCGAGGTAGGCATCCTCTTGGCGACCGAGCGAGCTGAGCGACGGCGCGGAGTGAGGCAGCACATAGAGATTACTCTTTCGAGCCTCAAGAGGGTCTTCGGGTTGGGCGAGACTTTGGCCACCACCCTCGTGGGAGTGGCCACCAGGATAGCGGCGAAGATTGCAGCCTACACCTACGGCTTCTACGTCAACCGGGTTTTGGTACGCCCTCAAGGTCGCATCAAGGATTTATGGGCATGAGAACCTGACAACAGACATCTAGCTAACCCGATGTGCGGGTTTTTCAGACGAGTAGCCTCGAGAGCTGTAGGGGCGAATTGCCCACCTGATGGTCGAGCAGGAAGGCCCCGGTGTGAGAGAGGATCTTGCGCACCAGCGCCTGCTGGTCAAGTGCCAGAGATCCTTGGCCCACACCCGCTTTATGGAGTAGCGTCCGGTGAGTTGCGAAAAAACGGTGTCTCTATCCGGTAGCGAAAACGGCTTAACAGCGCGCTCCGCTTGGGAGTGGGGTCTCTCTCTTCTTGGAGGAGTATGGGGTCAGAAGCTCTATGCCCATCTTCGCCAGATCTTCTTTAGTCTTGGGCGAGTGGTAGTTGCGGTCTCCAATGAGCAGACCGGAGGTGCGCTCGGTGAGTTCGGGGAGGACCGAGAGCTCGTGGGCGTTGGCCGGAGCCACCGACAAACGGGTTATTACTCCCGGCCAACAGATCCGTACGTGCACTCTGAAACCGTAGAAGGTCTGCTTGAGGAGGGTGTCCTTGCCGAAAGCGGCCTTCCCTTTGAAGCGCCGGCAGCGGTGGGCTCGAGCGAAAAGACACGCCGGCAAGGGCATCGAGTCGCAGATGGCGATGGTGGGCTCGTGAGGAGCGAGGGTGAGAAGTTCTTGCCAGAGGCGTTCCTTGACCTTCCAGAGGTTAGCCGCCTGCCTAGCAAAGGTGGTGCGATGCACCAGCAAGAGGTTCGGGAAGAAGTGGGCGTAGTGGCGCCGGAAGTGCTCGAATAATTCTGTGTCTTCGTCTATCCCCAAGAACTCGCCGACGACCTCTATGGTAAGGACTTCAGAGTCGCACAGCGTTGGGG
>JALZHG010000716.1 GCA_030914045.1 Chloroflexota bacterium | reverse complement strand
GAAGTACTAGCGTGGCAAGCGAAGGCCCTCGCCGAGCGAACCGGGCAGCCCTTCGAGGATGCTTTAGTGGCCGTCCTGAGGACCGATGCTGCCCGCCAACTAGAGGAGTTGGCCACCGGGCCCAACCGCCACCAGAAGGCACCTCACTGGCTGGCAAACTCGGTCCGGGAGGGGGCCGAGCAAAGCCACCACCCGTGGCTTGAGGACTACGTGGAGTGGTTGGGAGACAAATAGGCGCTCGCGGAGTTCTACAACTTCCTGGAGAAGGCGCTAGTCCACCGTAAAGGGCCAATCAACGAACCGGCGTTCTAATCGAGGCATTTGCGCCCTCTTAGTGCCCGAAGATAGGCCGACCGGCCTACAAAGATCTGCCGCCTGGCCCGTATACTTCGTGCGAGAGCGATTCACCCTAGAGGAGGTAGGCGAGGAGTGAGCAAAGTAAGAGCAAGAAGAATACCGCTCTTGGTTTCGGTGTTAGTGGTGGTGGCTGGCATGATTGTGGCTTCGCCGGCGGCGTTGGCGGTGCTGGTGAAAGCGGCGGACTGGCAAATGAACGAGCCCTCCGGGCCCATGATCGATTCGTCGGGCAACGGCAATGACGGTACCCCTACGGACGTAGTCCAGACCGGCTCTACCTACGTCTTCGACGGCTCCACCTCCCACGTGGTCGTGCCCGACGATGATAGCCTCGACCCAGCTGCCAACGACATCACGATCACGGCTCGCGTCAAGGTAAACGGTGAGTCGCTGGACGACGATTCCTACGATATCGTACGCAAGGGCCTTTCTACGACCGCGGGCGGCGACTACAAGATGGAGATAAAGCGGACGACCGACCCCACGGTCGGCAGGCTTCACTGCCTGTTCAAGGGAAGCGGGGGCAGGGTCAATAGGGTGGCGCGGGTCGACGTCGTCGACGGGAACTGGCACACGCTCGAGTGCTCAAAGACTAGCGACTCGGTGGTGGCGCGGGTGGACGGGAGGTCCTACACGAAGACGGGCTCGGCCGGCTCGATCTCCAGCTCGACCAACGTCATGGTGGGAGCAAAGAGGGCGACCCCCTTCGACGACGTGTTCGACGGCTCGATGGACTTCGTGAGCATAGACATCGCTCAATAGGACGGCGCGCAGGGCCTACCCTACTTCTTCGGGAAGCGCCGAGAGAGTGCGCTACCCCTATTCACCCTAGCGCCCAAAAGTATGGAATTCTCGGAAGTCCGCCCAGCCCCGGTCCAACGCCTATGAGATTGCTTCGTTGAAGATGTGCCACCTGGCCGATGCGCTTTACGCCCTAGGCGCTCTACAGTGCGCATTACCATCGTGTGTGAGGGCCGGTCACCAATTCTCTCAGCACGATTCACACTAGTCCATCCCCCGACCGGCCCTCTCAATTGCAAGGTGGTACAGTCCGGTTGCAGAGGTGGTTTCGCCGCATTCCTCGGTCCAACACCTATGAGGGTCCCAGGCTGGGATCGGCTTCCATGGGGTGTTATCCTGACTTCCTCATAATACCTTCCGGATGTGCCCAGCTTTATGGCAGCTCCTGAGCCGATCGGACGAAGGGAATGGGCTTTCTGCGTGAACTCCTCCTGAACGGAGGGGTGCGACACGTGGTTTAGTCCACTGCGCCGCCTTCAACCTCTCGGTAAACGGCTATCGGGGACACAGTGGAGGAATGTAATTCTCGGAAGTTCGCTCCTTTTGGTGAATATTCGCTAGTGGCACCTGGCGCTTCCGGAGTCCGTGAACGCCTCGCCCTCCACGGGGACGAACCGCCACTCGTAGCCCCTCGGGCGCAGGGTGAGCTTCAGGACGCCGTTGGTGTCGTCGTTGTGGACCTCGCTGTTGGCGATAGGGTCCGCGATCGTGTAGTGACTCTTGCCCCCCGTGCCCACCACGAACTCCCTGATGCCCCGCTGCGGGTCTGCCCTCCCCTCGGGATCCTGCGGGGCGAAACGCTGGTAGTTGTGGTCGTGACCGTTGAGAACCACGTCGGCACCCGCGGCGTAGAGGGCTTCCCAAAGCG
>JALZHG010000715.1 GCA_030914045.1 Chloroflexota bacterium | reverse complement strand
CCTCCAGAGCCTCTCGCTCCTCCTTTGAGAGTGTACGAACGAAGATCGGAGGTTTCATGAACACTACTGTAACTCATCACCTACTACCTGTTCTGTAGATGCACTAGAAAAGGGGGATTCTCGGAAGTCCATATACGAGAATCTGCATAACCCCGGTCCTACAGAACTAGAAACAACCGATAACCTCGGTCCGGTACCAAACCCTAAACCCTACATCTTGTGGTACTGCATAATGATGCGGCATGGTGGATAGAACCCCGCGTTCATCGGTAGTTCACCGACGCCTGCTATACGAGATAATGCCGTGTAGGAAAAGGGAGCACCCGTGGAGCAGAAGAAGCCCGCAAGCGTACGTGGCGAAGAGGTTCCCAGGCAACAACGCGACAGGGCAAGGCGTGGATGCTTCGAGAGTTGGGTGGGAAAACGCTCTGGGATTGGCTGCAGCTGCTCATAGTCCCGCTCGCCCTCGCCGTCATCGGGTTCGCGTTCACGCTACAGCAGGACGCTCGCCAGCAGAAGATCGAGGATGAACGGGACCGGCGAGCGCAAAAGATAGAGGAGCAACGCGCCCAAGCAGAGCGAGCGATACAGGAGGAACGCGCCGAACATGCTACGTTGCAAGCCTACCTAGATCAGATGGGAGCGCTGCTGCTAGATCGAAACCTGCGCGCGGCTGACGAGAACAGCGACGTAAGGAGGGTAGCGCGGGCGAGGACGCTGGTGGTGCTGGATGCGCTGGGCCCCACCCGCCAAGAGAGGGTGTTGCGGTTCTTGCACGAAGCAGAGTTGATACGGCCCACGCCACCGAATGAGCAACCAGTCATAACCCTTAAACGCTTGGTGTGAGTTGAGATCACCATCCTAACAAGTCAGCAAAAGCCAGTCGGGGGCGACCGAGTTGCTCATTGAGCCACATACAGAAGTTATGCAATGCCACCCTCGCCGCCAGACGAGCTCGCAAGCCCCCCAACCCGTGAGGCCGCTCCCGCCAGAGGCCGAAGGTGTTGAAGAGTTTGTCGTAGACGCTCTCCACGATCTGGCGGATAGAGGCCACCCACCTCCTCAAGCGCTTGGGCCAGGGTTTACGGCTGTTGCGTTTAGGTGGGTGGATGATGCGCGCCCCGTAGCATTCCAGCCAGCGCCTATGGTTTTCTTCGCCCTCAAAGCCCTTGTCGGTCACGTAGGGTCCCGCGGCCGCCGATCCCACGCTCGCCAGCCGAGAGTTCGGTCGATGCCGCACGGCGAAGAAGGTTTCGGCCACCTGTTGGTCGGTGGCCGAAGCGGCACAGAAGCCGAAGCCCGTGATGATGCCCGTAGGATCTGTGGCCACGAGCAAACGGAAGCCCTCGTACCATCCCAGGCTATTGCTCCATCCGATGTCGGCCAAACCGGCCAGCCATCCTTCACCTCGGCGCTTTGCGTCCCGGACGGGCATCGCCGAGGTGTCCAGGGCCTCGTAAGGACCTCCCCGAACGTCCATCGCCTCCGCCAGATGCAAGGCCACCGCCTCGATGAGCCCTACCTGGGAACGCACAGAGCGGTTGAACTGGGAGCGATTAGGCAGGGTGGGGAAAGCATCTCGCAACTGGCTTGTGGCATAGCGGTAGAAGTCCCGCTCGCTGGAGAAACGGCCCCAGCAAGCGAAGATGGCAAGAGTAACCACCTCGCTATCAGCGAGGGAGGCCTGTGGGCCGGGGCTCCGTTTTTGTGGATGGGAGTGGCAGAAGTCGTCGACCATGACGTAGAGTGTGGTGAGGAAGGTGTCCACGTCGAGCATGAGGAGTCGGTTCCTTTCCCTCCGGGATTGGTTGGCTGGCCGACTCTAATTCGTGGGCACCTTCCGCTCAAATTTCGGGTGGATAACTCACACCAAGCGTTTAAGGCCATCCACGCCCCACTTATCACTACTACCACCGCCTCCAACGGCACCGTAAGCGGCGTGCTCGAGGGGCCTATCGTCTGTCCGTACATCAGACTCAAGTACATCAGCACGTGCGCCCCAGCCCAGAGGGCTCCTGCCCACTTGGGT
>JALZHG010000714.1 GCA_030914045.1 Chloroflexota bacterium | reverse complement strand
GCGGTGAAGTACCCGGCTGTAGCCAACTCGTCCGGCATCGGCCTCGGGTCAGGGAGCGGCTCGCATTCGAGACCTGCTACCGGTCCGTACTCGTCAACTCCGTCGTGCAGTCTGGCGAGGTCGCGGCCCACTTCGTGCCACACCCTGGGGGTAACTTCAGGACCGAAGTCCAGCACACCAAGTGTGTCTCCATGCACCCGCTCGTAGATCGCATAGGGCACCGGAAGGAGCTCCAGGGAGTCGTCGAACGCTACGAGCGCCGGCGTCCTTACCCCGGCCGCGAGGGCGGTGGGCACCGCGACGGACTCCTTGCGGATGGCGGCGACGAACGGAGGGGCATCCCTGGGGACGCGAAGGACGTACTCGCTTCCGACCAGATAGATGGCGTTGAAAATGCCGACGTCTTTCAACGGCGAAATTACCTCGGCGCGCAGGTTGTGGCGCTCGCCGATCGCCTCAAGGGTTTCGGCCGACATCGGCGGGAAATCCGGTAGCTGCGAAGTATATGCCTCTCGTGTCTGAGTTCAGAGAGACTTAATATACATCAGGTTGGCGGCAGGCTTCCGTACGCGGCATCATTCCTTCCATATGAAGGTTGGATGCACCCACCAAGGTGTCGAAGCTCTGCAGAGCGAGACTCGATACTGACCTCCGGGCGCTCGTAACGTGACCCCGAGGACTCGCTCTACCTGGTTCGGATGTCGACCATACGTGAGGGATGAACAATGAAAATCGGTTCGATCGTTATACGTTGTTACGAGTTCGACAGAATGCTGGCGTTCTGGCAGGAAGCGCTCCATTACGTTCTCAGAGAGCCTGTTGATGACGGCTGGGCAGTACTTTGTGATCCCGGGGGCAGAGGACCCAACGTGTCTCTGGAGAAGGTTCCGGAACCTTTCGAGCGCATCGGAAAAACGAGCAGATTGCACCTGGATCTCTACACCTACGACCAAGAGGGCGAAGTGGAGAGGTTGATCAAGATCGGGGCGACCCGGTATCCGCGGAGATACAGTCCGGATGAAGATTTTATCGTGTTGGAAGATCCCGACGGCAACCGCTTCTGTGTCGTGCAGGTCACAAGCGAGAATTGAACGATCCTCAGGGCAAACCAGGCCGTAGACCACGCCCGGGCGACAGAAAAGCGTACACAATGGCGAACCGATGGGTGCCGCCGGGGTGAGCCTCGGCGAGACTAGTGGTATCGAAGGGGAAGTCTGCCATACGCTGAGGTTTGCCGGTCGCCCCATTTGCAGGTATCTCTTGGTGGGCGATGCCCTATCGAACCAGCGACCTCTGCCGTGTGAAGGCAGTGTGATAGTTTGCTAGTGGTTTCTGAGAATCGCAAAACGCCTGCAAATAGCGGCGTTTGCTCTATAACACTTTTCTCAACCTTTCAGAAGATTACTCGGGTTGCTGCACGGTCGCTGCACACTCTTGGCCGGCTATTAGAGTGGTTCCGCGTGCGGCAGTCAGATGGCTGCAGGTCCTCCGGCACTTGAGGTGGATCGGCGCTCGATCTCCTTGCGGACGGCGGGGGCTACCTCTGTACCGAACAGTTCGATGGCGCGCATCACCTTCTCGTGCGGCATCATGCCGACGCTGATCTGCGCCATAAAGCGCTTGTGGCCGAAGAGCTCGTGCTCGTAGAGAATTTTCTCCACGACCTCCCCCGGGCTGCCAACGAGGAGCGCCCCGCGCGGTGAGCGGCCCATATCGAACTGCCTGCGGCCCATCGGCGACCAGCCGCGCTCGCGGCCGATCCGGTTCATCATCGCGGCGTAGGTAGGGAAATACTCGTCGCCCGCTTGCTGGGAGGTCTCGGCCACGTAGGTGTGCGAATTGATGCTGACCGGCAGGCGCGCCGAGTCATGCCCTGCCCCTCTCGCGGCCTCGCGGTAGAGCCGGGCGAGCGGCGCGAAGTGCTCGGGCTGACCACCGATGATCGCGATCGCCAGCGGCAGGCCGAGCAGCGCGGCGCGCACGACCGACTGCGGCGTTCCTCCGACAGCGATCCAGACCGGCAGTGGGTCCT
>JALZHG010000713.1 GCA_030914045.1 Chloroflexota bacterium | reverse complement strand
TCGACAAGGACGGCACTTTGCGCTACCACGGCACGGTGGACGACAATTACGACGATCCGACAGCAGTGAGGAGCCACTACTTCATTGACGCCCTCGAGGCGGTTCTCGAAGGTAGCGAGCCGGCCACCACGGAGACCGCTCCAGTAGGGTGCACCATAAAGTGGAAGTGACTTCCGCGTAGAGTCCATTTTCTTCACGGTCTTCACGCGCCAGCTGGGCCCCACCAAAGTGTGCGGGCCTCCTTGCCATCACTAACCTGAGCGTTTCGCTCTCGATCCACGCCACAGACAAGCGGCTTGAGCGCCCACAAAGATGATGTGCAATGCGGTAGTGACTACGCCGATCATTAGGACATCCAGCTGTAGAAAGGATGACCAGAACATCAGATTGGCCGTGCCCAACAGTAGGTGAACGCTCAAGCCCAGAGCGTGCCACGATCGCCGGTCGGCCACCTTGGCGGCGCGGAGCAGCAAGACGCCTAGGATGACCGCCAGAGCGTGCGCCTCGAAACCGCCGATAGTATGGGGCGAGCCGAACATCTCGGCCATGGGACCGACGCCGAAAAAATGACCCGTAGTGTCGGCGAGCAGCCCGAGGCTTCCGGCGATTGCCAGAAACCCCCCGTCGAGTCGCAACGTCCATCCACTCAACCCATGAACGGACTTTGAGTTGAGGATGAGTGCCTTGCTCGTATCGTAAGTCTTCGCGAACATCCTTCAAACCTCCTTGTATCTTGGTTGTGGTCGTAAATTGCGGCCCGTGAGGACGCGACAGACTGTTTTCTCCTGGGGTGCCTCGACCGAGACCACAAGCAGCCGCAGCGCTGTCCCCACGCTCCGGACGATCACCGTTTGGTGTCGCGCTAGCTTTTCCTTCGCTTGCGGTTCACCGGCCTATTCGGTTGTGCTCCTTTCTAGTCTCTGCGTTACGTAACCTGGCGAAGAAGGCGATCATGGCCACCATCACCGGCAGAATGGCGAAGCTGTACCAATCCGGAAAAACCCCGTAGTGATCGGCGTTCCCGTTGACGATGGTGATGACATGGATGGGGATGCCGATCGGGAAATACACCAAGATCAGGGCGAGCACGATCTTCTGCCCGCGGCTGCGATAGCGGAACGTGCTCCAAGCGAACCAGCCGAACACGCTGACGTAGGCTATGAGCGCCGTGAGCAGCAGCTCGAACGGAGGCGTGACGATGTGCGGGAGCGCAGAGCGCCCCAGCGCGACTACCGCCAAGTGGGCTGACGCCCCCATGAGTAGGGTCACGATCGCGACGTGCCGGACGAAGTAGCCGTTGCGCCGAAACGACGGAAGCCAGCCCGTCCTCCGCTTCTTCGGACGTGTTGGTTGAGACGAGAAGGTGTTCACCATGGAACCTCCTGCGGTCGATGGGTTGCTGTGAGAATCGTTTCGCTAAGCAGCTGCGG
Organism: Chloroflexota bacterium; assembly: GCA_030914045.1. GTDB lineage: Bacteria > Chloroflexota > Chloroflexia > QHBQ01 > JADMIH01 > JADMIH01. Next base: position 604 of record JALZHG010000713.1, on the reverse strand, counting down.
CGCTCCGTCCGGCCAGGACCCCGCCCCGTCCCGCTATGAGCACTGCCTTGTTCTCAAACCTCATGAGCTCCTCCTCGATAGGTCGGTGGCTCCTTGTGGTTAGCGACATCTCTTGGTCTGAGATCCTTGCCTACTCCGTTATCGGTTCGTCTCCTCCACTTCGCCCACCAGGTGCCGGCCGTGCGGCGTTGGCTTTCGCCGGTCGGACGGGCGGAAGCCCCAGTTGCTGCGTCCTCGCTCGGTAGTTCTGCAGACCCCAGAAGGAAGAGCAGCACCAGCGGCAAGACGATCAGGAACCCCAGAGAGATCAGCTGCGCCAGATTATCGCCGAGTGAGAAATGGTGCATCTGGGTGGCGTGGAAGATGAAGTGCGGCACCGCATAGAAGAGCCAGGCGACGAGTGAAGCCTGCACGAGCCGTCGTTCCGGGAAAAGTGCAGCGAACAGGAAGAGCACCCCGAAGGCCAGGTTCAGCCCACCGTAGTCCCGGATTAGATGTTCGTTGTACGGACCCAACGCCGAAACCCAGTCCCTACCAGGCAGGGGAAAGTCCTCGTAGAAAGCGCGGGGGAAAGGCAGAGGCCACAGGCCGGCCCCGAGCCCGG
>JALZHG010000712.1 GCA_030914045.1 Chloroflexota bacterium | reverse complement strand
CACAGCCCGAGAGGGCTATGAGGTCCTTGAGGAGGTCTCTGACCCCGGCCAAAGTGGGGCATCCCTGGAGCGGCCGGGCATGGACCGTGTGAGGGACCTTGTAGCTGCTGGTGGCGTCTCAGTAGTGCTGGCTCAGGACAGGGACCGTTTCGCCCGAGAGCCAGCCTATCACTACATCCTTCGCCGAGAGTTCGACGAACACGGGACCAAGATGCGGGCCCTCAACGACAGGGGCGATGATAGCCCCGAAGGTGAGCTCACAGACGGCATCCTCGACCAGCTAGCCAAGTATCGGTGGTTTGTTGAAGTAGGAATAGGGGTCTGATCATGTTGCAGGAGAGCTGATCTATGGTCGATATTTGGGCGTATTTGCGGCGATCAAGCAAGTCCATTTCGAGAGACCCTACCCCGTATATCTCATCCCAACAAACTACCGGTATGAACGAGCCAAGCTTGGCGAGAGGACCCGACGCGGTAAGCTACGTAAGGCACGCGAGGGCAAGTTGCTCCGCAACTCTCGCGCTCACTACGGGTTCAAGTTTGACGATACTGGCGAGGGTTACGTTGTGGACGAGACAGAGATGCGGGTGATCCGGCGCATCTTCCAGCTTGTGGCCGAGGGAGAGACTTTCAATAGGGTCAAGCGCGTGCTTGAAGGCGAAGGCATGCCATCCCCTGACGGGGGTCGGTACTGGGGACGTTCCTTCTTGCGAACGCTGGTTCTCGAAGACGTTTACCGCCCGTACACCTACGCAGAGATTGAGGCTCTGGTTTCTCCGGAGGTCGTGGCCCGACTGCACCAAGACGAATCCTACGGCATCTTCTGGTCCAACCGCACTCGCACAACACGCAAGAGGGTGTCGAGCCCCGGTCCGAATGGGCGAGAGTACCGGTGGCGCTACTCCGTGCGAAAGAATCCCAAGGAACAGTGGATAGCGATCCCTGTCCCGGACGGTGGGTTGTCACGTGAGATTGTAGATGCCGCGAGGGAGATGATCCGGGAAAATAGGCCAGCGACAAGCAAGGGGCGTCGCTTCTTTGATCTCGCCGGGATAGTCTACTGCGGCGGCTGTGGTACCAGGATGGCCTACCATGCAAGCATCGCGAAGGGGCGGATGTATCCTTACTACAAATGTCGTCGGGTGCTCCGAGATGGCAAAGAAGCCTGTCCGTGCGGCCGATCGCGCCAGAACCACCGCGCCGAGAAGCTGGAGCAGAAGGTTTGGGACTTCGTCTCCAATTTGATGATGAATCCGCAGCAGCTTAGGAAGGACCTCGAGAGGATGATAGAGCGCGAAAGCACGGAGCTAAGAGGAGACCCGGAGCGTGAGATAAAGGTGTGGTCGGAGAAGTTGGCTGAGGCCGGCCGGATGCGAAGCGGCTATCAGGACTTGGCAGCCAAAGGATTGATGAGCTATGAAGAACTCGGAGAGAAGCTAGAACAGCTCAGCAAGACGGGTGAGACGGCGGAGCGGGAGCTTGAGACGCTGCAGAACAGGCGGCAGCGTCTAGAAGCCCTACAGCGGGACAAGGAGGCAGTTCTGGACACTTACGCCAAAATGGCGCCAGAAGCCTTGAATGACCTCTCTGCGGAGGAGAAGCATCGACTCTACAATATGCTGCGACTGAAGGTAGTCGTAAACCCTGATCGAAGCGTAGAGATACATGGAGCCCTAGGGACAGAGTTTGTGCAATCGGACACGGTACCAAGATAGCAGGTCGGGATGAGCGCTGAAAAGCAACAGCTTCTTCAGGAAGTAATGATCGAGCGCGTCCGCGAGCTTTGCCATGAAGAAGATCGGCTCGTAGCGGCGACGATGTACGGCTCCTTTGCCCAAGGCGAGGGGGACGAGTTCTCTGACGTCGAGTTTATCCTCTTTTTCGACGACGATGCCCTCAAGAGCGTAGATCAGGAGGGCTGGGTATCTCGGATCGCTCCCGTCGAGTTGTACTTCGTCAACGAGTTCGGCGTCGGAACGGCAATCTTCGACGGTTTGATCCGTGGAGAGTTCCACTTCGACAAAGCCTCCGATA
>JALZHG010000237.1 GCA_030914045.1 Chloroflexota bacterium | reverse complement strand
CCGTTGAGATCGGCCACGGCGATGGCGAGCGTTCCCGGAGTATCGCCCAATATAGATTGCGTACGGTTGACAAGCTTCAACTTGCCCGATCCATCGTTCATCAGCGGGCGGTCCGGACCATCCAGAGAGCCGATGAGTAAGTCCGCGTCTCCATCGGAGTCGAAGTCCAGAAACACATTCATGTTGTCGTCGAGCCCCAAGTTCTCACTATCTGGCCATAACCGAGCCGTCGCGTCTTTAAAGCCACCCCGCCGGTCGTTCAGAAATATGTGCTCCCCATATGAGAGACCATCGTTGATGGTGACGATGCCGACAGGGTCCTTGGCTTTCAAACCTAGGTGTGCCGCGATCACGAAGAACGAATCGTTAGGAACCGGGACGGTCCTCTGGATGGCACTCTTGACTTTCGAAGAGTCAAGCGCAACTTTGAACGAGATCCCTTGTGAGGCCAGGAAAGAGATGAAAGTTAGGATCTTGCCCTCCCCCGTTACCGGAGCGAGGTTCAGTTCGTCGTAGCCAAGAAGCCGAGAGAACAGCCGGAGGTACAGTAGCTCGGTGTAGCCCTCGGTAATGACGACTTTGTCTCGGGTAACGAGTTGATCCGCGTATCGAAGCCCGATAGCGTCAGTGACCGGTTGCAGCGCTAGCGTATCCGTGCCTGCTCCCGAAGAACCGTAGAGCCTGTTGTCCACACACAGATGGCCGTTTTCGTCGCGGCTCATAATCCTTACGGCTGTCAAACGGTCGAGATCGATCAGGTGCTGCGAGTGCGTGCTTATCAGCACTTGGTTGCCCCTCTCGGCCAGCGACTGCAAGAATCGTAGAATCTTGCGTTCAGCAGTTGAGTGGAAACCCTTGCTTGGTTCGTCGAAAAGCAGTATCGAGTTAAGCGCGTTCTTGCGAGCCCTATCCTGCTGGAATATGTGGTAAGCGATCAGGAACTTTGTGTTGTCGCTCAGGTGTTCGTAATAAGACTCTTTGCCATCGACCTCAAGAACAATACGAACATCTCGGGTACGGTCCACGTAGAAGCGTATGAAGTCCGCGTCCGCCACGCCTTCTACTGTGTCTTGGTTTATCTCAGCGGACAGCGCGTCAAGTGCTTCTTGTACTGCGTCGTTGTAACGCTTGAGTCTTGCGCGGCCGCTGGCAGCCAGTAGATTCATCCACGTCTGTCGGTCGATAATGGAGAGGAATGCCTCGATCAGAGCATTTTGCTCACCCTTCAGGTGCTCCGTACGGATCGAGCGAGGCAGGTCCTCTTCTAGGGAGAACCTTTCGGTGAAGAAGAAAATCTCGGGAAACTGCTTGTATGGAAGACCCTCGATCCAGTCAAAGTCGAGTGAGAGTGGAGTCTTCCCTTCATTGCGCAACTGTCTGTTCGACTCGTCTATGCGGGCTACTATGGTCTCCCGTCTCTGGTCGTAGCTCTCGTATCCGTCTTCTTCGGTCAAGAACTTGTAGGACCCGTTGGGGACCTTTTCGATCCAGACTTCGCCCTTATCCTGTGTCTCCTTTACTAAGTCGGAGTAACACTCGTTAATATGGTCCAGCAGTGCGGCCGCTTCCTTGGCACCTTGAGACGAAGGTGAAACCGAGAACCCATCTTCATTAACTCCTGCTTGCAACCCGGCGTTTGCGAAACGCTGGATAACCTCGTCGAATAAAGGAGCTACCGAAAGCTTATGGCCTGCCGAAGGGTCAACCGAGAAGCGAGCACGCAGCGTCCGCTTACCTGCAATGCTCTCGTAGTTCTGGAAGTTGGGTTGCTGTTCCGGGACTACTCCGTACTCGAAGTAGGAAATAGCCCGCAGCACGGAGGTTTTGCCCGAACTGTTACGGCCAAGAAAATACACGAGGTTACCTGGCGCACCAAGATCGATCTCGCCAGAGTCCCAGAACCCGAAGCAGTTTCTGATGCGGAACGACTCCAGTCTCAATACGACCCTCCCTTAGTCACTGGCGCTTATCAGCCATGAAGACCCCACAACTTGGTGATGTAGTGGTGATGTAGAAAGACCCCTGGCGATCGCCCGAAGACTTCCCATATTCCGAGTTTCCCGCTTACCTAAGCGGTTTTCTCAAGTGGGCGATGCTGGGTTCGAACCAGCGACCCCCTCCTTGTAAGGGAGGTGCTCTACCCCTGAGCTAATCGCCCCTGTGGTCTTACGGCGTCTCCCCCGCCGTGCCCCCAACGGGATTCGAACCCGTGCCGCCGCCTTGAAAGGGCGGTGTCCTGGGCCTCTAGACGATGGGGGCGAATTGTAGCTTGCGCGCAAGTTATCTTAGCCGGTTTTTTTGCTCGCGCAAACTGCAATCTTGTGAGCCGGGAAGGGATCGAACCTTCGACACGAGGATTAAAAGTCCCCTGCTCTACCACTGAGCTACCGGCCCACTGTCGCCATATCTAGGCCAACAGCGGTGAGTTTACCAAATCGTTCGTCCCCCGTTGACACCTTGACTGACACCTTAAGGGGGAACATGAAGAAGAGGCGCAGGCGTGACGAGGGGAGCATCTACAAACGCAAAGACGGGCGTTGGGTAGCCGTATACACGGTCGAAGGGAAGAAGCGGTACATCTACGCAAAGACGCGCAAAGAGGCGGCGCGGAGACTAAATCAAGCCATAGCGGATCGTGACGCAGGATTGGTGTACGACTCGGAGAATTGGACCGTGGCGAATTATCTGGAACGCTGGTTAGCTTCAGTCAAGCCCACGGTCAAGCACAGTACGTACAGGAGATACGAAGAGGCAAGCCGGCTACATATCGCACCCGCGCTCGGTAGATACAAGCTGTCGCGGCTCTCCCCTACGCAGCTACAAAACCTCTACCTGCTGAAACTCCAGTCGTTGTCACCACGCTCCGTACAGATAATTCACCGCACGATCAATAAGGCGTTGAAGCAGGCAGTACGTTGGTCGCTGATACCGAGAAACGTTGCCGAGTTAGTAGACGCGCCCCGCATCCCGCACGCTGAGATCAAGCCGCTCACCCGCGAACAAGTGAAAACGCTACTCAGTGCAGCGCGTGGGGACCGACTCGAAGCTCTATACGTTCTTGCCATAACCATGGGCATGAGGCAAGGTGAGTTATTGGGATTGCAATGCGGAGACGTAAACGGTTGTGTCCATAAACTTCTGTAAATTGGTGGACCACTAGTAAGAAGGGCCATCGTCCTCCAAGATGGTTGGTGTCTGATGTCAACCAATCGAAAGGGAGTGACGATGGCCAAAGATCATCGTAGGTTGGACGCGCAGTTGGTGCAAGAAGAGGTCCTACTGGACGATCCTCACTTCCTGCGTGAGATCGTCGAGCGGGTGGTGCAGCAGCTCCTGGAGGCCGAGATGACCGAGCACATCGGTGCTGCTCCCTACGAGCGAACCGCAAACCGCACCGGCCAGCCTAACGGCTACAAGCCGAGGACCTTGAGAACCAGGGTCGGTACCCTCAACCTGCTCGTCCCCCAGGATAGGGAAGGGACCTTCTCCACCAGGCCCTTCTCCCGATACCAGCGAAACGAGAAGGCACTTGTGTTGGCTTTAATGGAGATGTACGTGGAGGGAGTCTCTACCAGGAAGGTCAAGGAAGAGACCGAAGAGCTCTGCGGCACCTCCTACTCCAAGAGCCTCGTCTCACAGCTGGTTGGCTCCCTCGATGACGAACTCGAGGCGTGGAGGGGCCGTCGGCTCGAAGCGGAGGCCTACCTGTTCGTGGATGCTCGCTACGAGAAGGTGAGGGTGGACACTCGAGTGCTCAGCCAGGGAGTCCTCGTCGTCTCAGGGGTGAGAGACGACGGCATGCGAGAGATCCTCGCCGTGGAGGTTGCAGACACTGAGAGCGAGGCCACCTACCAGGAGTTGTTCCGATCCCTAAAGAGGCGAGGCCTTTCGGGCGTCGAGCTCGTCGTCTCAGACGACCACCAAGGACTGAAGGCGGCTATAGCTCGCCGCTTCCAAGGGGCCTCCTGGCAACGCTGCCAAGTGCACTATGCGAGGAACCTCCTCGGGATCGTGTCATTCGCTAAGCGTAAGGAGCTCGGGGCGGACCTGCGCGGGATCTTCGCAGCCACAGGTAGGGAGCAGGCCCTCGAGGCCGCTTCGACCGTGGCCGGCAAATGGCATAAGAAGGGCTATGAGAAGGTCGCCTGCCACCTCGAAGAGCACATCGAGGAGTGTCTCACTTGCCTGGCCTTCCCGGAGTCTCACCGCAGACGCATCCGCACCACCAACGGGCTTGAGCGTCTCAACCAGGAGGTAAAGCGCCGCACACGGGTAGTGAGAATCTTCCCCAATAGGGACTCTTGCTTGCGGTTGGTTACGGCTTTGGCGGTGGAGCAATCGGAGGAGTGGGTTACGGGCAGGCGCTACCTGGACATGGAGGAGCTAAAAGAGCGGCGCTCGGAAGCCCGGGAGAGCGCGGAGGTGACGCTCATGTAGCGATGAGGAGAGTCGCCGTCTTGGAGGAAATTACAGAAACCTCAGGACTTGACCATCTGATATACGCAGCTTCCACTATCGAAGGCTATACGCTGGCGTACATCAACTCCGACATCTCACGCCTTCTACGAGCTTCCAATTAAGCAGCCTCAGTCATCATCAGTAGCACGTATAAGCCTAGTATGCAGCCTTAAGTTTGCTACTTGAGGTGGTGAGAAAGGTGTGTAGGCTTGATGGCATCGCTAAGGAGCGAAAGGCCACAGTTGGGACACTCGGTTGCGTGTTCGGCGTAGGTTTCGCTCCTCTCGTCGTCATCGAAGTACAGCACGAAGCGAATGCTGGCCACCTCACGCACCTCTGCCCATAGTTTGTGCTCACAGGATTCGCACGGTGTAATCATCGGCACATGTTTGCACGGCCTGCTCAGAGTGTCATGCGTCGTACTGTGCAACGTGCCTACATAATTCGGGCCATTCTAACCCGATATACGGTCAAGAGGCTTTCA
>JALZHG010000711.1 GCA_030914045.1 Chloroflexota bacterium | reverse complement strand
GACCCACACGAAGTCGTCGAAGCCCCTGTCGTAGCCGAAGCCGTTGCGTGTGTAGAATGGCGTGTCCACCACACCCATCGTCAGATAACCGGCTCTGGAGAGGATCTCCGGCAAGGTCATCAGGTGCCTCGGCAGCGGCTCCCAACCCATGTGCGTATACGAGAAGGTCCCCGTGAGGATGTCCGCCCGAGCCGGCATGGTGGGGAAGGAAGAGACCACGTGGTGGTCGAAGACCACCGACGAGCGCGCGAGCTCGTCCAGATGGGGCGTGTGGATGCGCGGGTTCCCGTAAGCCCCCAAATGGTCCCTGCGGAACGTGTCCGCGACGATCACCACCACGTTGGGACGATCAACCATCGTTTCCCCTCCTGTACTCGCGTTGCCCGACTTCACTCTCGACTTGCACTTTGCCAAATTTGTCTACCAAGTTAGTAGACATTGAAGGACTCTAGGGCAAGCGGCGTACGGCGTCAAGGGGTTCAGAGTAATTTTCTCGAGAAGTTCTGAGAGATTGAACGCCCCCGCCTGCCTCGCGGCGTAGTAGGTTGACACCGGCCTGACAACCAGCTAAGGTGCTGCAATGTCCACCAATAGAATGAAAAAAATAGAGAAAGTGGGGTTTGGGTAAGTGCGGAGCATAATTGTCTTGGCGGTTGTGGGTTTGATCGCCCAGCTGGTCGATGGTTCCTTGGGTATGGCCTACGGCGTGACTTCCACTACCCTGCTCTTGGCTGTGGGGATCGCGCCGGCGCTCGCATCTGCGAGCGTGCACATAGCAGAGGTAGGCACCACGCTTGCTTCCGGGGTCTCCCACTGGAGGTTCGGAAACGTAGACTGGAGCAAGGTCGGCTGGCTGGCTGTGCCGGGAGGGGTGGGTGCCTTTCTGGGGGCCGTGGTCCTGGTCTCGGTCATCACGGCGGAGGCTGCGGAGCCGATCGTCGCGATCTTTCTCTTCTCTCTCGGCGTCTACATTCTCGCCCGCTTCTCGTTCAGGAGGAGGGAGCAGCCGGTGGTCGTCAGGCCCATCGCCAGAGGATTCTTGGCGCCTCTGGGTTTCGTTGCGGGCTTCCTCGACGCGGCGGGTGGTGATGGCTGGGGACCGATCTCCACGCCTACCCTCCTCTCTTCCGGAAGGATGGAACCGCGCAAGATAATAGGGACGGTGGACACCAGCGAGTTTGTCGTGGCCCTGAGCGCGAGCGTCGGCTTTCTCCTTACCCTCAGCTTCGCCGAGATCCCCTGGCAGGTGGTAGGGGCGCTGCTCGTCGGCGGCGTCGTCGCAGCACCAATCGCGGCGTACGTGGTTCGCATCCTGCCGATGCGCGTCCTCGGCACGGCGGTCGGCGGCGTCATCCTCGTCACGAACATGAAGACGTTTCTGGAGGCCGTAGGGGTGAGTGGTGGTCTCGTCTTCGCCGTCTACGCTCTCATCGTCATGGTCTGGATAGCAGCGCTCGCCCACTCGGTGATTGTGAACCGCCGGGAGAAGAGGTCGGTAACAGAGGGCCAACCGGCCTAGAGTCGCCACAGCTAACAGGCGCTGAACCCCCGCGGCGGAGCCGGCTATAGACCGGCCCCGCCGCAGCTCTGCGGCAGCGTTTTTCCAGGCAGCGGGTGGGCCGAATGGTGTAGGATTATTGCAGGTTGAGGGGTCGTGGAGACCGCCACCGGCGTCGGCTTACGCGGGAGGAGATCATGGAGAGATTGGGTGGTGAAGGAACGGGGCAGACGTCCTCGATCCGGCAGGTAGCCCTCGCGAGCTTTATCGGGACTGCGATCGAGTGGTACGACTTCTTCCTGTACGGCACGGCCGCAGCGTTGGTGTTCGGCCAGCTCTTCTTCCCCGAGGCTACTCCGCTCCAAGGGACCTTGCTGGCCTTCGCGACGTACGGGGTCGGCTTCTTTGCCCGGCCTGTGGGCGGAATAATCTTCGGTCATTACGGGGACAGAATCGGTCGCAAGACCATGCTGGTGCTCTCGCTACTCATCATGGGCATCGCGACGTTCCTTATTGGGCTTCTGCCGACCTTCGAAT
>JALZHG010000058.1 GCA_030914045.1 Chloroflexota bacterium | reverse complement strand
ACTTTGCGCTCTTTGCGCCTTTGCCGTCTGACCTATCTATAGTTCGTGAATTGCAGCGCCACCGGCAGGTCGGCTTCCTTGCCCCGGATGTGCTGGATGACCCGCTGTAGCTCGTCTTTGCTCTTGGAGGTGATGCGGAGAGCGTCGCCCTGCACCTGGGACTGCACCTTGGGGAAGGTACTGCGGATGTCCTTCGTCAGCGAGCGGGCTAGGTCTTCGCTGATGCCCTTCTGCAAGTCTACTACCTGCCGGTAGCGCCCGCCGCTGGTAGGCTCTGTCTTGCCGAACTTGAAGATCTTCAGCGACAGCCCCCTCTTGATGGCCCGGCTCTGTAATATGTCCTTGATGGCGTCCAGGTGGTACTCGCTATCGGTGCTTATCGTGATCTTGGTCGCCTCGACATCAATCTGGGTCTTGCTGTCCTTCAGGTCGTAGCGCTGGTTCACCTCGCGCATCGTCTGGTCCACCGTGTTGACCACTTCCTGCTTATCAAAGTCGCTCACCACGTCAAAAGAAAAAGAATCAGCCATTCGCTCCTCCTGTGAGAGGACGATGGACGATAGACGATGGACGATGGCCACTCACCCATCGTCCATCGTCTATCGTCCATCGTCCATCGCCTACCTCTGAACAATCGTCTCAGTGCCGCTGTTGTCCCACTTTTTCTCGATAATAAGGTTGTCGGGCGTACCCATGAAGCCACGGTCTGCGCCGTTGATCTGTACCCTCACCACGTCGCCTCGCCCGGTGCGTATCTGGATGGTGCTCTTTCCCGTCCATTGGCGGTTGGTGCCCGCCGGGAGCGTGCCGCTGTACCTCTGCACCCCGTCCACGAGCACGCGCAGCCAGGCATCCCTGGTGGTTATCTGCACGTCGGCCACAACGCTGTCGCTCGCCTGGATCGGTGCGGTAGGCTGACCGGCAACATCCGTGCCCGGCGTGGTCGTGAGACCACCTGTGCCCGTTATAGGTTGGGTAACGGGCGTATTGGTGGGCACCACACCCGGCGCTAGAGGCACGTAGGTCGTCGGCGTATTGTAAGCGCCTGCGTCCGGCCCAGGGTTGTTCAGCGCCACGTTGGTAGCTATTGGCGCCGTCGCACGCACCGACGAGCGAGACGTGGGGCTTACTTCCGGTATTGGTGCCGAGCGGCTGCCACCCCCCGCGTACGCACTGTACACGAAGTAAAAGGCGATAATGAGAGGCAGCGCCAGCAGCGAAATGGCTATATACGAGCTACCATAGCGCACGCGCGTATCTATCGGCTCCGGGCTGAGGGGTTGTATGCTAATACGCTCGTTCTTGCGCTCCCTGGCCGCCGGTTTGGCTGACGAACCGCCCCGCGCCGTCCTTATCCGCTCTCGGGTGGGTTGGCGCGACTCCTCGAACAGCTCCAGCGCCTCGTCCGCGTCCAGCCCCAGGTACACCGCGTAGTTCCGCAGGAAGCCACGTCCATATACGGGACTTGGCAGCGCGGCGATGTTGTCCTCTTCGAGGGCTGCCAGGTACTTCTGGCGTATTTTGGTGGCGCGCTCGGCCTCCGTGAGGGAGATGCCTCTCGACTCCCGCGCGTCACGCAGCATATCACCAAGTATTCCCAAACGAGTACCCCCCGTTCTCAAGCGGTTCTGCTAGGAATAATAGCAGGGCCACATTGCGCTCACAGAAAAATGTGATGATAAAAATTAGCTAGCCAACGTACATTATAACCGAGGCATGAGCAGCCGGGCAAGAGTCTAATTCACTTTATGTCTATATCCCGTTGGACGATGGACGATAGATGATAGACGATGGACACTTGCTAGCGTATTCCTCCGAAGCATCAGCCCTGAATAGCGGCACCAAAGCCCCCTCTGGCATCCTGAGCGTAGTGAAGGATCTCAAGAAGGTGAGCTGGGATATTGTCGGACATCAGCGACCACAGGTGCTACGGGTCCAGTACAGTGGTGAGAGGAGCATCTGAGATCCTTCGCTACGCTCAGTGGATCATCTTGCAAGTAATGAAACTTATTTGCAAGACGATCCACTCAGGATGACAGAGTGGGCCGGAATCCTGCTATGCCAACGACGTCCTATTCACGAACCAAGACCAGCAAGCCGCATCACGTTTCACGTTTCACGTTTCAGCCTCTCCCCTCCTGGCATAACACTTGCCCCATGTGCTCCGTGCAGCCTTTTATCAAGGAGCGGTCGAATGTTCATTCTGGTTGAGAACGGCGAGGTATACGCGCCTGAGAGCCTCGGCAAGCAAACGGTGCTGGTCGTGGGCGGCAAGATCGCGCGCATAGGTGAGGTGGATACGGAAGCGATCTCGGCCACGGGGCTGGGCTGCACCGCCGTGGATGCTACCGGGTGTCTGGTCGTGCCTGGCTTCATCGACCCCCACCAGCACATCAGCGGCGCGGGCGGCGAAGAAGGCTTCTCCAGCCGTACCCCCGAAGTGCAGGTAAGCGAGATCGTCGAGTCGGGCATCACCACCGTGGTGGGCATCCTCGGTACCGACGCCACCACCCGCAGCCTGCAATCGCTGCTCGCCAAGGCCCGCCAATTGGAGCAAGAGGGCCTCACCACCTACGTATATACCGGCAGCTTCCAGGTGCCCGTGCGCACGCTGACCGACTCGGTGACGGACGACCTTGTACTTATTGATAAGGTAATAGGCGTGGGCGAACTGGCCCTATCCGACTTCCGCTCGCCCGAACCGAGCCTGCACGAGCTTGCGCGGGTGGTGTCGGAGGCGATTACCGGCGGCCTGGTCGGTGGCAAGGCGGGCGTGACCCACTTCCACACCGGGCCGGGCAAGGGCCGCCTCAACCTCCTCCACCGGCTGCTGGACGAGTACGAAATTCCGCCCCGCTACCTCTACCCCACCCACATCGAGCGCAGCGAAGGCCTCATGGACGACGCCATTGCCCTCGCCAAGCGCGGGGCTTTCGTGGATATTGACGTAGTCGAGTCGGGGCTTGGCAAGTGGATCACCTACTACCGGGACAACGACGGCCCTCTGTCGCAGCTTACCGTCTCCTCCGACGCCCACGCCAGCACCCCCGCCAACAGGCTGCTGGAAGACTTCGCCTCCTGCTTACAGGCACACAAATTGCCCATAGAGGAGGTACTTCCTCATTTCACCTCGAATACAGCCACCGCTTTGGCCCTGAAGAACAAGGGCCGCATACAAGAAGGCATGGACGCCGACATCCTGGTGCTGAAGAAGCGGTCCCTGGAGGTCGTGCATCTCATCGCCAACGGCAGGCAACTGGTGAAAAACGGCAAGGTGCTTGCAAGGTCAGAATACGAGCACCTGGCGCAGGGGTAATACACGTCTATCTTCAACAATTACGGGGGTAATCAGGAGGCGCATTGTGAGCAAGAGCAACGGTAAAAGCAACCAGAAGAGGAACGGTAACAGCGACAGCAAGAGCGACGATGTAAAAGGCTCCCTGATTATCATTGGCGGGCACGAACAGAAAGAGGGCGACCCTGTCATATTGCGGGAGGTGGTGCGCCGCGCCAAAGAGGGTAAGGGGCTGGTCCTCGTCACCGTCGCCACCAACGAGCCGGAGGAACTGGCTAACGACTACAGGAAGGCGTTCGCCGAGCTTGGCCTGAAGGACATTGACGTGCTGGACATACGCACCCGCGAAGAGGCCCGCGACCCCGAGAACGTGAAGAAGGTGATGAAGTGCTCAGTCGTGTTCTTCACGGGCGGCGACCAATTACGAATAACCAGCCAGATAGGCGACTCACCGATATTTACGTGCCTGCACGACATCTTCTCGAACGGCGGCACCATCGTGGGCACCTCGGCGGGGGCCGCGGCGATGAGCGGCACCATGCTCGTATCGGGTCGGGGCGATGAAACGGTGCAGATTTCGGCTATCGGCATGGCTCCCGGTTTGAGGCTCCTCCCTGACGTAGTAGTCGATACGCACTTCGCGGAGCGCGGACGTATCGGTCGGCTGGTGGGCGCGGTGGCCCAGAACCCCGCCAACCTCGGTATCGGCATCGACGAAGACACTGCCATCATCGTCAACGGCGAGGAGGACTTCATGGTGATAGGCTCAGGAGGCGTTTACGTGGTGGACGGCACCGGGATCAGCTATTCGAGCCTCTCCGAGGCCAAGCCGGTCGGCGCACCCTCTATCTTCGGCGTGAAGCTGCACATCCTGGGCGAAGGGGACATTTACGATCTCGTGAACCGCGAACCTGTGTTTTCAGGGGAGGAAGCCGAAGCAGACGTAGATATGTCGGCAGAGCCTGAACGCGAGCTTGTTGGCGTAAACGACGAGGAGAAGTAGCAACCAGTCCACCCGGCTTGCGTCGCGCCCACGTCAATAGAGGAGACGTCACAATGAAAGCCCTCAGGATACACAAGCCCAAAGACGTGCGCGTGGATCAAGTCGATGATCCCAGTATTGAGAACCCTCGCGACGCTATTATACGTGTGACCTCCACCGCCATCTGCGGCTCCGACCTGCACATGTACAACGGCCTGGTGCCGCAACCCCGCCCCATGGCGCTCGGGCATGAGTTCATGGGAATCGTCGAGGACGTAGGCTCGGAGGTAACCAATCTCAAGAAGGGCGACCGCGTGGTGGTGCCCTTCCCTATCTCCTGCGGGCGTTGCTATTTCTGTACGCGCCACCTGCCTACCGCCTGCGAGAACTCCAATCCCAATTATGGCGCACGCAGTGGCCTGATTAAGGAAAAGGGCGCTGCACTCTTCGGCTACACCGATTTGTACGGCGGCTACGAAGGTGGGCAGGCTGAAGCGGTGCGCGTGCCCTACGCCGACTATGGCCCCCGCAAGGTGCCCGACAGTCTCACCGACGAGCAGGTGCTCTTCCTGACCGACATCCTGCCCACTGGCTGGACGGCGATTGACAAGGCCGGGCTAAAGGGCGGCGAGACGGTGGCCGTGTTCGGGTCGGGGCCGGTGGGCCTCATGGCGATGAAGTGCGCCTGGATACAGGGTGCCGGCCGCGTGATCGCCCTCGACCGCCAGGGGTACCGCCTCGACATGGCCCGCACGGCAGCCAACGCCGAGACGATCGACGTTGACGACGAAGACCCCGTAGACCGCATCCTGGAGATGACCGGCGGGTACGGCGCGGACGTGGTGGTGGATGCGGTGGGCATGGAGGCCGAGCACGACCTGGGTGTGCTGGAGCGCATACACGACGTGGTAGCCAAGCACCAGGGAGGCAGCCTGGAGGTATTCCACCAGGCGGTAACGGCGTGCAAGCGCGGCGGCTTCCTATCGGTCGTCGGCGTCTACACGACCGAGTACGACAACTTCCCCCTGGGCCAGATGTTCGACAAGGGCATAGGCTACTGGGGCGGCCAGGCCCCCGTCCACAACTACATAGACCAGCTACTGCAACTTGTCGAGTCGGGCAAGCTACGCACCGACGACATCATCACCCACACCCTCCCCCTGGACGAGGCCCCGCACGGCTACGACATCTTCAACAAGAAAGAAGACAACTGCGTCAAAGTGGTGCTCAAGCCTTAGGACGAACCGTACCCTTTAGCGAATGGCCCTGTTCTGGCGAAGTGTGCCTGTTACCCTCTTGCATAACGTTTGACATGAGTAGTATCATTAGATACACTATCAGTGCGCGGCTGGTTCGTGTTTGCCGTGCAGTGTTTCTGTCTCCATCGTAGACAAAGGTAAAAGGGTATGAGCAATCCGACACATGTGCCTGTCCGCAGGGTCAGGACGGTATCAGCTTACGGTGGGACCGCTCCCGTCGCGGAGGCCGCGCCTGTAGACGCCGAGAACACAGAGGAATACGAGGCCTACGAAGGTTATGAAGCCTACGAGGGCCAGGACGGTTACGAAGAGTACGACCAGTACGAGGAACCGCAACGCGCCGGCCTCTTTAGCAGCCCGGCACGCGCGCTGGCCCTCGGCGGCTCGGTGTTGGCCTTGCTGCTGGTCTTCGCGGTAGCCATCTTCATCGTGAGCGGTCGTAATCCGCGAGCGATCCCCCCTAGCGTCACAGCAGGCGGTACGGACGTGCCCGTCATCTCCAACATCTCGCAGAATGGCGCACTCAGCACGGGTTCCGTCCCACCTAACTTCGAGTGGACCGATCCTAACGGTAACAAAGTATCGCTCGCTGCGCTGAAGGGCAAGTCCGTCTGGATCAACTTCTGGGGCACCTGGTGCCCACCATGCCGCGCCGAGATGCCCGCTATGGAGAAGGTGTACAGCAAGCATAAAGACGACCTGATCATCCTGGGCGTCTCCATGGCCCCACGCGACGACCCCAGCCTTGTAAGTGAGTTCCTCCAGCAGAACAAATATAGCTGGACCTTTATTCACGACAGCGATCAGGAACTCGCGATCAAGTACCGGGCGGGCAGCATACCGATGTCGTACTTTATCGGTCCCGATGGCGTGGTCAAAGCGGTGAGCATGGGGGCCATTCCCGAGAACATGATGGAAGACTTCATCGCCCAGGCCAAGCAGTAAAGGGACGACGGCTGAGGTGCCCTAACTTGGCCTTCACCCTACCCACATCGTCCATCGTCCATCGTCCAAACTATAGAGCGAGAGGAAAGTAGCACAGCCAATGAGTCAACCCCCAAGAGACAGGACGCCGGTACGCCCCGTATCGCAGGGCAGGCCGCCGGAGCGTCCGAGTGGCAGACCTGCGGGCACCAATGCCCCAGGTGGCCCAGGCGGTCCGCAGAGGCCGCGCCCCGCGCGGAGCGCCGCACCCCCGCCACCCCCACAGCGCCAGGACCCCTTCCCCTACATCATGGGCGGCATCATCGGCGCGCTGGTGGTAGGCTTGGTGCTGGTGATCTTTTTGCTATTGAACAACAACCAGAACCCCGGCGTTACCACTACTGCCAACAACAACAACAACAACAATTCAGGCAGCTCCCCTAACAGCCTGCCGACGGAAGACCCTTCTTCGATCACTCCTCAGCCGACTGTGGCGCGTGCGCTACGCATGCCCCTGGCCGCCTTCAAGGCCCTCTACGACGACCCCGCCAAGCGCCCCCTGATCGTGGACGTACGCGCGGCGGAGGCTTTCCAACAGGGCCACATAGAGGGCGCTGTCAACATACCGGAAGCTGAAGTGGCAACCCGCCTTGCCGAGTTCCCGAAAGATAAGCTGATCGTAGCGTACTGCCAATGACCGGCCGAGAATGAAAGCGCCCGTGTGGCGGAGAGATTGCACAGTGAGTTTGGCTATAGCTACGACAACGTACAGGTACTACAGGGCGGCTGGAACGCCTGGCTCGAAAATAACGCTACTGACGCGACAGGCTACCCAATCGGCACCGGCAAGGGAGGCTCAACAGCCCCTTAAGGCTGTAGGAGCTAGGAACTAAACGCCAAGACGCGGAGACGCCAAGGACCACGCCAAGAGTGGGATTGTGGCTCTAGCATGAGGACCAGAGTACGACATCATGTACTCTGGTCCTCTTTGTACTCTCTAAACCTTTATTAACTTGGCGCGTCCTTGGCGGCTTGGCGGCTTGGCGTTTAAAACCGTCCCTAGTGCGGTTGGGCGAAGAACTCTGTCACTTCGGCGTCGATGTACTGCGCGCCACGGTACCTGGCGACCGATATGCGATGGTGGCCGTCCTTCACGAAGTAGAAATCACCGAACTTGTTGAGGCTGACCGGCGGCAGGCTGACGTTCGAGGCAAAGGCCTGGTTTACCCGCACCCAGCGCTGCCGAGTGTGGTCGCCCCTGGGGCGGAAGTCGCGATCAAAGTCCTGCGAGCGGTCCACGCTGCCGGAGATGGCCGAAAGCGGCACCTGCATCGTGCCCACGTATCGCTGGCCGTAGCAGACCTCTCCCTCCTTGGCCTCGGCCAGCGCCACCAGCGTGTTGCGCCTGCCCACCAGTGCTCCAACTAACCGGTCCAGGAAGGCCCCGCGCCTCACGCTCCGGTAATCTTCTACGTCCACTTGCACGTCCATTGCTGCTTATCCTCCATTGCTCCACTTATTTGCACTGTACGTCCGTCACCTCGTAAAAGCATCGGCGGAAGGCTTCAACACAGCAGGCGGGTTGCCATACTATGGGAGTAAGTCTATGGGCTTATCTGGACCAACTTTCTTTGACAGCATGCCTCCTCTGTGCTATTCTTCCTCCGAAAATGCTTATGGAGGGGTTGTGAAAGGACTGATTCTGAGCGGCGGAAAAGGTACTCGCCTGAGGCCGCTGACCTACACGAGCGCCAAGCAGCTAGTGCCGGTAGCCAATAAGCCCGTGCTCTTCTACACGATTGAGGACCTGGTGGCGGCGGGCATCACCGATATAGGCATCGTGGTCGGCCCCACGGCCCCCGAAATCAAGGCGGCGGTGGGCAGCGGCGACAGGTGGGGAGCCGACATCACCTACATCGACCAGCCCGACCCCCTGGGCCTCGCACACGCCGTGGTGGTGGCCGAGGAGTTCATCGGCGGCGAGTCGTTCGTGATGTACCTGGGCGACAACATGCTCGAAGACCGCGTGGCCCCCTTCGTGCAGCAGTTCAAGGAGAACGCGTGGGACGCCCAGGTGCTGCTCAAGAGGGTGCATAAGCCCGAAGCTTACGGCGTGGCCGAGCTTGAGGACGGCAAGGTGAAGCGCCTGGTGGAGAAGCCCCGCGAGTTCGTGAGCGACCTCGCCCTGGTTGGCATCTACATGTTCAACCACCACATTTTCGAGGCGGTCCACAACATCAAGCCCTCCTGGCGCAACGAGCTGGAGATCACCGACGCCATACAGTACCTGCTCGACCACGACTACCACGTCCACCCTCGCGTGCTGGAAGGCTGGTGGATAGACACCGGCAAGCTGGAAGACATGCTTGAGGTGAATCACCTGGTGCTGGACAAGCTCGCCCCCGCCATAGACGGCTTCGTGGACTCGGAGAGCCAGATCAAAGGCAAGGTCATAATCGAGCAGGGCGCGGAGATCATCAACTCGAACATACGCGGCCCGGTCATCATCGGCAAGGGCACGCGCATCGTCAACTCCTACATTGGCCCCTACACCGCCATCAACTACGGCTGCACTATCACCAACAGCGAGATAGAGCACTCCATCATCCTCGAAAACAGCCAGATAATCGACATTCCAGGCCGCCTGGAAGACAGCCTCATAGGCCGCAACGTCGAAATCAGCCGCTCCCCCATCAAGCCCAAGGCCTACAAGATGCTCCTGGGCGACAACAGCAAGGTAGGAGTGCTGTAGGAATTTGGGAATCAGGAATTAGGATTTCGGATTTGGTTTAAGACTTGATAGGATACCTACTAAATCCGAAATCCGAAATCCTAATTCCCAAATGGAGAAACCATGGACCAGACTGCCTCCAGTATCATAGAGCGTGAGACCGCGCTGGCCGACTTTGACCATGCCCGCGACGACTTTGTGGACGCGCTTAGCCAGGTGCCGAACGAGGCGCTGAAGTATAAGCCGGAAGGTGCCGATTACCCCATCGGCGGGACCATCATGCAGGTGACAAACTCCCTCCGCCGGTATGCCTATCTGCTCGAGATGTTGCGCGAAGCCGAGTTCCAGGAGGTACGCCTGGCGGGAGATCCAGGTCGGGCGCTGGCAGTCGAGGGCGACCCGGCCGACGATTGGGCGCAGGACCTCCCCTCCGTATCGCCCGAAGAGACCACCCGCAACCGTCAAGCGGCCCTCGACGCCCTGGAAGCCGCACACGACAGGCTAGCCGCCCAGTTGCGCGACCTCGTCAAAGAGGACTTCAGCCGCCAGGCCGCCGTCTACCACCCAGGGGCCACAGAGACCTCCCCCACTTCGGGCGCTGACATCCTGCGCTGGCAAACCGACCACTACAGGGACCATATCCTACAGGTGCAACAGATGCTCCAACAGTGGCAGAGCGAAAGGGCCTAGCCTGCAACGCCCATCCGCCGCATTCGTCATAACTAGCGTGTATGCGACTCCACCCCCCAACAACAGGACCAAAGCCCCACCCTGTCATCCTGAGCGTAGCGAAGGATCAAGTGGGTAGACAAGAGTCCTCAACAGTGGGGATAGTGTTGGCAAGAGGAACAATTGCATCGTCGTTGGGAGAGTCAAGCACGGGCCGCTGATCCTTCGCTGCGCTCAGGATGACAGGGGGAGCAGGATTCCCGAGCGAGCGACAGCGCCATATTCACGAACCAAACACACAAGCCGCATCACGTTTCACGTTTCACGTTTCAGCACCGAACCAGGAGGTAAACCACATTGCAGAGAATCATGGTCACAGGGGGCGCGGGCTTCATCGGCAGCAACTTCGCCAGGATGATGCTTGAGAAGCACCCCGACTACCACGTGCTCGTCTACGACAAGATGACCTACGCGGGCAACCCCGACAACCTGACCGATTTGCAGGGCAACCCACGCTTCAACTTCGTCCGGGGCGACATCGCGGACCAGGCCCGTGTGGACGAGACGGTACAACAGTTCGGCATCGACGCGATAGTGAACTTCGCCGCCGAGTCGCACGTGGACCGCTCCATCGAGGAGCCGGGCGGCTTCATCCAAACCGATGTGTTCGGCGTGTACGTACTATTGGAGGCCACGCGCAAGTTCCGCCTGGAGCGCCTGTTGCAGGTGTCGACCGACGAGGTGTACGGCACGGTGCTGGAAGGCTCGTCCGTCGAGAACGACCGCCTGGAGCCACGCTCGCCCTATTCGGCGTCGAAAGCGGGCGGCGAGCTACAGTGCTACGCCTACTTCATCACCTACAACGCGCCCGTGGTAATCACCCGTGGCTCCAACACGTATGGCCCGTACCAGTACCCGGAGAAGATGCTGCCCCTCTTCATCACCAACATGCTAGAGGACAAGCCGGTGCCCATGTACGGCGATGGCAAGTACGTGCGCGACTGGATGCACGTGCTCGACCACTGCGCGGGCATAGACGCGGCCCTACACAATGGCAAGCCGGGCGAGGCGTACAACATCGGCGGCGGCAACGAGCGCGAGAACATCGACGTGACCTACCGCCTGCTGGACCTGCTCGGCAAGCCCCGCACCCTCATCCACTACGTGCAGGACCGCTCAGGGCACGACCGCCGCTACTCCATCGACACCACGAAGGCGCGGGAAGAACTCGGCTGGACCCCCCAGGTGGACTTTGATGAGGGTCTGCAACAAACTGTCGAATGGTACGTAAACAACCGCGACTGGTGGGAGAAGATCAAGTCGGGCGACTTCGCGGAGTATTACGCCCGCATGTACGGCCAGCGCGAGGTGCTGTCGAAGCATGAGTAGACGGACGATGTAAGAGTTATGAGTTTTGAGTGTTGAGTTATGAGTTGGCGGATAGGAGACGGAACCGCAAGGACGCCGAGGACGCGCCAAGAGGATGCGGGTGAGGTACTACCCGTCAACTCAAAACTCAACACTCAAAACTCATAACTCTTACATCCTCCATCGTCCACCACAAGAGGTATGAAACGTGCTATACACACGTATTTCGTGCCTCTTGTTTGTGTGTGCTGTAGCTAAAACACGACTCAAATCCGCAATTCGAAATTCCAATTTCCAAATCCGCCCCGGGGGTACTGATGGCCCTTTTTGACTTCTTCAAGAGCGACGACGAGAACTATTATCAGCTATTCGAGGACGCCGCGAACAACATGCTTGAAGCGGCGCGAGCCTTTAGAGAGCTTTGCTACCACTACGAGAACGTGCGCGAGTCGGTGGAGCGCATCCACGAGTTCGAGCACCTGGGTGACGCTATCGGGCACCGCATGTACAACCTGCTCAACCGCACCTTTATGACCCCGCTGGACCGCGAGGACATCATCAACCTCTACAGCGCGATTGACGACGTAACCGACCTGGTGCACTCGGCGGCCGACCTGATGGTTATCTATAAGGTGGACAGGGTGACGCCTGTGGCCCAGCAGTTGTCGGATTGCATTGTGGCCTGCGCCGAGGAAGTGGCACGGGCGCTGCCCCGCCTGCGGAAGCGTAGCGAGCTAAAGGGCATGCAGGAATCGATCATCCAGGTACACAGCCTGGAGAACAAAGCCGACGACCTGCACCGGCAGGGGCTGACGGAGCTATTCTCCAATCCCGACGACGTGCTCCAGATTATCAAGTGGCGCGACATCTACCAGGAGATGGAGCAGGCGACCGACCGGGCGGAAGACATCGCCGACGTGCTGCGGGGCCTCGCGATCAAACATGCCTGACCTGAGCCTTTACCACTGGATACTCGTATCGCTGGTGGTGCTGCTGGCGGTAGCCTTCGACTTTATAAACGGGTTCCATGACACCGCCAACGCCATAGCCACGGTAGTCTCCACCCGCGTGCTACCCACCGGCACGGCCATCCTCATGGCGGCGGTGCTCAACTTCATCGGCGCGCTCACAGGGCAGGCGGTCGCCAAGACGATCACGGGCGGGCTGGTGGAGCCGAGCGCGGTCAGAGACCTAGACTTTTCGGCGGCCCAGGTGCTCGTCATGGCGGCGCTGATAGGGGCTATCACCTGGAACCTCATCACCTGGTACTTCGGCATCCCCTCGTCGTCCAGCCACGCTCTCATAGGCGGCGTGGTGGGCGCGGGTGTGGCAGCGGTGGGCGTGGGCAACGTCATCTGGATGGGATTGCTCAACAAGGTGCTGTTGCCGTTGGTGCTCTCTCCCATCACCGGGTTCATTGTATCGCTCCTGCTGATGAGATTGCTCTACTTCCTCGTAGCCAAAGCCTCACCCAGTGGAGTGGGTAGCATGTTCAGGCGTCTGCAACTGGTCTCCTCGGCTTTCATGGCCTTCTCGCACGGCTCCAACGATGCGCAAAAGACGATGGGCGTAATCACCCTGGCCCTCTACTCGGCGGGCTTCCCGCTGGCCGTGGACCAGAACGGCACGCCCAACATCCCCTGGGAGGTGGTGCTGATAGCGGCTACCGCGATGGGCCTGGGCACGGCCGCGGGCGGGCGGCGCATCATCCACACGATGGGTCAGCGTCTCGCCCACCTGGAACCGATACACGGCTTCGCCGCCGAGACCACCGCCGCCACCATAATCGAGACTGCCTCTCGCCTCGGCTTCCCGCTGAGCACCACGCACGTCATATCGTCCTGCATCCTGGGCGTGGGCGCTGCTCGCCGGAAGTCAGGCGTGCGCTGGGGCGTGGCCTTTAACATGATTCGCGCCTGGATTTATACAATCCCGGTCTGCGCCACTATCGCCTTCCTGATGTACCTGTTGCTCCACCTCCTCTTCAACGAAGGCTAGGGTCTGAAACGTGAAACGTGAGCAGTAGACAAATCCGAAATCCGCAATCCCAAATCCCAAATCCGCCCAAGCTTAGCCGCGTGGCTGAAACGGACTCTACCTTTACGCGGCAGGGGCGGTTGTGGGTGGGTAAGTGTCTCATCTGCAACGGCCCTATCGCGTTCGATGCGGTCACGGGAGAAGGGGCCACGCTGGAACACATACTGGCCCGTTCCCGTGGGGCACAGACGAGCCGCACAACCTGGGGATCGCCCACGGCTCATGTAACGCCGAGAAGGGCCGCCGCTGGGACAAGAAGCGCCGCCGCACGCCGGAGGAATACGAGGCCCTCGTGCAGCGTTTCCGCGAGCGGAGGCTGCAACGCTGGCGGGACGCGCAGTAAATCACCAGTTGCCCATAGGCACCAATAAATGTGGTGAATTCCCCAACAAATCCTCTACAATGCTATTGCATTCGATCGGTCAAATTTGTATACTAGGCATGTTTTCAACTCGGTACCTCCCTTGGCGGCATACTAGCTCTATATAATCCCTCAACAAGCATTCTTGTTTGTGCGTAATCCCTAATTTACGTACAGGCTTCTTTGCTGCCTCCTACTGCCTATTATAGAGCTACGGGTAAGTAATCTGAGTTAGCGCTCGGACCCACAATCGTACCAGGGCGAGGGACGTTCTTGCCCTACAACGTTTAGCAGGCTTATTATCCTGCGTAATCTTTGCGCATGCTCTAAGCGTGCCGCGCTATTCGTACGCACCGCGCCACAGATAGTCTGAGCCTGAGCAGGTATCTCTACTCTATTTCTACTCGACCACCCTCGGTAGTAAAAGGAGAAAGCTATGGTCTCTGATCGTTCTTCGTTGTCCTCCAAGCCTGGTCGTTTGGGCAGGGCTTTCCGGCGAGACGGCACCAGCCATTGGCAACGCGTGCGGCGCGGGATTGAGGCGGCTGGCGGGCACGGACTCCCCCTGGATACAGGCGTGAGGCGCATTCTCGAGGATACGTTGGGTGCGGACCTGGGCTGCGTACGCATCCATACCGGGCCATCGGCGGACCGCCTGGCGAGTGCCGTGCGCGCCGAGGCTTTCGCCAGTGGGTCCGACCTCTTCTTCCGGGAGGGAGTCTACAATCCGGGTACTGAGCGCGGAATGTATCTGCTGGCGCACGAAGCCACCCACGTAGTGCAACAGGCGCACGGGCTTTTCGGGGGCCGCTTGCTCCCGGCAGGCGTCGTCCTGGGCCGAGCCTCTGACCTCGCGGAGCGCCAGGCAGATGCCGCCGCCATCTCTGTGCTAAATGGAGGCCCGGCACCGCTTGCCCTTCCCCCGGTGGGGCCGGAGACGCGCAGCCCCACCCCTCGGCAATCGCTGCTCCACATCCAGCGGCATGATTCTTTCGAGCACCGTCTCCTGGGAGACCTCCCAACCGCCGACCTGGTTGCGGTATCCGCCAATGCGAGTAACCGGCGCGAGATACTGGAGCGCCAGCGCGACCTGTTGTGGCTGTGGCACCAGGACCCAGAAAGCGTCACCGAGCCGCTGATAAACCGGCTCTGCCCCTGGATTCGCACCCTCCGCCTGAACGGGAGCGGCCAACTTGTTACTTATGGCGAACTGAATGCTCTACCCGACTTCCTAGCCAATCCGCTTGCCGTCGACAGCCTGCCCAGGGGCATAGTCTTACCTCTCCTGCAAGTAATTCGCCAGCAAGGTTACAACCGCGTCCAGGGCCTCCTCGGCATAAGCAGCACCGTGACCTTCCAGGACGCCGCGGCTACGATGTGGCCGCCCGGCCTGATCAATACGCTGCTGGAGACGCGGGCTATCGATCAGTTGACGTTGCACCTCGGTATAAACGGCGCCGATCACTACCAGGGGCTGCTGGCCCGCAACGCCTGCCACTTTGCTCCTTATTCATGGTACCGCTGGCAGGCCCACTATCTCATAGCGCGCGACCTGGCCCAGAAGGCGCATGCCTCGGGGGACCCCAATGAGCGCGCCCGGCTCACCTACGAGGCGTGGGTCAATCACGGTTACGCCGACCACTTCTTGCAGGACTCGTTCGCCGCCGGGCACCTGATCAACAAGACGCTGATTATGCAGTGGTTCATTC
Organism: Chloroflexota bacterium; assembly: GCA_030914045.1. Classification (GTDB taxonomy): domain Bacteria; phylum Chloroflexota; class Chloroflexia; order QHBQ01; family JADMIH01; genus JADMIH01. The sequence goes on along the minus strand of JALZHG010000058.1, from coordinate 11,917 downwards.
GTTGGGCCGCGCGCCAGTCGCTCGTCCCGGTAGCCGATTGGGACCGCGTCAAGAACATGACCCCTGAACGGCAGCCAGGCCTGGCAGGGCGGCAGTTGTATGCGCCGGGTTACCCTGGCCCCTCCAACGACCCGCAGACGACGGAGGAACTTCCCACATACGGCGAGCGCATGCGCGGTACCGGCGTGGTGGCCGACGGCACGACCTCTCAGAACGCCGCTTACCAGAACTTCCTGACCTTCCTTTCCGGTGTCATCACCCAGTCCGCTTCGGCGGCGCTGCACGACTACTACAATGCAAACTCCCTGTGGGTCGGCTCGGTTGCCCATCCCCAGGCGTACGAAGTGTGGGGTGACGACACCTTGTTGAGTGGAGCTAATGGCGCGGAGGGTACCCGGAATACGAGCGAGGCCGCTCAAACGTCGCAGCTCTCCATTATTGAGCTTCTGGCAAACGGCCAGACCGGCATCACAGTACAGGGGCTAAGAGACCGCTTCCCCACAACGGTCATGTCAGCAGGTGGCTCCATGATATCGTTGGAAGCCTGGAACGACAGTCTCGTGCCCTTCTGCGAAAGCACGATTTTCCCCGGCCTCCACGACATTATCGTGCGCATTCTCAACCCTCGCATCTCCGTGGTGTCTCGCGATCAGGTCTTCGTCAACACCTGGAACACCAGCCTGCCGTCAACGGGCTACACCATCGTGGACGTTGTGAGCGCCAACAACCGGCTATATGCCGGGTCCAACGGCTACGTCTACGATTTAGACCCCGATACCGGCATCATTCGCCATAGCGTGCTGCTAACCAGTCCGGTCGGTGTGGGCGACTACGAAACGCGGCTGGCGGCGGACGGACAGATGCTGTACGCAGGGGTACACGGCTACGTCTACGGAGTGCCTCTCGGCAGCTTTGGCAGCTCGTCCTGGAACACGGGAGTGGGAGGGAGAGGCTACAACCGCGCCAGTGTGCTTGCCAATGCCGGCAGGCTCTATGCCGGGTGCAACGGCTACGTTTATGAGCTAGACCCCTCTAATGGCAAGGTACGCCGGCAGATCGGGCTTGGGTCCGCCTTCGGGTCAGGCGACTATGACACCCGGCTGGCGACGGACGGGCAGACGCTCTACGCCGGGGTCCACGGCTATGTTTATGGGATACGCATCAGCGACTTCAAACAACTCTGGTACGTGGGGGTCGGTGGAACGGGGTACAACCCGGCCAACGTTCTCGTCCAGGGCGGACGGCTCTTCGCCGGGTGCAACGGCTACGTGTACGACATCAACCCAGGAAACGGGCACATAAATCATACCCTGCGGCTCACAAGCCTGGTGGGAGTGGGCGACTACGAAACGCGGCTGGCGGCGGACGGACAGATGCTGTATGCGGGGGTGCACGGCTACGTCTACGGAGTGCCCCTCGGCAGCTTTGGCAGCTCGTCCTGGAACACGGGAGTGGGAGGGACAGGCTATAACCGCGCCAGTGTTGCCACGCAGGACGGCAGGCTCTTCGCCGGCTGCAACGGCTACGTGTACGAGCTTGAACCCTCTAATGGCACGGTGTTGTATAGCCTCCTGCTCGGTTCCATAGTCGGCATGGGCAACTACGAAACGCGTATCGTGCCGAGCGGGGACAGCCTGTTCGCGGGCGTTCATGGTTATGCCTACAAGGTGGCAATCTAAGCGTAAACCAGATCGACAAAAGGAGACTCTCAATGACCCTGTTTCACTTTGACCTGCGCCACGTTGAGGACGTTGACGGACTGCGCGTTAACGTGCACGATGCAGCCTACGATTTGCAGCCACACGACACCCACAGCTTGAGGGCCGCCGCCGACGCACACCCGGTGCTGTCCGCGCTGCCGGCAGAGGCGAGGCAGAGCTTCACACACTTCGCTGATGTAGACGACGGCGACTTTCACGAGGGCATCCGCTGGGTCAGAGTGGAGCGCCCGCCCGCGCCCGGCGTGTACCTATCCGAGGTGGTGCTGATGACTCAGCATCTGCCGGAGTCCTACCTCCGTGCTTATTACCTGGAGCAATTCAGGCGGAGCCGCCAGCCCCTGAGAGAGTTGCAGGCTTTCTACCGGGCCGGTATCAAAGCGCCCCCACGGCTACACAGCGGCAAGCTAGCCGCCTTGGGCCTCACCTCGCTGCCGGCGGACGAGGAATCCGCTATCGATATGCTGCTTCAGACCCAAAAGCTGGTGACTTCCCTCGACACCGCCGCCGGTCTGGTGGCGCACCATCCCGACCTTGCCAACGTCCAGCCTTACACGGCCACTGTAGTGATGAACGACCATATACTGCCCGACCCGGACGTCGATCCCGACCAGTATAACGCCATGCAGACCCTTGCCAGGGCCATCGCCAACCCTAAGAATCAGCCCTGGTCCCCCGTGATCGAGTGCAAGGACAAAGATGGCAACCCGTTGAAGGCCGAATACGAGCTTGGTGAGGGGGACGATGGGTTCAAACCCGGCGAGCAACTTTACACATACGGCGTGGCCGACCCCGTCAAGCTGGCCATGAGCGGCCCTACCGGTGGGGCCCTGAAAACCGCCGCCAACGACACGCGCCTAGAAAACAAGGTATGGAGTCCTACGCCAGGCACCACGGCCCTCGTCCATGATGGCAGCACGGGGCCTGGGCCGGTGGCTTCGTCGGACGCCCTTATGGACGCCAAGGCGAAGTGGACGGTTGACGAGCGCACCGACCACCACGGCATCAGCGTCGATCAAGGCTCGATTCGCGTCGATGATTCCGATAAATTCTCTATAAACGCCAATAATTCGTACCTTCGCACCATCTACGTGGGCTATCAGCTCTTCGATGAGGCCGGAAAGCCAATAGGGGATGCACGGCTGCTCACGTCGATTTCAGCGACAAACACCCTGCTTGGCATCCCGATGCCTACCGATCCGACTTCGCTGGACTTCAACCTGGAGGGGGCCGCCTCTGTCGAGCTTTATTTTGGTAGCCTGGGCACCAGCGACTGGAGTGACCTCGTATCGCCGCGCGGCACCCTGCTTACCTGCCTGTGGCAGTACGGCGTGCCTATCGTCTTCCTCGTAGCCGGCCAGGCGCTCTCCAGTACCGCTACGTTCAACAAGATCGTCAACGACAAAGATCTGCGAGCGGCTGCGATAGCTATAGGCTTCGCGGTCGTAGGCGGCGGCGTGCCCACGGCGGCTGCTCTCACCAACACCAAGAAAGTCCTCTTCGCTTTTGCCGACGTGGTGCTTGGCATGGTGCTGCAAAAGGGCATGGAGGCGCTTGGCAAGTGGCTGCTCGCCCAGGTGGCGGCGGGCCAAATCAAGAAAGCCTTTGGCCCGGTGGGCTGGGTCTTGACCGGGGCGGCCGTGCTGATGAACATCGAGGAAATGGCCGTGACCACGGGTGAGGTGCTGTCCTCCCCCGCCTGCATCAAGGTGAAGGTCAGCCGCAGCATAGACGTGGCCCTTACTTTGCTCCCCGACCCCCGGCATGGCGAAGCCGGGCACCCGAAGACGGCGGTATGGCCTTCGGTCGCCAGCCGCTACGTGGTGACGCTCCAGTACAAGGGCGGCACCAACTTCCAGCTCGCGGGCGATATGTCGGCCACAACCAGCAGTACCCCTCTGCCCCTGGTCTTCAAGGATGTGCCCGCGGGCGGCCAGTTCCGTATCATCGCGGGCGTCTACAGCGCCAACGGCTGGTTGGCCGGCTCGTGGCAGAGCGATTGGACGGAGGCCAAGGCTAACGAGGGCACTACCCTGCAACTTGGCGAGCACAGCATCACTGAGAACCTGGTGCCCCTCGCGCCCGACGCGCAGTATGTCTACAAAGAGAGGATTGTCTACAGTAAGGACCATTTCTCCTGGGAGGCCAACAACCAGCCCCCCTCGACTACTGTGGCCGCTCTGAATTGCGGTCCGGCCGGCACCGTCTGCGAGCTGGTAAACCTTACGATCAACAATAGCGCCTTCCAGGTAGGCTACGCCTGGCGGGCCTCCGGCCAGCATCTCCCACCCGACGATCCCACCAAACCACCTTCCGACGCGCAACTCTACGCCTTGCAGAACCTCTCGGTGCTCGCCGATCCTGGCTCTCGCCTCAAGTCTTCCGGTATTGGCTTTACCAACAAGCCGGGTATCGCGTACGCACCTTCCACCAACGCCACTAACGAGATCGACCAGACCAACTTCATCATCGACCCTCGTGGCGGTGGCATGAACCTCCGCCAGGTGGTGCTGGACAACAACAAGCCCGACTTCGGGCTGGGCGACCCTAATTTGCCCAGTTGGGGCCACTTTCCCCTGACGGCCATTGACTCAATGGCGGTACACCCCAGCAACGCCGTGATTGCCTGCTCGTGGCAGGACCACAAGCTGATGATCCTCAACCTACCACCGGCTCCTACAACCGACGACAAGGCACCCGTGGCGCTCCTCGTCTCGGGGCAGGGCATCCGGCAGGGCCTGATGCAGGGGCCAAAGGCGCTGGCGGTGGCTCCCGACGGCCGCATACTTGTGCTGGAAAGCCTCAACCAACGTGTCCAGGCTTTCGACACCAAAGGCAACCCGGTGCCCAGCTTCACCCCAGGCCCCGTTGCTTTCACCATCTCTACCGACCAGATAGCGGGTAGCCTGGACCAGGGGCAGGTCCCTGAAGTCCTGGAGACCGCGTTGCAGACGAGCGGCCTTATCCAGGCCTTTCCGCTCGACCCATCGTTCGTTCCCGAGCTTGATGGCGGCCACTTCCAGCCCGAGGAAGATCCCCTGATACTGGCGCTTTCGCAGAACGGTGTTCTCCTTGCCTACGACCCTGACAACATGAGCGACCCCAAGTTGAGCGCGCAGATAGAGGTGGTACAGGCGGGCCAGTCCTGGATCATCACCGATCCGCGTGGCATGGCGTGGCAGGTGCTCAACAAAGGCACCGAGCTGTCGGTCTACCAGCGCGTGACGAACGCGGAGATACGCATCGAGAAGCCCGGCCAGCAGTGGGTGATAATAGATAACTGGACCGGCAATGCCTGGCGGCTTGCGCCTTCGACGGCTGTGCCCGGACATAGCACCGTCCGCATCTGCCTCTCCTTCTTCCCGCTGCGCGGCCTACGCGTCGGCTCCGTCACCTACCTCGACATGGCTGTGGAGGCACAGGGCTACGTCTATATCCTCGCCTACCAGGGCGACGGCTCGCAGCCTACGGATTACTTCCTCGACGTCTATGGACCCGACGGCGGCTTCGTCTTCCGCACCCCGGACCCGAGCGTCACCACCACGCCCCAGAACGTCGTAGCCGGCCGCATCGCGGTGGACATCTGGCGCAACCTCTACGCGCTCAATTTCGAGACCCTGCGAGGACCCAACGGAGACCCGCAGCCCGGCCTGGCGCACTGGATGCCCACTCCGCCCCTGTTCAGCCTCGAGCTGGCCCTGCAAAAGGACTTCAACGAGCGGAACATAGGCACCGTGTCCAACGCCTTCGCCCAGCACAACATCCACCTCTCCAACCAGGCATTCATCCTCGTGGTGGACCCCGAGGGCACCTGGCAGGTCAAGGACGGCACTACCATCTATCACGTCTACCGTAGCGGCGATGGCCTCCAGGTCTACGCCGTGCCCGCCTAATCGAGCACTCGCCTTAGACATCGTAGAGCCGGCCTGACGACTAACCAACTTTATGGCGCGCGGTGGAGGGTCTTACTTAGACCCTCCACCGCAGGCCCAATCCAACAACCTTAAGTGCTACCAGGTTTACGCATCAGGAGGACGCAATGCAAGCCATTACAGTCGCTATCGCACCCGCTGGAATAGATTACTTCGCCAGGCAATTGCTGGTTGGCGACCTGCTCAAGGCGCTCGACTCGCTCAAGCCTCCCGACCGCTCGATGAGCGTGCCTAACTTTAGCGCTTTCGGCTTCGGTTGGAGCGCCAGCTACTCTAACATCAAAATCAACCTGAGCAATGGCAGCCTCAGCAATTTCTCACCCGTATTTCAGAGTATCGCGCAGCAAGCCGGAGGTAAGTTCCTGCTCAACCTGCTGAGTTCCAACTTCACAACTAACTATTCGTGGTACGAAACCTACCATAAGTACTTCTGCTCCACCGGCGGACGCTTTCCGGTCTGCAATGGATCGGACAATAATGGCAGCTATGGCTACGGCCCCGGCGTCGGAAAGCTGATTACCAGCGTGGTGCTCGCCTTCGTTTACAACGCCGGCACGAAGGGCTACGACGTCAATGTGCTTAGTACCAGTGGTAACGCGGAGAATATCAGTCCCAACATCCCTTCCAGAAGCGTCATCCAGAACGAGGACCAGGGCTGCTTCACGTCGCAAGTGAGCGACACCACCGCCAAGGCTGTCTCTTCCATAGACTTCAGCGGGGCGATTGCCCAGGTTATCCCGCCGATGTTGCGTAGCATACCCGCCAGCGGGCACCTCACGTCCGACATCGTGTACGACTTTGGGCTAGGAGACTCTGGGCTGAACTTCCCCGGTGATAGCGGCCTCACCGTGGGGGTCACGGGCAACGTGACTTACAAAGGCACCCCCTACCCAGGCACCCCTCCCGCCGCGCTGCCCATGCCCCCTGTGCCCACGGATGGCAATCATCTACGCACTTACGTCTCGGACTACGAGATCAACGCACTACATTGGGCCTACTTCATGGCTGGCCTGCTCAACGTCACCGTCAACCCGGCTGACCTGCCTAATCCCGACGCGCTCAAGGTGAAGACCTACGTTGGCTGGATTCCTTCCTTCGCCCCATACGCCGCCTTCGCTATGCAGGCGCAGGTCAGCCCGAAGCAGGCCCCTGTGGCCGTCTTCCAGCAAGTCTATGTCTTTACCAGCACTGTGATGCAGTCGTTGCAGCAACAACTCCCGGCGAACATCTATTTGCTGCTTTCGGGGCAGGAAGGTAACGCCTACGTGTCACAGGCCGACCTGGAAGCTCAACTGACTGAGGCCACAATCCCCCAGACCTACTTTGCTACCATCGAGAACGCAGCCAAATCGATGGGTATGGCGGCAACCCAGGACCTGCGCTTCACCATAACCATCCAGAACGGGGCACCACAACAGCCCAACCTGGTCTTCGACGTGGCCCGCACCGACGTGCTGCAAAACCTGGGCCTGGGTATCAGCGGCACGGCCCAAACACTTCAGTACGCCTTTACTCACGTCAAGTACAAGGCCACTTTCGTCTCTACCACCGTGCCCGGCTTCAACAAGACGGACTTCGGCACCCTCATCTGGCCGGTAGTGGGTGAATCAGCTTACAGCACGGCGCTGCAAGAGATGGGGAAGACGGGGGTACCGCTGCCTATCATGTCGGGGTTCCAGTTCCTCTTCAATGACGCGCAACTGAGCATCCAGCAGGGCTACGTCTCCATCCTGGCGAAAGTCCAGTTCAAGGGCACCAACTGGCGGGCGGTCCTCGATCAGATCATGATGCAGCGGGTCTACCCGGAAGCGCAGCTACAACTGGTTTAGCAACCAGAAGGGGGAGGACCCAATGCAAGCCATTACAGTCGCTATCGGACCCACTGGAATCGATTATTTCGCCAGGCAATTGCTGGTTGGCGACCTGCTCAAGGCGCTCGACTCGCTCAAGCCTCCCGACCGCTTGATGGGCGTGCCCAGCTTTCCCGTTCACGGCCACGGTTGGAGTGCCGACTACTCTAACATCACTATCAACCTGAGCAACGGCAGCCTCAGCAATTTCTCACCCGTATTTCAGAGTATCGCGCAGCAAGCCGGAGGCAAATTCCTGCTCAACCTGCTGAGTTCCAACTTCACAACTAACTATTCGTGGTACGAAACCTACCATGAGGTCTTTTGTACCAGCTCCGACCGCGGGCCGATCTGCAATGACTTGAACAATAAGGGCACCTATAGTTACAGCCCCAGTGTCGGAAAGCTGACTACCAGTGTGGTGCTCGCCTTTGTTTACAACGCCGGCACGAAGGGCTACGACGTCAACGTGCTTAGCTCCAGTGGTAACGCGGAGAATATCAGCCCCAACATCCCTGCCAGAAGCGTCATCCAGAACGAGGACCACGGCTGCTTCACGTCGCAGGTGAGCGACACCACCGCTAAGGCTGTCTCGTCCATAGACTTCAGCGGCCCCCTCGCCCAGGTTATCCCGCCGATGTTGCGTAGCATACCCGGCAGCGGGCACCTCACTTCTGACATCGTGTACGACTTTGGGCTGGGAGACTCGGGGCTGAACTTCCCCGGCGATAGCGGCCTACAGATCGGGGTTACGGGTAATGTGACTTACAAAGGCACCCCCTACCCTGGTACTCCACCTACCGCCCTGCCCCTGCCTCCCGTGCCCACCGACCATCACTTACAGACTTACGTATCCGACTACGAGCTTAACGCACTGCACTGGGCTTACTTCCAGGCCGGTTTGCTCGATACTACCGTCAACCCCAGCGACCTGCCCAACCCGGACGTGCTCAAGGTGAAGACCTACGTGACCGCGATACCAGCGTTCAAGCCGTACGCCTCCTACGCTATGCAGGCGCACATCGTGCCCAGGCAGCCGCCTACCATCACTTCGCAGCAGGTGTACATCTTTTCCACCACTGCCAAGTCCCTCCTCCAACAGCAGCTACCCGCCAGCGTATACCAGCAAATAACCGGATTGGAGGGCAACGTCTACGTGTCACAGGCCGACCTGGAGAGCGATCTCGCCGGGGCGGAAGTGGCGCAGGGCTACTACGCCACTATCGAAAAGGCGACACTGGCCGTGGGCATGGTGGTAGCTCACGACCTACAATTCACCTTGACCATCCAGAACGGAGCACCGCCGCAGCAACAGCCCAACCTGGTGTTCGACCTGGTGCGCACCGACGTGTTGCAGGACCTGGGCCTGGGTATCAGCGGCACGGCCCAAACACTTCAGTACGCCTTCACACCCGTCAAGTACGCTGCCACTTTCGTTTCTACCACCGTGCCCGGCTTCGACAAAAGGAGCTTCGGAGACCTGATCTGGCCGGTGGTCGGGGAGCAGGGCTACGACAAGACGCTGCAAGAGATGGGGAAGACGGGGGTACCGCTGCCGATCATGTCAGGGTTCCAGTTCCTCTTCAATGACGCGCAACTGAGCATCCAGCAGGGCTACGTCTCCATCCTGGCGAAAGTCCAGTTCAAAGGCACCAACTGGCGGGCGGTCCTCGATCAGATCATGATGCAGCGGGTCTACCCGGAAGCGCAGCTACAACTGGTGTAGCACCAGAAGGAGGACCCAATGCAAGCCATTACAGTAGCCATCGGACCCGACGGGATCAATTACTTTGCCAACAAGGTGTTGGTTGGCGAATTGGTCACGGAGCTAAACAAACTCAAGCCCCCGGACCGCCAGGTTCCAGTGAGCGACATCGAAGACGAGGGCCCTGGCTATAGCGATAAGTACTCTAACATCAAAATCAACCTGAGCAAAGGCAGCCTCAGCAAGTTCTCACCTGTATTTCAGAGCATCACGCAGCAGGCTAAGGGTACCTTCCAGCTTGTACTCCACAGCTCCAACTTCAACGCGAATTATTCATGGCGCGAGACCTACCATAAGTACAGTTCCTGGTGGGGTCCCAGAGGTGGGGGCGGCCACAAGGATAGTGATGAGGACAACACCTACAGTTACAGCCCACGAGTGGGGTTGCTGACTACGACTATCACGCTCGCCTTTGTCTATGACAAGGGTAAGGGCTATGATGTGGATGCGACCAACTCAGCCGGTACCGCAACAGACGTCAGTGCCAATATCCCTGGTGATAGCGTCCTTCAGAACCAGGATCAGAGTTGCTTCTCATCGCACGTGAGCGCTGCTACTCAGCAGTCGATGGCGGCCCTCGACTTCAGCACCGCCATATCTCAGGTTGTCCCGCCACTACTGCACACCATTCCTGCCAGCGGCCACCTGACTGAGGATATCCAATATGATTTTGCCCTGGCCGACGGACAAGGGGAGGCGGGATTAAATTTCCCAGATGATAAAGGCATCACCGTCGGGATAACCGGCCCGGTGACATGGAAGAGCACGCCTTATCCTGGCACCGGCACGCCGCCCGCGCCCCCGCCGACGCTGCCGGTGCCGCCTGTGCCCCCCACCTCCACCGATTCGAAGCAACCCAGTCACCTGAACCTATACGTCTCAGACTACGAGATCAATGCCCTGCACTGGGCCTACTTCAAGGCCGGTCTGCTCGACACCACAGTTACCCCTGCCGATCTACCCGACGACCCTAATGCGCTGAAGGTATCAACCTACGTTAACTCCGTGAAGTCCCTTAAGCCCTACGCTGTGTGGTCCATGCAAGTGCAGATCGTCCCGAACGCACCTCCCACTATCGCATTCGAGCAGGTGTACTACTTCACCCCGGACGCGATGTCGGTCCTGCAGAAGCAGCTACCTGCCAACGTCTACGGGATAGTGAACAACAACCTGGTCGCATCAGCCTATCAAAACCAAAGCAACCTAGAGGCCGATCTGACTGCGCTCACCATCGACAAGACCTACTTTGCAGAGATTGAGAAGGCGACACTCACGACGGGCATGGTCGCCACTCACAACCTGACCTTCACGCTGACTATCGAGAACACCGCACCTACCAAGCCGAACATTGTCTTCAATCTCACACGCACAGACCTGCTGACGGGCCTGGGTCTTGGCTTCAGTGGTGGAAGTGGAAGTGGAAACGGAAGCGGAAGCGGAAACGGAAGTGGAAAAGCGCAGACGCTACAGTACTCCTTCGTGCCCTTCTCGCCCCCCAACTACAACGCCACCTTCGTCTCTAGCACTGTGCCGAACTTCGAGGAAAAAGACTTCGGCAACGTCATTTGGCCGAACGTGGGAGAGCCGAACTACGACAAAGCCGTCAGTGAAATGGGGAAGACTGGTGTGCCACTGCCCATCATGTCGGGGTTCCAGTTCCTCTTCGACGAGGCGCAGCTGAGCATCCAGGAAGGCTATGTCTCCATCCTGGCGAATGTTGAGTTCAAAGGCACCACCACAGTCCACGCGGCTGAGACCAGCAGGGATTTAGCAGGGGCAATAGGTGCTAGACCGCAGCACGCTTAGGACGTCTACGACGTTCAGGAGGGCGCAATGCAAGCCATTACAGTAGCCATCGGGCCTGCCGGGGTAACTTACTTTGCCAACGAGTTGGTAGCGGTCGATCTCATCAGCGCCCTGTCCCAGCTCAAGCCGCCCGACAGGAACATCCCTATTGGCCGCATCGATATCGACTACAGCAATGCGCAGGATATCCGCATCCGGCTGAATGACGGCAGCCTCAGCAACTTCTCGCCCACCTTCCAGCAGGTGGGCCAGGGTAGCGGCGGCCAGTTTGCCATCACGTTGCAGGCCGCCAGCTTCGAGGCGGTCTACAATTGGGAGGAGACCTACAAATGGACGTTTTGCTATAACGCGGGAGGACAGGTTGGCATTCTTTGCGACCCAACCAAGAACAAGGACAAGTCGTTCACATATAAGCCCTCCATCGGGGGACTGACCGTGAGTGTGCCTACTCAGTTCAAGTTCGACGCGACCTCACAGAGCTGGCAGATCGCTGTCGGCACCTCTTCCGGCAGCACTTCGAACGTCAAGTCTAATATTCCCAGCGACAGCATACTCCACGAGCAGGACCAGGAGTGCTTTTCCTCCCACGTGGACGACGCCACAGCGCAGTCCATTGCAAGCATCGACTTCTCTTCAGCCATCCAGGCGGTGCTTCCCCCGATGTTCAAATCCATACCGGAGAGCGGGCACCTGACGCAGGACATCGTGTACGACTTTGGGTTGGGAGACTCGGGGCTGAACTTCCCCGGCGATAACGGTCTCACCGTGGGGGTTACGGGCAGCGTAACTTACAAAGGCACACCCTATCCAGGCACCCCTCCCGCCTCGCTGCCCGTACCTCCTGTG
>JALZHG010000236.1 GCA_030914045.1 Chloroflexota bacterium | reverse complement strand
CATCACGCCGCCCTCTCCTGGCACGCCCGACACCCCGACGAGGTGCCAGTCCTGGGCCTCGTTGGCATCGAGGGCTTCCTGGATCTGCTCTCGGACGTTCGCGTTCGGGTCCAGCACCAACTCCTGGACGTAGAATCGTCCGTGGCGTGGCTCCGTCATGAGGTCCTCCTCCTTCGCTGACCCGTCGAGACCCGCAGTATAAGCTCAGGTCCCAGAGTTCGACCACCTCGCTCGTGTCCCAACGGCCATATTCACCGAACTGCCTAGTAGGATGGAATTCTCGGAAGTTCGCGCCGGGTTTCTGAGTGTGGCACCATTCTTGCTGTTAGTATCTCCATAAAGCTTTCTTGGTGAGCCGCCGTTGAGTAACACTACCCCAGCGGAGCAAACTGAATTGGCGGTTGGTGCCAGGGTTAGCGCCCGCACTGCTACCCGGCTGGCCTGGTCGCTGTGGGCGGCCTGCGTGGTGCTCATTGCGCTCGCCCTCCTGCTCGACTTTCTCACAGACGATGTCCCCCTTCCGCCGGATGCCAGACTGATTCCTGGCCTCGCTGTTCTAACAGGGGTGCTATCAGTAGCGTACCCAGCGGTCGGCGCGTTGATCGCCTCGCGCCTCCCGACTAACCCCATCGGCTGGATCTTCTGTGGCGTGGGACTACTTTACGCAGGTCAGCGCTTCACTGGAGCGTACGCCGACTACGCGTTTGTGGAGAATCTCGCCCTGCCCTGGGGGGAGTACGTGGCCTGGTTCTCGACATGGATAGCGTTTTCAGCAGACCTAGCGCCAGTATTCCTGATGCTCCTGTTTCCCGACGGCCGGTTTCCGTCTCGTCGCTGGCGGATAGTGGCATGGGTGGGGATCCTGGGAGCCCTGTCGGTTACACTCGGGGATGCGCTCTATCCGGGACAGTTGCGCACTCACGCTTACGTTGAGAACCCGTTAGGAGTTGTGGGGGTCATAGGCGGCGGGTTCACAACGTATGAGCTCTTTCCAGCCTTGAGTCTCCTCGGCCTGGCCCTGCTATTGATGAGCAGCATTGCTGCACTCTTGTCGCTTATAGCGCGACTGCACCGCACGCGGGGAGATGAACGCCAGCAGCTCAAATGGTTCCTGTACGCCGCTGTGCCAGCAATTCTCTGCCATACCCTGATCTTGCTTCAGGTTATGTATGTCGACTTCACTACGCGCATCCTGTTCAACGAAGACATCCTATGGTCATGGCAGATTCACAACTACATCTATTATGTGGGTGTGTTCGGTCTGCTCGCGCTTCCAATCTGCACTTATATCGCCATCCTCCGCTACAGGCTCTACGACATAGACGTGGTCATAAACCGCACCCTCGTCTACGGTGCCTTGACCGCCTGTATCGTCTTGATCTACGTGCTCGCAGTGGGAGGGCTCGGAGTCCTCTTTCAGGCGCAGGGCAACCTCGCCGTCTCGCTCCTGGCCACGGGGCTTGTGGCCATTCTGTTCCAGCCGCTTCGGAGCAGGCTCCAGCGCGGCGTGAACAGGCTGATGTACGGCGAGCGAGACGATCCATACGCGGTGATCTCACGCCTGGGGAGACGCCTCGAGGCAACCCTTGCCCCCGACGCGGTGCTGCCGACGGTCGTCGAGACGATCGCCCAGGCGCTCAAGCTGCCCTACGTGGCTATCCTCCTGAAGGAGGGAGAGGGCTTCCGGAGTGCCGCTGCCTACGGGTCACCCACGGGAGAACCGGAGACCCTGCCGCTGGTGTACCAGAGGGAGGAGATAGGGCGCCTCCTACTCTCGCCCAGGGCTCCGGGCGAGGAGTTCTCTGCTGCGGACCGGAACCTGCTAGAGGATCTGGCGCGCCAGGCCGAGGTAGCCGTGCACGCGGTGCGTCTCACCACCGACCTGCAACGCTCTCGCGAACTCCTGGTTGCAACCCGGGAGGAGGAGCGGAGGCGCCTGAGGCGTGACCTGCACGACGGTCTAGGTCCTACGCTGGCGAGCCTGGCCCTGAAGCTCGACGCGGCTCGCAAGATGGTCAGGCGCAAGCCGGAGGACACAGAGGAGCTGCTCTTGCGCCTGAAGGACCAGACGCAGGATACGGTGGGCGACGTGAGGCGCCTGGTTTACGGCCTGCGCCCGCCCGCACTCGACGACCTGGGGCTCGTTGCAGCCGTCCGCCAGCAGGCGGAGAGCCACGGCTTCGTCGTTGACGGCTTCTCTGGAGGCACAGAAAGGGAAGCGGCCGCAGAGCACGAGCTGGTCTCTTTCTCCCTAGAAGCTCCCGAGGACCTACCACCCCTGCCGGCCGCCGTGGAGGTCGCCGCCTACCGCATCGCCCAGGAGGCACTCACCAACGTCGCGCGTCACGCCCACGCCAAGACATGCCGCGTCAACCTCTCCGTCGATCAGACCGGGAGAGTGCTGGAGCTGGAGGTGAGAGACGACGGCGTAGGGATGCCGGAAGGCCGCCGCGCCGGGGTGGGGATGAGCTCGATGCGCGAGCGGGCGGAGGAATTGGGCGGGACGTGCGATGTGAAACCCAGGCCCACAGGTGGCACACGCGTGCTGGCGCGCCTGCCGCTGCCTGCCCCGACAGAGCATTCGGAAAGAAAGACATCGTGGAGAGCACCATCCGCATCCTCTTAGCCGACGACCACGCCGTTTTCAGGGAAGGGCTGCGCGCCGTGCTCGGCTCGGAGCCCGATATGGAGATCGTGGGTGAAGCGGCCACCGGTACAGAGGCGGTCGAGCGGGCCGCCGAGCTTAGGCCGGACGTCATCCTCATGGACATACAGATGCCGGGGATAAACGGCATCGAGGCAACCCGTCACATCCGCTCCGCTAGGCCGGATGTCGGGGTCGTCGTTCTGACCATGTTCGAGGATGACGACTCGGTGTTCTCGGCCATGCGTGCCGGTGCTCGTGGTTACGTCCTCAAAGGTGCGGACCCCTCCGAGATCCTTAAGGTGGTGCGCGCCGTGGCGGATGGGGAGGCTTACTTCGGGCCGGAGATCGCCCGTCGCCTCATGGACTTCTTCTCCACTCCCAAAATCGTCTCTCCCGTGGAGGCCTTACCCGAACTCACGCCCCGCGAGCGCGACATCCTGGATCTAATCGCCCAGGGCCATAGCAACGCCAAGATCGCCGCACGCCTCTTTGTCAGCCCCAACACCGTGCGCAACCACATCACCCACATCTTTGCGAAGCTGCAGGTTGCCGACCGGGCGCAGGCCATAATCCGTGCCCGCGAAGCTGGGCTGGGCCGGGACAGCGCTCACTAGGCACCTCCGGTATTTGCCTGCCGCGCGGTAGGCCCGTTTAGCGCGACGAGAAGGCATGAGACACTAGCCCGATCAGTTCGCTCCTCGATAGCACCCGCGGCACGCGGCGCGGCCCATGACACGCGTCTTTAGCAATCCTTAGAAAAGTTGGGACCAGATCTCCCACTCAAAATGGGACCTAGCTCCTATGCAGTTGGGACGCTTCTCCACTTAAGGTTCTGTGTGTACAGAACGAGAGGTTCGGGCGAAGGGATCACCGATGACCGGGTACGTTAGGGTAGATGAGCAGGTTGAAAAGGACTTCGATCGTGCCCTCCTGAAGGCTTCCCTGCACCGCTTTAGGAACCGGCTGCGCAGAGATTGCGCTCGCGATCACCTGCTCACTTTCGATGAAGCCAAGGGCACCCTGGTGCAGTGGAGTCAGGCCTACCAGGGAATGAGAACCGTAGACGTCGAGAAGATAACAGGCAGCGTCGGAAGATACCAGGACTTCGACGGCTCGTTCCTGCCCCTCAAGAGGAACATGGCCAATAGGTGGGGCCGTATAGACCGTGCGTACCACCGAGGAGATGAGTTGCCCGCTGTGAGCCTCTACAAGATAGGGGATGCCTACTTCGTTAGGGACGGCAACCACCGCGTCTCCGTGGCCAAATACCACAAGGTTGCGGCAATCGACGCCGAGGTCGTGGAGATTAGAGGACAGGCGCGCACGGCGGGTACTCCGACACACCGACCGCAGCAGGCTCCTGAGCCTGGTGCGTCGCCGCTTCATGACCTGTGGCGACGCCTCCGACCGGGTCTATGGCGACCGGCGGCTCGACCAGCATCATGATTGTGGTGAAAGTGGCCTTGTCGAACGTGCCCAGAGCAGCATTCCTCCTGGCGATGGCGCTGTTCTTGCTCTGCGTGGTGGGTACGCTCATAGCCTTGGGAGTGTTCTTCTGGTACGACACGGACTTCTGGGACTACTTCAACGTGGGTCCGGTTCTCAAAGTGGCGGCGGCGCTGCTAGGCGGGTTTGTGGTCTCCTCAGGGCTGCTGTTCTGGCACTACCGACGCCAGGAGTCGTACATGACCTTCGAGTCGATCTTCTTCCTGAGCTGCCTGTTCCTTTCGCTGCTCAATCTCCTCTGGATCGCTCCGGTGCTGTTCTTCCTCTGAGAAGTTAAGAACCCTAGCGAAGGAAGTCTATCGAATGCAGGCGCGAGTAAAAGGTATGCAGAGGACGGGCAGCTGGGCTGCCTCCTTCCCGCTCTACGGAAGGAATGAGGGCATGGGAAGGGCAATGTTGCCGTTGGCCACTACGATGGTGCTACTCTCACTAACGGCCTGTGGTGGCAGGTCGGCACAGGAGGAGGCCAAGGCATTCCCCCTACCGCAGGAGGAGCAAGAGCTGCGCCCCGGTGAATACCGCTCGGAGGAGTTCGAACCCTCGCTCTCCTTCAGGGTCGGCGAAGGCTGGACAAACTTACCACCGGAGGTGTATGACAGCTTGCGCATCACACGAGGACAAGACATCGGGGGGATGGGCTTTGCGAACCTACAGGGAGCAACGGTCTACAAGCCCACCAGGACGGGCACGCCGTACGCGTTGGACGTCCCCGAGGACATAGTCGGCTGGTTAGAGCGGCATCCGTACCTGGAAACCTCCGAACCCGAAATGGTCAAGGTAGGAGGAGTCA
>JALZHG010000710.1 GCA_030914045.1 Chloroflexota bacterium | reverse complement strand
TCGACACGGAAGGCTTGGTGATCGGAGTGGCGGTCCACCAAGCGAACATCGCCGATCGGGATGGCGCGAAGCTCTTGCTTGAGAAGGTCGGCGATCGGTTGACGCGGATGGAGAAAGTTTGGGCCGATAGGGGCTACAACGGCAAGATAGGTGAGTGGATGAAGGAGCGACTCGGATGGACTCTGGAGATCGTCAAGCCTCCGCGCAGGTGGGTAAGAGTACCGGCGGATGAGGAGCCGCCGCCCTGGGTGGGCTTCACGGTGTTGCCGAGGCGTTGGGTGATCGAGCGCACGATCGCGTGGATCTTGCGCAACCGGAGGATGAGCCGAGACTATGAGTTTTTGGCACAGACGACAGAGGCGCTCGTTTACGTGGCGATGATCAGACTGATGGTACGTAGGCTAGCGAAAGTGGCCGCGTGAGGGCTTCTCAGACACCCTCTAGAGCTCGACTTTAGCCATTAAGCTGCGTAGCAAAGCGTTTGGGTTAACTGTTCCATGAAAGCCCGCGGGACTTTTACTGTGTCGCTCTCCTGGGGCGACCCGCAAAAAGTCGCCTGAGCCCACAGCTCTTTGCGCACCAAACCGAGCGCGTCGGCGAAGGTAGGATGAGCCTTGTGGTACCAGGCTGCCTGCCGAAAAACATCAGCTGCCTGTCTCATCTGGCGATGCGCAAACAAGGTGACCAGCGAGAACAAACCCAACAGCGCCGGTGTGGTTCGCCGGATCGCCGAATCCGACCATTGCCTCTGCGTCTCGAATCCGAGATGCCTACGCACCTCTTGGAAGGTTACTTCTAGCTGCCAGCGCATCACAAACCAAGAGAGGATCTTCTGCGGATCAGCTCCAAGGTCAGTACAAAGAAGGGCCTGGGTTTTGAACTCTTTTTGCGGATCGCGAATCAACACCCAGCGCACGGGCACGGCGAACAAGCCTGTGCTGTACCACACGGCCGTCTCTGAAGCGATCTCAACCATACGCTCCCCGCTCCCATACCAGTTAGCGAAAGTGGTGAGCTCCCAAACGGTGGCAGGGTCTTCAGCCACCACCGAAAGGTTGGGCAGCCGCTCGCCCTTGAGACGAGGCCTCCCTATCTGATGGGGGCGTCGTGGCGGGGCCGGTTCGTAGAGCGCAGCGTCCAGCCGCAAACGGGTGATGAAAGTGATTGGGTTGGAGAGGCTTCGGCAACGGTCGAGGAGCTTCAAGGAAGCGTAAGCGCGATCGGCGACGGCCACTATCTCTCGCTGTGGGTACCAGCGCCTTACCACCAAGAGCAGCTGCCACGCCCACTCGGTTATCTTCTTGTGCTCCCTGCCCTGCGCGGTGGCATAACGCTCGGAAGGAGCCAGAGCGCTCAGGAAGGGCAAAGCCCAGACCCGAGAAGCCCAAGGGATCTCCACCAACAACATCATGCACACCCACCGCAGCCCACTGCTCTTCACGAAGTTTTCGTGGGTGGAGCGCACCGGATCGCGGTAGACGCCCTTGGCCCTAATCTTCTTCCCGTATCGTCGCTCCAGCGTCTCATCGATGCCTACAACAAGAGGGCCTTCAGGCACGAACGCCTCCACCAGCAACCCCAACAGTACGCGACTCACCTTCCGACTCGACCAGCTAGCGCGGCTAAGCACTCGGTGGTAGCGATGGAAGCGCTTCTCCTGGTCTAGGCCCATCGCGCGCAGGGCGGAACTTACGGTCCTTCTGCCCGGAGCGAGGATCGCGCCCGCCAGGAGCACCTGAGCGTGCTGCCAGACGCGCTTTGAGAAAAGTGGCGCGAAGGGGACCAAAACCCGTATCATCACGGTCGGTAGGGTGCGCATCGATCACCTCTTTTTGGGGATTGCGGTGACGAGCGTACCCTACTCCTTTCGCTCGCGAATGGCTAAAGTCGAGCGTGGAGAGACTGTCCGAAAAGCCTCATGAGCGAGCCAATCTCTTCACCATTAGGCGGCTCATCGCCGCGTAGATGAATGCTTCGCTCGTCTCGGTGAGCCTCTCGTAATCGTTGCTCATCCTCCTGTTGTGGTCGATCCAAGAG
>JALZHG010000709.1 GCA_030914045.1 Chloroflexota bacterium | reverse complement strand
CAAGGGTGTGGCCTCCTACTACTCCGTCGAGGCCGTTCGCCCAACGCAGCAAGGGTACACACCCATCGATGAATCTCTGAGTCACGGCAGTACACTCCGGGCGTGACTAACGAAGAGTCCGTCCTAGAAGAGGCGCTGGACAACCTAAGAGAAGCCGCCCAGCGCATCAGGGCTGCCCAGAACGTCATGCACGCTCGAGGCATGACCGAAGAGGTGAACTATCGGGAGCTCCTCACGCGCCTCTCTGGGGCGCTTGCCATGACCGAGGCGGCTTATATGTGGAGTACCCTTCCTGGGCCCGCCGAGAGAGGAGTGGATCGAGCGCGGGCACGACGCGGATGACTCAGGGTGAACCCGGCGGCTACTGAGCGGGATTAGTACAACCGGAGCGGCCGCCGGGCGCTATCTACGGTAGCGTATGGCGATGAATTTTGGATGAATCCAACGAATGTCCACCTGACAGATGTGGTACTCCTTGCGAGCAGATAGGGTTGGTCTACCCGGTGTGCTTTCGGTCCCTCCTGAGCTACACCGGGCCTTTTTCCAGCTCCCGACTCTACTCGGGGACTTTTCTCTAGCTCGCCAGAGGCGCGCGGATGGCCCAGGTCGCAACCCGGTGCCCTAGACCCGGCTTAGTAGCCCTTTAAGGGCTTGTTCCCTCTCCAAGAACACGTACAAAGCCATGTTGGGGTCGTCTATGCCATGCAGTTCCAATGCAGCGGCCAGATTCGCTGAGTAGTCGAAGCGCACGATCCGGCCGAGGTCGTCGTCAAAGTTTTCGTCAAGCTCCGCTATCCAGCCACCCAGCGCGTCTATCTGCGCTTGTACTGCCTGAGCTTTACTCAAAGTTCCCTCCTACCATCGCTGGCTCCCCTTTCCACCCTAACGAGGTATCGGGGGGTGTCAAGGGCACCTGTCGATTCTTAATCGACTCTTAACCATCCCCAACCCGCATCCTCGCGGCTACCTCCTGGCCGTCGATGTGGGCGCGTCTCTCTAAGGCGCTCGCTATGACGGAGGCGGCTTATATGTGGAGGCTATAAGAGGAGGCGTGGGCTGTAGCCCAAGAGCACCCCTTCTAGTCCTCCGTCAAGAGTCGATTGATCCGCGCTCCTCTGCCCCGTAGAGGACCTGTGAAGAACGTATCCTGACCTAAGCCTCGAAGACCCCAGAGATGCGCTCAAGGATGTTAAGAATGCCTTCGAAGATGCGCTGCCACCACGGCGGAGGTGGGGGCTCTGGGACCCTGATTGCTTCTTCATACACCGGTGATTGTGGGATCAGGCGAAATTCCAGGCCTTCGCGCGAGATAGCGTAGCTAAGATCCAACATAAGGTCCACTCTTCCTGTTTGGCGCGCGGTCAGATTCCAACCCCATCTGGTAGCTCGGTTCGGGGAAAGTTCCCGTATGTCGTCGGGCTGATGCCCAGAGACATCCAATCCTTCTTCGAAAGCTATGAGCTTCGCCTTCATCCGATCGGCGAGCTCTACACAGCCAATGTCGGAAACGCTAGCCTCGTCAATATCTTCGTGCTTCTGCCTTATCTCCTGGAATCTCTTTTTTGTTAGGGGCGAAACAAGCAGTCCGGCTTGTTCGGTTTCTCTATGCCCTATCACTTTCGGTATTAGAGGTATGATTTCATATAATCCTTCGATTCTCTTTACTTCGTCGTCCAAAACTTCGACTTCGGTGCCGCAAAGGGCGCCTGCCCTGGCCTCGGGACCACTGGCACCCTCTCGTTTGAGGGCGGCCTCTTTCTGGCGCAACATCTCGGGGACGGAAGCATTGTCGTCTTCCCCGACGTTGGCCGCTGCCGCGGCTTGCCGCGTTCTAGGCGGGACACCCCCGTTCCCATCATATTGTGCTTGCGCCGGCACCTGCTCGCCTGTCTGCGCAATAGCTCGAAAAAGAATCAAGGGTCTCTCGCTTGAAGGGTACCAATCGGTTCCCCTCGCAGCCGCCTCGTCTGCGGCCTCGCCTGCGGCCTCCCGCATCGCTCCCTCGATGAGCTTGGTCTCTTGGATGTAGTTTTGCGC
>JALZHG010000708.1 GCA_030914045.1 Chloroflexota bacterium | reverse complement strand
CGCGAAGCCCTTGTTGAAGCGTTGGGGAGAGCGATCTCGGCGATCAGCGCAATGGACGCCCGGGGTTTCTTCAAACATGGCGGCCACCGTCCCCCCGTCCATCTTCTATGAAACGCGCTGTAGGTGGCGCGTTGGTAGCGACCGCAAATTAGATGAACGCTTGGCGTCGGGCACGTGCCCGTATCGCTGACAGTTACTTGACAGTTACCGGGGTGAACGTCAGCGAACAGAGATACCTACGAATCCGTAGGATGTCGCTTATGTAAGCGGTTCTCTGAACGCCTGTGAACCTCGGCGGACCTATTAAGCCGCCTTTGCACGGCGGAGGTCAGGGGTTCGAATCCCCTCGGCTCCACTTCTAGGGCTGAACACGGGACAGAGCCAAGTGGGCACACATCCACCGGAGGGTCACACGAGGCTTCATCATTTCGCCATCGTCTATCCCGATCGGCGCGAAAAAGCTCATTCTGTATTGGAGTACTTAAGTCTCTCTAAACACTGTAAATGGGGTTGCAGGACCAACAGAGTTAACAGAACAGAGCGAAAACGGGAAGGATCTACAGCAATGCCTTGGCGCCTCTTTAGATGTATAGCGGATAGAATTTGGTGGAGGAAAGGAAGGTAATAAACCAGAGAACTCATTCTAGATTTGACTCGATTTCTTGCAGATCTAAAGCACATCATGCGCCCTACGGCGCTAATGCGAGTAGTGCGCCAGTTACTGGCCCACGATGCCCTGGCTCTTGCGGGGGAACTCGCTTACTTTTTTGTCCTCTTCTTGTTTCCTTTCCTGATATTCATGGTCTCCCTCGTGGGCCTCGTGGTGGACAAACCCGAGTCCATACTCGAAACCGTGGTTGCGAGCACGAAGGGTTTCTTGCCACAAGCAGCGATCGATATGCTGAGTAACTACCTCGATCACACACTCCGGAGTACTTCCTCTTTCATTTTCCTTATCTCTTGTATACTTACCTTGGTGATGGGCGCGGCCTCGACCGAGTCCATCATCAGAGCGGCTAACCGCGCCTATGAGGTGCCGGAGACGCGCCCGGTCTGGGAGAGATTGTTTATCGATATCTTGCTGCTCTTCGGCTTCACGCTGCTCGTCGCGACGATGGCTTTCTTGGTCTTGAGCCCCCGGACAGAGGCTTTCTTCCAAGGTGTGACGGGTCTGCCGGACGTGTTCCTGCGCGCTTGGGGGGCTCTAAGCTGGATGGTGGTCTTCCTCAACTTGACCCTGGCCTTCGACATCCTCTACTATCTGGCCCCAAACACCGACCTACCATTCAGGTGGATCACTCCCGGAGGACTCATTACTACTTTTCTCCTGCCTGTCTCCAGCAAAATCTTCATACTGTGGGCGTCTAACATTTTCCACTCCAACCAACTCTTCGGACAGCTGGCGATAGGTATAGTGCTCTTGATCTGGCTCTACGTCGTAGGGCTCGTGGTGCTAGCCGGGATCGAGATAAATGCTCAGCTGGCCCGCGTCACAGAACACAAGGACACCGAGATAACGGAACCGCGGAACGAAGACTCCTGAGAGGATGAGATCCTTCCCCGATACACCGCTTCGGAGATGATGATGCCTTCATCAAGGTAAGGGAGAAAGCAACGCACTACGATGGCCCAGTTCTTCACAGATCTCAAGCGCATTCTCGGCCCTACGGCATTGAGGCGGACGGTGCGTCAACTACTGGAGAACGACGCCCTAGCGCTTGCCGGCCAGCTAGCTTACCTCTTCATACTCTTCTTGTTCCCTTTCCTCATATTTCTGGTCACTCTGGCAGGCATCGCGGTGACTGATCCTGAGACCACCCTTAAGGACCTGACCAGGAGGATGGAGGGCTTTTGGC
Source organism: Chloroflexota bacterium (assembly GCA_030914045.1). Taxonomy (GTDB): domain Bacteria; phylum Chloroflexota; class Chloroflexia; order QHBQ01; family JADMIH01; genus JADMIH01. Next base: position 189 of record JALZHG010000708.1, on the reverse strand, counting down.
CCCACGAAACGATCGAACTTATCAGAGAATACCTCGTTCGCACCGCCAGGAGTGTGTCTTTGACTACCTTTATCTCGTCCCTACTCTTCACCCTCGGCGTGGGCTCGGCGGCAGCCGAGGCGATCAGTAACGCGGCCAACCACTTCTATAAGGTGCAGGAAACGCGCCCGTTCTGGAAGGTGCGGGGCG
>JALZHG010000707.1 GCA_030914045.1 Chloroflexota bacterium | reverse complement strand
ACCCTGTTTAGAGGGTCTGCAAGTATCTACGAGCTCCAAAGGGCTCAATGGAAGGAGGAGATCGGCCCGTGGACAATGGTAGCAAAGGGGCAGCGAAGACGACAGCTGGGCTGGACCTGGGAGACAACTACAGCCATCTGTGCCTGCTCGACACCCAAAGCGGCGAGGTCATCGAGGAGGGTAGGGTGCGCACTACCCCCGAGGCCCTACGGCGCCGGTTCGATTCGGAGCAGCCGCTGCGCATCGCCATCGAGGTGGGAACCCACTCGCCCTGGGTGAGCCGTCTACTCGAAGAGTGCGGCCATAAGGTCTTGGTTGCAAACGCCAGAAAGCTCCACCTCATCTACGGCAAGGGGCGCAAAACCGACAAGCTAGACGCAGAGAACCTGGCCCGGCTGGCCCGAGTCGATCCCAAGCTTTTGTATCCGCTTGAGCACCGGAGTGAGCAATCCCAGGCTCACCTGGCGCTTTTGCATTCCCGCGAGGCACTCGTCCGTGCCCGCACACAGCTGATCAATCACGTCCGGGGGACGGTCAAGTCCTTCGGACATCGCCTGCCCAAGTGCTCGACTCAGAGCTTCCACAAGAAGGTTGTCGATGGGATACCGGAGGTCTTGAGAGCGGCGTTGGAGCCCATTCTGGAGACCATAGCCTCGCTGAGCGCTCGCATACGCGACTACGACCGCAAACTCGAAGCGCTCGCCCAGGAGCACTACCCGGAGACGAACCTCTTAAGGCAGGTACAGGGAGTGGGAACACTGAGTGCCTTGGCCTTCGTGCTGACCGTGGAGGACCCGGATCGGTTCGAGCAGAGCCGGACGGTAGGCGCGTATGTGGGACTCGTGCCGGGCAAGGACCAGTCGGGAGATAGTGATCCTCAGAGGCGCATCTCCGGAGAGGGCGACGAGATGCTAAGGCGCCTTTTGGTCGGCAGTGCCCACTACATCCTGGGTCCTTTCGCCCGAGACTCGGATCTGAGACGTCACGGCATGAAAATTGGCGAGCGCGGGGGCAAGAACGCCAAGAAGAGGGCAGTGGTAGCGGTGGCTCGTAAGCTCTCGGTAGTGTTGCATCATCTTTGGGTCTCTGAGGAGGTTTACGACCCGCTCTACAACGCCCGGCGGTTAGAAGGAGCGAGCTCTGTGCGTCTGTGAAGGCGGTGTCCTAGAAAGATTTACGAGCAGCGGGGGCAACCTTAAAGAGAGAAGGTCCATGATCGAAGAAAGTGAACGGAGCAGCGACGAACATTGAGAGAACGCCCAAAACGCCCGGTGTATTGAGGTGACTGCGCCAATGGCTTTGGTCCGAAACAGAGGCCGCACTTTAGATTGCAGCACCCGCCCCGGACGGACCCCATCATGCACTGAGCCACTGAAGGGCGGGCTCAAAAGGAGTGCGAATGGAAGCGTAGCGGAAGGGCGTTTTGTCTTGGATAGTCGAGGCTTCGGTCACCACGTTGACCTTGACACAGGGGGCCTTCTCATGGAAGCCATTTGAGAGCGAAAGGGATAGAGATACGCTCCTCACCCCACTGCACAAGAAGAGGCGCCGATCGAGGTGCCTACCCCCCTGCCGACCATGGTGAGATACGGCTCTTAGCTCCCTTCACGCTACTTCTCTCAAAACGCCTCTGCCAACAGAGGCTCCAGGTTTTTAAGGGGACTTGTTTTTGCGGGTCGCAGTGGGAGACCGACACGCAAAAAGTCCCAGGGCCTTCGTAGGATGACTAACTTATGCGCTGTGTTACACGGCCAAATGGCTAAAGTCGAGCTAGAAGGGGCCAGCGTGTTGAAAAACTCCTTCGTGCCATTTTCCGAGCCCCGTTGAGGGGCATAAAACCCCGCTTTCGTAGTGTTTTGGCCTTGGTTTCTAGGTGTTTTGGATCTGTTCTGGACTATAGACCGGTCCAACTACGACTTTTTCAACAGCCTCGATCGTTTTTGATACAACACCTATAACCCTTGACACAAGCTCTTTAGAGGGACGGATCGGTTCGAGCATGCAGCGGTGGGCGCTGCACGCCGTTCGGCGGTGGGAGTGCGTCG
>JALZHG010000706.1 GCA_030914045.1 Chloroflexota bacterium | reverse complement strand
GCGCGCAGACGAGTTCGCCCTTCCAGGCAACCCCGGAGATACTAATGAGTCGTCCAGGAATGTATGGTTGAACGAGCGCCCCTTCATCCGGGAGATCATTGGCGGCAGCCTCTGCCTGTTCGGCCAAGACGTAGCAGGGCGCGGAGCGGGCCGACACCGTCTCATCTAGGTTTCGAGTCTGACTGCGCGATGGCTTCAAGACCGCGGGAAAGCCGAATTCACCCACCAGCTCGGTGTCGCCGCGCGCGACCCTTATGGTCGGAGGTGTCCGTAGCCTCGCATTCGCGCTGAGCTTGATAAGCAGTTCCTTATCGGTAGCCCACTCAACGCTTTGCCGCGCAGGAGCGCCGAGGACAACACCTGTGAAGTCGTCGTCGCGGCCAGCCAGGACTAACAAGTGCGCATCCTCACTCGGCAGAACGACCGCAGCGGAAAGCCGCACAGCGGCAGCGGCGAGCTCGTGTACGAACCCTTTACCGTTGAAGCTGGGCTCGGGCACCGGCACGGTCCCAGCCGTCGTACGTGAGCGGGCGGCATAGCTGTTTGCGTTGTTGGTCGCAAGCCACGGCTCGTAACCTGCGGCGCGCAAGGCGCGCACTACGGCGAGGACGCCATAAGTGTTGTTGTCTGCGAGCAAGATTGGAATACGTTTGGAAGCAGTACCTTGCGAAGTTGGCGAGGTGACAGACGTACTGCGCATCAGTATCTGTAGACGACAATATTCACAGATTCACCACTAATACGAACCTTCATCGGGCCATTAGTTTACACAAAAGTACCGCTCGTCTCGGAGAACCGCCGACATCCTACCATTCTTTAGGGTGATACAACTCTTAGCCTAGATGAGTGTTCGCTTCGCCGCAGCGAGAATTGAGCCCATCAAGGCGGCCGAAGTATGGAACGTTACATCAAGGTGATCGATGCATATGTAGCTTGGAGCGCGGGAAGGTTGAGGGTTTGCTTAGCTGACGAGCGGGCTCCCCAGGCTTGTGCCCCTTTTGCTGGAACGTCAGATGGGTTTCGGCAGGTTGCTCTGGATAGGGACCGACCTAAGCGACTATCTTGACATGCTAGCAAGGGAGGGCTGGGAGAGGCACGTTGCGGGGGCCGTAGTACGTGCCCTTGCGGAGATAGGTTCTTGGTATGTAGCGGATCTGCAACAGCTGCGCCCGGATGCTGCAGCGTGGCACGTCCAACGGCAATGTGACGGGCGCCAGGTTCGCTTGGGGCAGGATAGCTGCCCTGTGATAGAAGTCAAGCCTTGGGACGAGTTGCTCAGCTCCCTAAGTAAGAGCCTCCGTAGCACGGTTCGACGGGCCGTGCGGCGAGCCGCAGCGGATGGGCTCCATCGCAAGATAGCGGATCCGTCGGATACCAAGAATGCGGCCAGGAGACTGGTGGCACTACATAGAGAGACCTGGCAGGAACATAGTATCGGACCAGAGCACTGACAAACAGATTCGAGGATTTTATAGTAGTTGCTGCCGACCGGTTGGCAGCTCGGGGGTTGGGAAGGATATCTGAATTCTGGCAAGGCAAAGAGCCTGTTAATTCTGATCTTATCCTGTTCGGACGGGCGTTTTGGGAACCTACCTTCTTGGTGCCTGCCAGAGAGCGATGCAACGTACCAATGGAGCTCTCTATATCTGGGGTGCCGTCGAACTTGCTCACGACAAGAACATAAGCTATCTCGATCTACTGCGGGGACAGGAGCCATATAAGCTCAGGTGGAGTTCCAGCGTGATTTGCACCCACCGGCTAATACTAGGTCAAAAGCGGGCCGCTTGGATGCCCTACGCCGGATACCATACCCTAAGATCCGGAGCCAAACTCTATACGAGATCTGAGACCGTCCCCCCTGCATCAAGAGCGCCGCAGGTGAGTTCCGCGCTCTGCGACGTAAGACGGAACGAGAGGTGAGGAAGTTGAGAGGACAGATTTGAATATCGTCGAGCTGACAGCGAAGTCAGGTAGGTACCATGGTTCAGAAAAATAGGCTACTTGACCGATATATTTAGCGACGAAACTTCCTAAACTGTTGTCGATG